>CAVVZG010000063.1:0-27122 GCA_963752205.1 Bryobacterales bacterium | reverse complement strand
TAGCGCCGTCACCTACAAACTCAGCAAGCAGCTGCGGGCCGCGATCGCGGAACTGTCCAAGGAGCAGTCGACGTTCGAGGCTAGGTTGATCGCCGCCTGTGATGAATGGCTGGTCGCTTTGTAGGCTTCACCGGCGCGGACGCTGCGGACCTCATGTGTGCCAGTACCTCGCTCGCGGGCAGTACCTTGGCGCATTACGAATCGCGTTTCGAAGCTGCATTGGCGTCCGCCATCGCCGCATCCCCGCTCGCGGCCTACTGCAGCGCCGTCGGCTTGGCGCCCGACAACGTCGCCAGGGCGCTGCATGCCACCGCGCGCGGCCTGAAGCACACCTCGAAAACACGTCAGGAATTTTTGTTGGGTATGACCGCGGCGGCGCGCATGTTTTGCGCCCCGTTGGCCCGCCCCTAAGGACTTACGATGATCAACTCGACTCCCTTTGGCTCCCGTTCCACCGCCGATCAGGTGCTGGCCGGCGTGGATTTGACGGGCAAGCATTTTGTCGTCACCGGCTGCAACTCCGGCCTCGGCTTCGAGACCATGAACTCGCTGGCGGCAAACGGCGCGCAAGTCATCGGCCTGGCACGCAACTTCGAGGCCGCCAAAACAGCCTGCGCCCGAGCCAGCCGCGCCTGCGTTTCCATCGAGTGCGATTTGTCCGACCTCGACGCCATCCAAGGCCTGGCTTCGAAATTTGTCGAGAAAGTCGACGGCTGTTACTTCAACGTCATGGGTTTGCCGCTATCGCTGGTCTACCACTACTGGAAGACGCTAACTGCGCCCGAATAAGCCCTTCCACTTGCGCAGCACCAACTCCACCAGATTCGCCAACACCGCCAACCCCAGCAGCCCAGGCCACAGTTGCAGCGTCGAGGCCAGCGTCCTCGCGCCCGGATCGAACACCGCCTTCGGCGCCGGTTCAAACCGCCCGCCCGTGAACTCCGCCACCTGTTTCAGCAACGTCTGATTCGAACCGTACTCCGTCAGCTCCACTTCCGGCCGATACAGCCCCACTTCCGGAAACGCCGGCGTGTCCATCAACGGCCGTACCCGAAACAATCCCTGCCGCGCCCCAATCGCCAGCCTACCGCGATACACTCCCGCGCCAACTTTAATCACATCCATCTGCTTCTTGAATCCGTCCGAGCCGATCACGTAAATCGCCGGCACTTCCTTAGGTTCATCCACGCCCTCGCCCAGCCGGTACTTCGCCACCAGATCCCCGTTGGCGCTATCGAATTCGACCGTCGCCTCGCCCGCCTGCGTGTGCGGCAGCAGATCGCGGCTCAGGTTCGTCCAGAACTTGTCGAAGCCCTTCCAAGCCACCCAGTCCGCCGCCCAGCGCGCCTTGGCGTCCGACGTAAATACAGCCGACCGTCCCAGCCCGTACTGCCAGCGCATCAGCAGCGGCTCGTGCTTATCGAAGCGCAAAATCGTTTCCGCCGATGGCTTCGCTTCAAACCGCACATAACCTTTGAAAGGCGGCGCCGCTTCAATATTCAGCCCCTCCAGAATCTCCGTCTGCTTCGCCACCTGCGCCGACAGCGGCTTCTCGACGGCCGTCGTGCCGGTGTGCTCCATCACGTCGCGCAGCACGATCTGTTCCAGCCCGTTCGGATCTTTCAGGAAATAAAACTTACCCTCGGCCAGGTTCGCCACCATCTCCAGATATTCGCGATGCACGTCCGCCCCCAGCCCGATCGTCGAAATCGTGACCTGATGTTCCTTGGCTTCGCGCGCCAGCGCATAACTATTGCCTTCTTCCGAAATCCCATCCGTCAACAAAAGAATGTGCCGGTAAGTCGCCTCCACCGGCAGAATTTTTTGATACGCCTCCGTCAGCGCCGGCGCGATCTGCGTACCGCCATCCGGCGTGATCCCCGCGATCAGCGAATTGATCGCCCGCGGATCGTCCGCTTTCCGCACCGGCACCACCCAGCGGAACGAGTTGTCGAAAATCAATACGCCCACTTGATCGATCGGCCGCAGATTAGCCACCAGCCCCGTCGCCGCCGCGCGCGCCAGTTCCATCTTCGGCCCTTCCATCGACGAACTCTTGTCGATGATCAACACCACCACCGTGCCTTCCGCCGACTGCGGAGGCAGCAGCTTCGCCGGCAGCGCACGATCCAGCGCGTCCTCTGACTTCTTCTTCATGTCGTAGACGTTCCGCTCGCCGCCGATCACCAGCAGCCCACCGCCCTGCTTGACGTATTTTTCCAGATCTGCCTTGCGCGTCGCCTCGATTTTCTCCAGATCCCAGTTGTTCAGCAGCACCAATTGATAATCCGCGAAATTAGTGGCAGCAATATCGTTGACGCGCGTGACATCGAACTGCGCCGCCGCCAGTGCCCCCGGTAAAGCGTTGTCAAGCCCCGGCGGATCTTCAGAAACATACAATGCCTTGGGCTTGCGCAACATCACCGCCTGATCCACCTGCAAATCGCCCGCACCCTTGGTGCGCACCGCGATAGTGAGATCCAGCGCTCCCGGCGTTTCAAGACTCGCATGCATACGAATCGGATTGACGCCCGCCCCCAAGGTCACCTGCGTAGTGCCCAAGGACCGCCCCTCGGCCGACAGTTCAACCTCCGCCGCCATCTTCCCTGGCGCCGACACCGCCAGATCGATCGCGAACTGCTCGCCCGTAAACGCGTTCACCGGCAGACTCACAGATTCCAGCCGCAGCGCCGGACGCTCACGCCCTTGCATCGCAAAAGTATCGATCGGAATCCCCGCCTGCCGCGCCTGCCAAGCCGCACGCGCGATGCTGCCCTTGTTTTCCTTGCCGTCGGAAATCAGCGCCAGCCGCGGCAGCATCCCGGGGGGCAGGGAACTGATCGCCTCGCGCACCGCCGCCTCAAGATCGGTGGAGCGTCCGTCCGACCCCGAAGTCAGCCGCAGCTTCCAAGGCTTCTGATCCTCCGTCAGATCCGCCATGCGCGTCGAGCGCGCGAACGGAATCACGCGCAGCGTATTGCCGCCGCGCGCGTCATCCAGATCCGAAGCAAGTTTCGAAGCGCGCTCCAGATCCCGCGGCGAAACGCTAGCCGACGTATCCACCAAAACGCCTACCGCAACCTTGCTGGTCGAAATGCTCAACCGGGGCTGCGCCAGCGCCAGCAGGATCAGCGTGAAGGTCGCCACCTTCAACGCGAGCCCCAGCTTACGCGTGGTTCGCCGGTATTCGAAGTATCCCCAAGCCAGCGGAATCCAAGCCAGCAGCAACACCCAGGAGCGGTCGAAACTCATGACGCTTTTCTCCAGCGCAGCCGCTCCACCAAACTCATCGAAGCCGCGCGCGGCGTCAACCGCACGATCCGGCTGCGTCCATAAAGCAGCCAGTCAGCAAATAATCCCAGTCCCCCCGCCAGCGCCAGCCATGGCCAAGGATTCGGCGGAGCCGACCCCGCCGTCGTCCCCCGCCGGATTCCCCGCGCCGCGCTTGCAGGCGGACGCCAAGCCGTATCGCCCACATCCGGCAGCGTCAGCGAATAAACCGTTTCCCGATCCCCCGTGATCACGTGAACGTTCCCCGGCGCACCCGCGAAAAATCGCAAGCTATTGCCCTCGACCGTGAACGGCAGCGGACGCTGATCGTCGCCCAAAACTTTTATCGTCGCCGGATTGACACCGCTCTCCAGCGCCACGTTCACCGTACCCACCGTCCCCGCCTGCACATCCGATCGCCGGAAAACTTCCGGAGCCATCCAGCGCAGCAGATTCGCCATCAACAGCGGCGTCGCCAGATCGTATTTCATCGCCGAGCGCACCGGATCAAACCCCAGCGCCGCCATCTTTACGGCACCCGGCCGCTCCACCACCACCGGACCCTGCGCCGTATCCGCCACCGCCTGATCCCCCGGCGCCAGGTTGAAGACCTCGGTCGATGCCAGATCCACATCCTTTGTATACAGCCCCGCCCCCAGCGCCGTTTCCTGATGCCACGTCTCGAGTTTCACATTTGCCGCGGTCGAGCGAATCGCAAACGGCGACCCCGCCGGTGGCTCAATCCAAATCGACGCCGCGTTCTTAGGCGCGTCTTTAGGAACAAAGCGGTCGAACACAACCACGTCAGCCGCTGCCGACGGATCATACTTCGCCGGCAAGTCGAAAGTAGCCTCCACCTGCGGATTCCCCGCGAGCAGCGGTTTCAAAAGATCCGGCTCCGGCGAATACACCGCCACGCGCAGCGGCTTCCCGATAGGCACTTCGATGACCGCCGTATCATCCTGCGGAAATGCATCGCCGCGCCCGTTGGTGGAAGTAACGCGCGCCTCCAGCAACCCAGCTTTCTTAGCCTGAAACACGAAAGTAGCCTGCGTCTCCGATCCCGCCGCGAGGGTCATCGTCTTGCTGCCCGCCGCCGTCCCCGCGAATTGCAGGAGCAGCGTGATCTCGCGAGCCTTCTGCCCGTCGTTACGCAACTCGACAAAAGCTTCCCACGCGTCCGCGCCTGTTGCCGCTCGTCCGACGCCCAACTTCCGCAGCCCCACATTCTCCCCGTTCGACGGAATCGAAATCACGCGCAAATTCGCCGGCACCGCGATCTCGTCTTCCTGCTTAGGAATCCGCGCCGCCCCCACGAACACAATCTCCCCCGCGTGTTGCGATTGCAGCTTCTGCGCCTTCTGCGCGAACTCCAGCGCCTGCGGCAGATTCAAAACCGAAGCCCCCGGCTGCGACCGCCGGATCGCCTCGTCCAAAGCGCCCTTGTCCGATTCGAACGCGTCACCGGCGTCGCCAGCGCATCCGCCCGCACCATCATCACCCGGTCCGCGAGCGGCAGAGCATTCACGTAAGCCAGCGCCGCGTTCCTCGCTTCATCCATCAAAATCGCCCGCCCCGCCCGCGCCCCCATCCACGCCGACGTGTCGAGAATCACCACATGATCGCGCGCCGTCCCCAGTCCCCAACCGTGGTCCCGCCAGCGCAATCAATAAAAGATCAGGCTGATCAATTGCAGCAATAAACTCCACGGCTGCTGCATGCCGCTTCGATGCTTCATCTCCTCCGCGAATCCGCCCGCCGTCCAGAACCGCAAAGTCGCCACCACCTGCCGCCTCTTCGATCGATCCAGCAGATACAGCGCCACGACGCCAGCCGAGATCGCTCCCCGCCAGCCCCATCAACTCCCCGAGACTGAGATTCAGAAAATTCATATCGTCCCACTCCACGGCGCCAGGCTCTCAGCCTGCAGCCGCCTCCAGGCGGCCCAAAAACCGCGTCCTCACCATCGGCAATCGTCTTTATTGACGTTCGACAGTATCCCACGTAACGCCCGGCATTTCGCAGCGCCACGCTGCGCAGTTGCTGCGCATACTCGTCGAACGCCGCCGTATACTGCGCCCGCGCCGAATCGAACGCCAGTTCCACATGCATGCCCGTCTCCGCGTCCTCTAAATCCAACTCGCCATCCCACGGCGGCTCCCGATCCTCATCCGCCCACACCTGCGTCAAAATCATCTCATGCCCGAAGTCGCGTCAGATACTGCAGCGGCTTCTCGCAATCCGCATCGTCCAGAAAATCCGAAATGACGATCACCAGCCCGCGCTGCGGATACTTCGAAATAAAATCGCGCGCCGATGTCAAAGAATTTGTCGCCCCGCCCGGCTTCAACGCCTGCAAGAATAATTCGCCGCCGGCTGAAACCGTTGCCGCCCCCCGCCCGCCGCAACGCATCGCCCAGCCTCTCCGAGAACGGCTGCAGATAAATCGAATCCAGCCGCACCAGCGCCGACATAACACATCGCCGCCGCCAGCTTCCGCGCATAATCGAACTTCGAAACGCGTCCCTTGTCTCCATCGATTTCCGCTGATGTCCAGCAACATCCGCACCGGAATGCGCGGCTCCAGTTGGAACATCTTCAGGAACATTTTTCCAGCCGCAGATAAGCGCGCCAGTTGACCGCCCGCAGATCGTCGCCGTGATGGAAATTGCCGGTGGTCCAGAAACTCCTGCCCCGGCCCCGCCGAACGCGACGTGTTATGTCCGCCCACAACCCCAGGCAAGGACTTCTGCCACTGAATGGTCAGCCGTCCAGTTTTTCGAGAAGCGGAGTGTCGATCAGCGGCCCGTTTTCAGCCACCGGCTAGACCTTGGCGCCCGCCTGCGCCGCCACCACGCTGGGGATGATCTTGTTCAGAATCGTCTCCGGCGTCTGCCCATCGGCATGCGCGTCGAAATTCAAAATGATGCGATGCCGCAGCACCGCCGCCGCCACCGTCTCACATCTTCAATCGACAGATGCAGCCGCCCCTGCATCAGCGCCAGCACCTGCCCGCACTCCACCAGCGCCTGCGCGCCGCGCGGCGAACTGCCGTAGCGAATAAACTTCTTCGACAGCTCGTGCGACTCGCTCGTATCCGGCTGCGTCGCCATCACCAGATCGATCGCGTAACTCTGCACGTGCGGCGCCACCAGCACATCGCGGCAAACCCGCCGCAGCCCCAGAATTTCCTCGCGGTTCAAGAATCGTCCGCAGCTGCACTTCGTCCTTCTGCGTCGTGCGCTCGACGATCGTGCTCAAGTCCTCGCGCGACGGATAGCGCACCAGAATCTTCATCAGGAACCGGTCGAGCTGCGCCTCCGGCAGCGGATACGTGCCTTCCATCTCGATCGGATTCTGCGTCGCCATCACCAGAAACGGCGCTTCCAGTTCGATGCGTCGTAGTCCCGCTGGTGACCGTGTGCTCCTGCATCGCTTCGAGCAGCGCCGACTGCGTCTTCGGCGTCGCGCGGTTGATTTCGTCCGCCAGCACCAGGTGCGCGAAAATCGGCCCCGGCTGAAAACGCAGCGCCTTGGCCCCGCTCTCGCGTATCGATAATCATGCTGCCGACAATATCGCCGGGCATCAGGTCGGGAGTGAACTGAATCCGCGAATATTTCAGATGCAGCACCCGCGACAGCGTCCGCAGCAGGGTAGTTTTCCCGAGTCCGGGTACGCCTTCAAGAAGGACGTGCCCCCCCGCGAGCAAGCAGATGAGGACCCCATCCACCACTTCCTGCTGGCCGACAATCACTTTCCCAATCTCCTCGCGCACCCGATTCAATTGCTGGGTGGCGAGCTCAAGAGCCGCGTCCGGTTTCACGCATAATATGATAGCGCAGGGTCGCTGAACCTCCCGCTCTGCCAAATGGCGAATACGGCCCGCACACCCTGCCAATCGGGACAGCCAAAAAACCCCGCCTCAAACGATAATATGGATATAGCAGCAGGCATTATCTTCGCCCTGCGGAACATAAGTTATGTGGATAGTCCGCCTCGCCCTCCGCCGTCCCTACACCTTCGTCGTCATGGCCATTCTCATCGCCTTTTTGGGCGCGGCCGCCATCGTCACCATGCCGGTGGATATTTTCCCCTACATCGACATCCCCATCGTCAGCGTGCTCTGGCAGTACACCGGACTCTCCCCCGATGAAATGGAAAAGCGCGTCGTCACCAATTTCGAGCGCGGCCTCACCTCCAACGTCAACGACATCGAACACATCGAATCGCAATCCTATAACGGCATTGCTGTAGTCCGGATCTACTTCCACCCGAATGTCCAAGTCGACATGGCCGTAGCGCAAGTCACCGCGCAGATGACCAGCGCCATCCGCCAGATGCCCCCCGGCATGCTCCCCGGCAACGTTCTGAAATACGACGCCGCCAGCGTTCCCATCCTCCAATTAGGGCTTTCCAGCAAGACCCTGCGAGAGCAGGAAATCTTCGACTTAGGCAACAACTTCATCCGCACCCCGCTCGGCACCGTGCAAGGCGCGTCGGTCTCGTACCCGTTCGGCGGCAAAGCGCGCGCCGTGATGGTGGATCTGAATCTCGACGAACTCTACGCCAAACAACTTGCACCCGTCGACGTCTCGAACGCCCTGAATTTGCAGAACCTGATTCTCCCCGCAGGCACCGCCAAACTAGCCGGCACCGAGTATCAGATCAAGGTCAACAGCAGCCCCATCAGTCCTCGACGAACTCAACAACCTGCCCATCAAAACCGTCAACGGCGCCACCGTCTATATGAAGGATGTAGCCCAAGTCCGCGACGGCTTCTCGGTGCAGAACAACATCGTGCGCACCAACGGCTCGCGCGGCGTACTGATGACGATTACCCGCAACGGCAAAGCCTCCACGCTGGCCATCGTCAACGACATAAAAGCCGCGCTCCCGAGAATCCTCGCCACCATCCCTCCGGAGCTGAAAGTAACTACGCTCGCCGATCAGTCGGTCTTCGTCCGCGCCTCCATCAAAGGCGTCGTCCGCGAAGCCCTGATCGCGGCCGCCCTCACCGGCATGATGATCCTGCTGTTCCTGGGCAGTTGGCGCAGCACCCTAATCGTCTGCATCTCGATTCCGCTTTCGATCCTGGCCTCGATCTGCATCCTCAGCCTGCTGGGACAAACCATCAACGTCATGACCCTCGGCGGCCTCGCGCTCGCCGTCGGCATCCTGGTCGACGACGCCACCGTCGAAATCGAAAACACCCATCGCAACATCGGCCTGCGCAAGCCTCTAGTGCGCGCCGTCCTCGACGGCGCTTCGCAAATCGCCGTCCCCACCTTCGTCTCGACGCTCTCGATTTGTATCGTATTCGTCCCCGTGCTCCTGCTCACCGGCACCGCGAAGTATTTGTTCACGCCCCTGGCCATGGCCGTAGTCTTCGCCATGCTCGCTTCCTACCTGCTCTCGCGCACCCTGGTCCCAACCATGGTGCACAAGCTCCTGCGCTCTGAGATGTCGCATGTACCAGCTCGGCATCGAAGGCGAGCACGCCGGCGGCAAAGGCATCTTCTGGACCATGCACCACTGGTTCAACGGCCTGTTCGAGCGCCTCCGCTTCCGCTACATCGGCCTGCTCGATTGGTCCCTGCGCCATCGCGGCCGCGTTCTCGCCGGCTTCGGCGTAGTCTTCCTCGGCTCCCTGGGACTCCTCTGGCTTGTCGGGCGAAGACTTCTTCCCCACCGTCGATTCCGGCCAGATGCGCCTCCATGCCCGGGCCCCCGCCGGCACCCGCATCGAGGAAACCGAAGTCCGCTTCGCCGCCATCGAGCGCGAAATCCGCCAAGTGATCCCCGCCGATGAAATGGAAACCATCATCGACAACATCGGTGTCCCCAATAGCTGGACGAGCTTAGCGCAAGGCGACATCCCCACCATCTCCAGCGCCGACGGCGAGCTCCTGATTTCGCTCAAAGAGAAACACGGCCCCACCGGCGCATACGAAGTCGCGCTGCGCAAACGGCTCAACCAGAAATTCCCCGACACCACGTTCTTCTTCCAGCCCGCCAACATCACCAACCAGATTCTGAACTTCGGCCTGCCCGCACCCATCGATTTGCAGGTAGTCGGACGCGACGCCGAAGCGGGCTACAAGATCGCCCAACAGCTAGCAGCACGCATCGCGCGCATCCCCGGCTCCGCCGACGTGCACGTGCACCAGGTGGTCGATCAGCCCTCGATCACTCTCAACGTCGACCGCACCAAGGCCGCGCAACTCGGCCTGACCCAGCACGACGTCACCGGCAATATGCTGATCTCGCTCAGCGGCAACGGCACCGTAGCCCCCAACTTCTGGGTAGGACCCAACGGCGTCAACTACAACGTCGGCGTACAGACCCCGCAATACAAAGTCGACTCGCTCGATGCCCTGTTGCGCACCCCCGTGACCTCCGGCAACATAGCAGTCGCCACCAATACCAGCGCCGGGAATGCAGCGGTAGGAGCCTCGCCCAACGGTGCGTCGCAAGCCTACGGAAATCCCGGAGCCATCGCCGGCAGCGCCCAGTTGCTCTCGAACCTCGTCACCGTCAAGCGCGGCTACGCCCCCGTAATCGTCAATCACTATAACGTCTGGCCCGTCTTCGACGTCTATGCGAACGTCGACCGCCGCGACCTCGGCGGCGTCGGCTCCGCCGTCGAAAAGATCATGCAGGAAGAAACCCGGCACCTGCCGCGCGGCACCACGCTCGACCTGCGCGGCCAGTATCGACACCATGCGCTCATCTTTCTTCCGCCTGGGCCTGGGCATGATCGTCGCCGTCATCCTGGTCTACTTGCTGATGTCGGTAAACTTCCAATCCTGGCTCGACCCCTTCATCATCCTCACCGCGCTCCCCGGCGCCATGGCCGGAATTTTATGGATGCTCTTCATCACCGGCACCACTCTCAACGTGCCGTCGCTGATGGGAGCCATCATGTGCATCGGCGTCGCCACCGCCAATAGTATTCTGATGGTCACCTTCGCTAACGATGAAAGAATGCTGGTGCCATCGGCCAAGGAAGCCATGCTCTCCGCCGGCTACGCCCGCATCCGCCCTGTGCTGATGACCGCCACCGCCATGATGCTCGGCATGCTCCCCATGGCGCTCGGTTTCGGCGAGGGCGGCGAACAAAACGCCCCGCTGGGACGCGCCGTGATCGGCGGCCTGCTTTTCGCTACCGTAACCACTCTGTTCGTGGTGCCCATTATCTACAGTTATCTGCGCACCAAGCCGCCAGTCGACCACGAGCGTCTACTGGAGCAAGAGGAGCGCGAAGACGCACTCGAATCCGAATGGAACCTGAGACAAATTTAAGCATCTGATGCGATATACCGAACCAAATCAACCCGAAGAAATCACCGTGCACGAAAGCACCGAAGAACGTCTACGCAAGGAAGTCGAAGATCTCAAGCGCCAGCTTCGCGAGCAGAAAGGTCTGGTCGATGGCACCGCGCACACCGCGTTGTCGAAACCCTGGCATCCTTCCGCCATCACCATTTGGGCCCTCTTCCTAGGCGCCGTCGTTTTGATCGTGGTGGCATTTTTCGCTGGCTACATCCCCTTGCAAAAACGCAACGCCCTGATCGGCAGCCAGGCGCAGGAACAGGAACAGGCCCTCCCGCGCGTCGAAGTCATCGAAGTAGGCCGCTCCTCCGGGATGAGTGAATTGCAGCTCCCCGGCAACATCGAAGCGGTGACCGAAGCCCCCATTCTGGCGCGCGCCGACGGCTATATCAAGCGCCGCCTGGTCGACATTGGAGACCGCGTGCAAGCCGGCCAGCCCGTGGCCGAAATCGAAGCCCCCGAGCTCGACCAGCAGTTGATCCAAGCCAAAGCCAATTTGCAGCAGACCCAAGCCGGACTCGATCAGGCACAAGCCAATGAGCAACAAGGCAAAGCCAATCTCGAGCTAGCCAAAGTGACCGCTAGCCGCTGGGCCAGCCTGGTGGCCGCGGGCGTCGTCTCCAAGCAGGATAACGATCAGTACCAGTCCCAATACCAGGCCCAACTAGCCGGCGTCCAGTCGCTTGAAAAAGCCATCGCCGTGCAGCGCGCCAACATTGCCGCCGCCGAAGCCAACGTCTCGCGCCTCGATCAAATGCAAGCCTACCGCGTCGTCAAAGCGCCCTTCGCTGGCGTGATTACGTTGCGCAACGTCGATGTCGGCGCACTCGTGAATTCCGGAAACACCCTGCTCTACCGCATCGCCCAAACCGGCACCCTGCGCACTTACGTCAATGTGCCGCAGACCAACGCCAGTTCCATCCACATAGGCCAGCCCGCCCGTTTGACCGTCACCAACCTGCCCGGCCGCACCTTCACCGGCACCGTTGCACGCACCGCGAATTCGCTGGATCCCACCAGCCGCACCATGCTCGTCGAAGTCCAAGTCCCCAACGGCGACGGCGCCTTGCTCCCCGGCATGTACGCGCAAGTCGACCTCAGCAGCCCCCGCACCAACGCCCCGCTGCTCATCCCTGGCGATGCTTTAATTGTTCTAGCAACCGGAACGCAAGTAGCCGTAGTCCGCCCCGACTCCACCGTGCACCTGCAGAAAATTCAAGTGGGCCGCGACTACGGCGACCGCCTGGAAGTCCTCAGCGGCCTGCAAATGGGTGACAAAATCATCGCCAACCCCGGCGACAGCGCCCGCGAAGGCGTGAAAGTCGATCCCGTCACGGCGACGAAAGAAGACGAATAAACCGCCCGACCGCTCAGGCCGCCTTCAGGATCACAGCGGTAATGTTATCCGGCCCGCCCAGTTCCTTGGCCAGCGCCACCAGCTTCTGGCACTTGGCCTCCAGCGATCCGTCCGCAGCCAGTACCGCTCCGATGCGCTCGTCTGGAGCCACCCCGTGCAGCCCATCGCTGCACAGCAGAATCTGCGCCCCCGGCGTCGGATGAATCAAATAATGGTTCACCCGCAACTGCCCCGACACCCCGATCGCCATCGTCAACACATGCCGCATCGGATGAATCTTCAAAGTTTCCTCGTCGAGCCCCAACCGCCGCCCCACTTCATTCACCCAGGTCTGGTCCTCGGTTATCGGCTGCAGCTTGCCGTCCTCGAAAAGGTAAGCCCGGCTATCCCCCACGCTGGCGATAAACAAATCCCCGTCGTTTTCGACCGCCGCCACCAGCGTCGTCCCCATGCCTTCCATGCTGATGTCAGAGTCCGCTTCCTTCATCACCCGCTGATTGGCCTTGGCGAAAGCATCCAGCAAATCGTCCGGCGACGACGGCGGCGTCACGCTTTGAATGGTATCGCGCAGCGTCTCGACAGCCAGCCGCGAAGCGTGCTCCCCCGCCTGCGCCCCGCCCATGCCATCGGCCACCACATACAGTCCGGCCGCAGGCAGCAGGAGGAAATAGTCTTCATTGTTCGTGCGGACACAACCGGGGTCCGAAACTCCGAAGGACTCAATCATGTTTTACCGAATTATACATAGGTCGAGGACTCGCTTGGGATCACGGCCGCCCAGGATTCACTAGCGCCTTCAGTTGCAGATAAGCCCGCTCCTCATAATTGCTTTTCAGACGCTCCAGCGTTTCCAGACGTGCATCGCCCGCCCGCGTGTTCTGCTTCTTCAAGGAAAGCCCCAGCATCAAAGTAGCCATGTCATCGTCCGGCTGCCGGTCGAGCACCGCCCGGAAGCGGTCCGCCGCCCCCGTGAAATCGCCCTTCTTCCACAACGCGTATCCCAAATTGAAATGATACATGGGGTCATTCGGGTCCCCGTCCAGCGCTTTGCGGAAGGACTCGATAGCCTGCGGAAGATTGCGCCGGCTCTGCGCCGCCCCCAGATCGTTGAACACTTCGCTCAGCGGCACCACATCCGCCACCGTCTGAAACGCCTTCTGCGACCCCGCGAAATCCCCCGCCTGGAACAACGCCAGCCCCAGCAGAAACGTAGCCTCCCGGTAATGCGCGTCGTCCGGAGTAATCTTCAGCAGCCAGTCCGCCGCCTGGCGATACTCTTTGCGATCGTAATGCAGCCGCCCCAATTGATAATCCGGATGCCCAAAGCGCGCGTCCAACCGCGCCGCCTGTAAAAAAAATCGCTCCTGCTGTTCCGGCGCATGCGCCAGCAGCCCACGCACGTAATTTTCTTCCGCGTCCAACCGCACAGGAGGCCGCAGCGTCCTGAAATCCGCTTCCGCCGGAGCCAGCCGCGGTGCCAGTAGCACCAGCGCGCGCCAAGCCAAATGCGCTTCCAGCGTCGGCAAGTCTTCCAGGTTCCCGCTCTCAATAAACTCCGAACTCTGCTTAAACCGCCGCCGGTCGAAAATATGCGCCGTGATTTTCAGAGACCCGTCCGCGATCCCATGCGCCGCCGCCGGGTCCGGCGTAAATTCGAAGGAGCCATAAACCACCTGCTCCGCATCCAACGCCTCGCCGATCTTCAGCATGGAAGCCTCGGTAAGCAAACTAAGCGTCCGCAAATTGAGCTGATGATAAGCATCCTCAATCTCCACCCGCGAAAGCGTAACCACGCCGCGCGACCCAATCGCATCCCGCACCGTCTCGGCAATGCTCTCCCCGATCCAATCGAGCGAACCCTGCGTGGGACTCGCAATCGCCGTGCGATTCGCAAAGGGCAGCACCGCCGCCGTGTCAGCCAATAAACTCGCCGTCCGGAAGATCAGCAGGAAGAAAGCGAGCCGCGGGATTTGCATCAAACTCTAGTGTAAAGCAGCCAGCGCCATTTCCCCCATACGGCGGGGTTGTTACGCACGCTGCTAGTGCGCTGCCGACAAGCTCGCCGCTATCTTTTTTGCTTCCTCCAACGAATTGGACGGAGTGCTCGATATCTGTGCGATGCACGAGGTATTCGGGCGGCCGGGAGCCTCCACATGGTAGTTCATGGAGGGCGGCGTTCCGTTGGGCTTGGTGGAGTAAAAAATCCGGTGGGTTGAGTTCTCGAAGACTTTGTCGACATTCAGCACCCGTATCGTTTCTTCGCTGAACGGCTTGTACGCCCTGTCCCGGGCGATCACTGTCGTGTCCATATGAGCTGGCGACGCGGCGTGCCCAGGGGTGGAGAGTAGGGTCCAATCTCCAGGCACGGAAAGCTGGCACGCACCTGTCTTATCCTTCACGGTTTTCCACCCCGGCTGAGAAGACAGAATTCCCGCGACCAGCAAAAAACCTGAAAAAAGGAAAATGATGAGCCGCATGCGGTCAGTATATTACCTTTCGCCGAGTTCAATCTCCGCGTTAGAACAAGCTCGTGCTACTACTTCCGGCTGATCTCCAAATCCCTCCAGCCAGCGAATCTCCGCGTCCCTCCGGAACCAAGTCCGCTGCCGTTTCGCGTACTGCCGCGTTTCAATAACCGTCGACTCCACCGCCTGCTCCAGCGTGATCTCCCCCCGCAAATGCATCACCGCCTGCTTATACCCCAGCGCCTCGAACGGTTTTTCATCGCCCGTCACTCCGCTCGCCAACAAATCCCGCACCTCTTCGATCAGCCCGTCCGCAAACATCGCCCGCGTCCGCGCCTCCAACCGCTGCTGCAGCTCCGCCCGATCCGGATTGAGCCCCAACTTGACCACCGCATACCCCTCGATCCCCCGAGCCTCCTCCGCCGGCGGCAACGCCCGCCGCGTCAGCAGCCGCACCTCCAGCGCCCGCATCGTCTTCTGCGTATCGCGCTCGTGAATGCGCGCAGCCGCACTTGCGTCCAGCCGCCCCAGAATCCGATGCAACCTTCCCGGCCGCGCCCGCTCCCGCGAAGCCAACCTCTCGCGCAATCCCTCGTCCCGGCCCGGCAGCGCCGGCAAACCCTCCAGCAGCGCCCGTAAGTAAAAACCCGTCCCTCCCACTACCACCGGCAGCCGCCCCCGCCCCGAGATTTCAGCGACAACTTCCCGCGCCGCCCGGGCATATTCGCCAGCCGAGTAACTTTCCTTCGGTGTCAGCACGTCGAACATATGATGGGGAATCCCGCGGCGCTCGCGTACAGGGGTTTTCGCGGTCCCAATATCGAAGCCCCGGTACAGTTGGAGGGAGTCGCAATTGACAATTTCGCCGCCGAATTTTTGGGCCAGGCACAGCGCCAGCGCGCTTTTTCCAGACCCCGTAGGCCCCACAACGGCCAGCAGCGGCTTCATAGGTATACTATAAATGGCGGGAAAAATACTCCACGTCCACGAAGGTGGCTCCATGCGCAAAGTTCTGCTGATTACAGCGATTGGGTGTGTGACAGGAAGTGCAGCCTTGTGGGCGCAATCGCCCGAACGGCACGCCTCCCCCCAAGGTCGATAAAGCTTCCGCCTACTACCATTACACGCTGGCCCACATGTACGCCGAACAGGCCAGCATGTTCGGCAACCGCGGCGATTTCGTCAACAAAGCCATCGAGAACTACAAAGAAGCCATCAAAGCCGACCCCACCGCCGCGATGCTCAGCGAAGAGCTGTCCGATCTCTACGTCCAGTCCGGCCGCCTCCGCGAAGCCCAGACCGACGCCGAGGACGTCCTTAAGCAGAATCCCAACGACCTCAACGCACACCGCCTTCTGGCCCGCATCTTCACCCGCTTAGTCGGCGACGGCCGCTCCGGCAAAGTCGACGAAAACATGCTGCGCCGCGCGACGGATCAGTATCAGAAAATCACCCAGCTAGCGCCCAAAGACGTCCCCGCCTGGTTGATGCTGGCGCGCCTGCAAAAAGCCGCCGACAATTCGGTCGACGCCCAGAAGTCCTACCAGAAAGTTCTCGACATCGAGCCTGACAACGAAGACGCCCTCACCGGTTTGGCGTTGGTTTATTCCGATCTCGGCGACAACCGCAAAGCCGCCGAGCTGCTGAAGCTGTTAGCCGACAAGAATCCCACCCCGCGCAGCCTGACCGCCCTCGCCGCCGCCTATGAGCAGATGCGCGATTTCAAAGGCGCCGCCGGCGTTCTGCGCAAACTGCTAGAAACCAATCCCGCCAATGAGCGTGAAGTGCAGCGCAACCTGGCGCAGGACCTGATGCTGTCGCAGGATTACGCCGCCGCCCTCGAAGTCTATAACCAGCTAGTCATGGACGATCCCGCCGACTCCCAGTCCTACTTGCGGATTTCGCAGATCTACCGCCAGGAACGCGATTTCGCGAAAGCCCGCGAGGCTAACGATAAAGCCAAAGCCGTCGAGCCCAACTCCATCGAGATTCGCTACAACGAAGTCAACATCCTAGAAGCCGAGGACCGCACCGGCGAAGCCACCCAGCTTCTGAAAGAGATTCTCGATAGCACCACCAAACGCAATTACAACCAAGCCGAGCGCGGCAATCGTACCGCTCTGCTCGAGCGCTTGGCCGGCCTCTACCGCTCGATGGATCAGACCGATCAGGCCATCGACGCCTACCGCCAGATCGCCGACGTAGATCCCACGCTCGCCCAACGTTCCTCCGCGCAAGTCATCGACACCTATCGCACCGGCAAGGAATACGCCAAGGCCCAGCAGGAAGCCGACGCCGCCATCAAGAAGTGGCCCGACGACCGCATGATCCGCATGACGCGCGATTCCATGCTCGCCGAAATGGGCAAGATAGACGAAGCCGCCGCCGATCTCAAAAAATTGCTGAGCGGCAAAGACGACCGCGACATCTACGTTTCGCTCGCCAACACCTACGAAAAAGGCAAGCGCTGGGACGACATGGGCAAAGCCCTCGACGCCGCCGAGAAAATTTCGGATTCAACCGAAGACAAGTCCGGCATCTGGTTCATGCGCGGCGCCATGCTCGAGCGCATGAAGAAGCTCGACAAGGCCGAAGTGGAATTCCGCAAGGTGCTCAAAGCCGATCCGGATAACGCCGGCGCCATGAACTACATCGGCTACATGCTGGCCGACGCCAATCTGCGCCTCGAGGAATCGCTCGACCTCATCACCAAAGCTCTCGACATCGAACCCGGCAACGGAGCCTACCTCGACAGTCTCGGCTGGGTGCAGTACCGCCTGGGCCGCCTCGAAGACGCCGAAAAGAATCTCCGCCGCGCTCTCGACAAAACCCCGCGCGACCCCACCGTGCACGATCACATGGCCGACATCCTCATGAAGGAATCCAAAGTGAAGGAAGCCGTGGCCCAGTGGGAAAGCTCGCTCAAAGAGTGGGACACCAGCTCCCCCACCGATCTCGACCCCACGGAAATCGCGCAAGTGAAACGCAAGCTCGAAGCCGCCCGCGTGCGTCTGGCGCGCGAAGTACCCCGTCAATAGTGCGCACCTGGTTCCTGTCCCTTGTCGTCGCTGTTTCGCTGGCGCCCCCAGCGCACGCCCAGCCGCAGCCGCAACCCAAGCTGGTGTTGGCCATCGTGATCGACCAGTTCCGCTACGATTACCTCACCCGCTTCCGCTCCGAATACACCGGCGGCCTCAAGCGCCTGCTCGATCAAGGCGCCGATTTCACCAACGCCCGCTACCAGCACGTCCCCACCGTTACCGCCGTCGGCCACTCGACATTCCTGACCGGCGCCACCCCCGCCCTCTCCGGCATCATCGGCAACGATTGGTGGGACCGCACCACCGGCGCCTCCGTCACCAGCGTCTCCGACCCGCAAACCCAACTACTCGGCACCACCGGTACCGGTTCCTCTCCCTGGCGCCTCTTGCAATCCACCGTGGGCGATGAACTGAAGTCTTCCGGCAAAGGCGGCAAAGTAATCGGCGTGTCGATGAAGGACCGCGCCGCCATCCTGCCTTCAGGCCACACCGCCGACGGAGCCTACTGGTTCGACGGCCCCACCGGAAACTTCGTCAGCAGCACTTATTATTTCGCCGCGCTCCCCACCTGGGTCCAGGAATTCAACACCAGCCACCCCAGTGACACCTTCGCGTCCAAAGAATGGCTGCTGCACAAAATGCCGTCGCGCGGCGAAGCACTCAACACCGCCATTGAGACCACGCCTTACATTAATGAGCTCATCCAGAAATTCGCCCTGCGCGCCCTGGCCGCCGAAAAATTAGGCACCACTGCGAAGGTCGATGTGCTCACCGTCAGCTACTCCGGCAACGACTACGTAGGCCACCGCTACGGCCCCGACTCCGAAGAAGTCCACGACGCCGCCCGCCGCGTCGACGTTCTGATCGGCGATCTCATCCGCACCGCCGAAGCCCAAGCCGGCCCCGGCAATGTTCTGGTAGTCCTGACCGCAGACCACGGCGCCGCCCCCGTCCCCGAAGAAAATCAGAAGCGCAAACTCCCCGGCGGTCGCGTCGACCCCGCCCAAGTTCGAGGTGCTCTCGAAGCGCTGTTACACAATAGGTTCGGCGGCTCCAACTGGATCTCCTTCAACGGCGAGACCGGAATCTATTTCAATCTCGCCACCGTGAACGCCCAAAAAGCCAGCTTGGCAGAAGCGGAAGCCGTCACCGCCGAGGCCCTGCGCGCCATGCCCCACGTTTACCGCGTCTACACCCGCACTCAGTTGCTGAACGGCGGAGTTCTTGAAGATCAAGTCGGCGTCGACGTCCGCAACGGCTTCAACCAGGTGCGCTCCGCCAACGTGATCGTGATTCTCGATCCCTACTGGCTCTCCGTCGCCACCGGCACCGCGCACAGCACCCCCTTCGATTACGACACCCACGTCCCGTTATTGTTCCTGGGTCCGCACATTAAGCCGGGCCGTTACAACGCGAACGTAGCGCCCAACGATATCGCCCCAACCCTCGCCACCATCCTCGATGTCGAAACCCCCAGCGGCAGCGTAGGACGCGTCCTCAGCGAGATGTTGAAGTAGATGCTGCTAAAATACCTGAAAAAGGAGCTCGCTTACTAAAATGTTGAGAACTGTGTTCCTGCCCGCCCTGCTGGCATGTGCCGCCGCCGTCTTTTCCCCTGCCACTGCCTCGGCGCAGATCAAGGTGGGAATCGTCAATTTCCAGCGCGCTGTACTGGGAACTTCCGATATGAGAAAGGCGTCCAATGATTTGATGCTCAAGTACAAGCCGCAGCAGGACGAACTCGAAAAGCTGCAGCGCGACTTGACGGAAATCCAGGCCAGATTGCAAGACCCCAAAACTCCCCCCGCCGCCGGCGTCGACCTGCAGGCCGAAGGCCAGCGCAAACAGCGCGAGGCCAAGCGCATTCAAGAAGACGTGCAGGCCGACGCGGAAAAGGATCGCAACGAAATTCTGCAGCGCGCGACCCAGCGCATGACGGACGTAGTAAAAAAACTCGCCGACGAAAAAGGTTTGGACGTGGTCGTCGACTCCGCCAACATCGTATTCTTCAAACCGGCGCTGGAAATCACCGAAGAATCCATAGCCGCCTACGATCGGACTTACCCAGTCAAGTAAAATGCCCGGATACCTGGATGAATACGGAGTAACCGACGCCCGCCGCGAACGCCTCCGCAAACGCATCATCCTGTGGGGCATCGTGGCCGTAATCGTCGGCACGTCCGCATTCTTCTTCTTCCGCAACTGGACCGAAGAGCGCACCGTAGACCGCTTCGTGTCGCTGCTCCGGCAGCAAAAGTATCAGGACGCCTACCAGCTCTGGCAGACCCCCGACAGCGCGAAATATTACCCGCCTGAAAAGTTTTCCGAAGACTGGGGCCCCATGGGCCTCTACAAGAACACCACCGCCATCGAGGTCAAGGACGCAGACTCCTGCGACACCGGCGTAGTCTTCGACGTAGCCTACCCCGGCGCCGACGATTTTGGCCTATGGGTCGAACGCAAAACTAAAATCATCAGCTTCGCCCCCTGGCCCCGCTGCCCCGGCCCCCACCTGCAAATCTGGCGCTTCATCAAGTCCCGCTTCCAAAGATAGGGACGGAGCCTGACTTCGCCCGTGCCCTGCCAACAAATCAGGCTCCGTCCCTATTTTTCCCCGTGCTCTCTATCCACCAGCGACAGCACCAGCCCCGCGACGCTCAACGCAAACAGCCCCCAGTTAACGTAGCCCGCACCCGTAGCCGCAATATGCAGATAAGGCTTCATCCACGCAATCCCTCGACGCCCCACGTAATCCGCCACCAGCAAAACATAGAGCAGCGGAATCATAGAGCGATAGCGAATCAGCGCCAGCACATAGAACACCCCCAGTAAGAGACTGGCCAGCCCCAGGATCGCCACCACCCGGATCACCGCCTCCGCCCCGCCATTCCCGAAGGTATCCAGCGGAATTCCGTCCGCCGATTGTGCCCCGCCGTCTTTCGAGAAAATCCCGCCCAACGCGATCGCCAGATTCATGAACGTGATCGGATACAGCAGCCACAGCGCCAGCTTCTGTCCGCGATAGCGATTGTCGAAAGTTTCCGGGAAAACTCGCTTCCACATATTGAAACTTCATACGAGCCGCCATCACCAGAAGTTCCGCGAAAGTCAATTACAATGAAGTCTCCATATGAAGCCTCCCGCACTTTTTGACCTGACCGGACGCGTCGCGGTCGTCACCGGCGGCAACCGCGGCATCGGCCGCAGCATCGCCCTCGGCCTGGCCCAAGCCGGAGCCGCCGTCGCCATCTTAGGACGCAACGACGAAAAGAATCAGCAAGTGCTCGCGGAATTGCAAGCCTTAGGCGTCCCCGCGCTCGCCGTGAAACTGGACGTCACCGATCGCGCCGCCCTCGAGCCCGCCCTCAATCGTGTCGAAACCCAACTCGGCCCCGTGAGCATTCTGGTCAACAACGCCGGCAACGTCTCCCTAAGCGGCGGCGTGCTCAACGAAACTCCCGCGGATTGGGACAACGTCATCGAGACCCAGCTCAACGCCGTCTTCCTGCTCTCGAAGCTGGCCGCCGCCTCCATGCTCAAGCGCAAGAGCGGCAAGATCATCAACCTCGGCAGCATGTACTCATACTTCGGCTCCGGCCTGATCCCCTCCTACAGCGCCGCGAAGGGAGCGATCATCCAGTTAACCAAGTCCATGGCCATCGAACTAGCCCCCTATAACATTCAAGTAAACGCCATCGCCCCCGGCTGGATCGAAACCGACATGACGGCCCCCGTCCACAGCATGCCCCTAAACGACGAAATCCTAGCAAGAACCCCCGCCGCAAGATGGGGCCAACCCGAAGAAGTAGCCGGTACGGCAGTCTTTCTAGCCTCCCGCGCCTCCGATTTCGTAACCGGCGAAACCATCCGCGTCGACGGCGGCTACGCCATCCGCTAACCAAAAAATAGGGACGGAGCCTGATTTCGCCCGTGCCCCGCCAACAAATCAGGCTCCGTCCCTATTTTTTCCAAACGCGAAATCGCAGGCTAATGTTTCACCCAAGCCCACCCCGTAATCTTCCACCCCGCCGCACTCTTCACCAGCGCCAGCGTAATACCAGACCCTGTCTCTCCCGCAGCCTTTCCCTTGAGCTTGAAACTATAGTTAGCAGGGCACCACCACGTAAGCCCGAGCCCCCGCGACATCCACATGCGTCGGGTTGCTGATCGTAACCACTCCATCGGTAATCCCGTTCTTCTTCACGTCAGCGTCATAATCGCCCGCCCCATGCCACTCATGCGGCGGAAATTCATCCAAAATGGATGTCTGCTCCGCGCAAGTCGCCGCCATAATCTTCATGTCGCCTTTGTTGAACCCGTCCACAACCCGATGAATCACCGCGACCACCGCAGTCTGCGCCGTAGCAACCGCGGCCAATGAAACTGCCATGAATATTTCGTACATACGCTGAAGTATGGCGCCCGGCGTATGCCCCACTGCTGACACCAGATCCGCCAGCAACGCTGTGCTAAAATTTCTGGAACAATGAACCTCCACGCTGGCGGCCAACTGGAGCATTACGGCATCGAGTCCCTGGTCGCTCGCAGTGGCATGGCGTCCGTCTTCCGCGCCACCGATATCCGCAACGGCCAGCCGGTCGCGATCAAGATTCCGCACGAAGAAATGGAGGCTGATCCCGTACTCTACGACCGCTTTCTGCGTGAAGCCGAAATCGGCAAGACGCTGGATCACCCCGGCATCATGAAAGTGTATCAAGCGCCGCGGCCGGGCAAATTGTACACGGTGATGGAGTGGGTGGAGGGTAGGACCCTGCGCAAGCTCATGGGCGCGGACGGGAAGTTGCCGCAGGAGCGCGCCATCGGCATCGTTTTCCGCGTGCTGCACGCGCTCAATTATATGCATGCCCAAGGCGTAGCGCATCGCGATCTGAAGCCCGAAAACATCATGGTGGATGATCAGGATGGCATCAAGCTGATCGATTTTGGCATCGCGTCCAAAGCCGGCGCGCGGCGTCTGACCTTCGGAAAATTGTCGCAAGTGATGGGGACCCCCGACTATATAGCGCCAGAGCAACTGACAACCAGGCGTGGCGATCACCGTAGCGACTTGTATGCGATGGGCGTCATGCTATACGAAATGCTCTCCGGCGAAACGCCGTTTACCGGCCCCGACCCGTTCGCCGTCATGAACGATCGCCTGCTGAACAACCCGGCCCCTCCACGCGAGGTCAACCCGCACATTACGCCGGAAATGCAGGAGATCATCTATCGCGCCCTAGAACGCCAGCCCGACAAACGCTACCAGAACGCGGAGCAGTTCATGTGGGATCTGCAGCACGAAGACGAAGTCGGCAGCCCGCAGCGCCGCGAGTTAGTAGACTGGCAGAAACGCAAGCCACCAATTTGGCGGCAAATGGCATTCTACGCCGCGCTGGCGCTGATTCCCCTGGTAGTCTTCAGCCTACTCGTCTACATCACCAAAAAATAGGGACGGAGCCTGATTTCGCCCGTGCCCGCCAACAAATCAGGCTCCGTCCCTATTTTTCCCAAACGCGAAAACGCAGGCTAATGTTTCGCCCAAGCCCAACCCGTAATCTTCCACCCGCCCGCACTCTTCAGCAGCGCCAGCGTAATGATGGACCCAACCTCGCTAACCGGCTTCCCCTTTAACTTGAAATTGTAGTTCGCAGGAACCACCACGTAAGCCCGATCCCCCGTGACATCCACATGCGTCGGATTACTGATCGTAACCACTCCATCCGTAATCCCATTCTTCTTGGCATCAGCATCGTAGTCGCCCGCCCACTGAGCGCAAGCCCCCGCCCCATGCCACTCATGCGGCGGAAATTCATCCAGAATGGACGTCTGCTCCGCGCAAGTCGCCGCCATCACCTTCATGTCGCCCTTGTTGAAGGCCTCCACAAACTGATGAATCACCGCGACCACCGCAATCTGCGCCACTCCCGGAGTCTGCGCGCCTGCGAGCGCGGCCAATGAAACAGTTAAAAGTATTCTATACATGCGCCCGAGTATATACGCCCATTCTCAGGAAGGTCGAAGGGGCAAAGCTTGCTTGCCGCCGAAAAGTCTGAGCTAGCAGCTAGCGACGCACGTATAGGGCACCCTGCGGGGCCGGCATGTCTCCAAGTTCCGCGGGCCGCTTATCGCATCGTTTTAAGGAACCTATGAGGAGAACCGTCTTGAAATGGATATTCGGCCGGGGATAGGTGTTCCCGTCCTTCTTTTTCCATGCAAGCGGGCGATGCTTTTCTTCCTCCACGAAGAACTCCGGTCCCCGTTCGTTCGCGGAAAGTGCGGAAAAGTAAAGTGCCGGAGTAGTATTTCTCGTCCCGGCCAGTTAGGCGTATGAAAATTTTGGTGGCGCATCTTAGCTTTTTGAGGTCGCGCTTAGCCTGACTGAGCCATGTGACATGATCGAAGTTGTTCGAGATTTGAACGGCCTCTTCAAAGCAGCCGTTCTTATCCTCGCTGTAGGAAAGGTATAAACCATGTATCTCGGCTGAGCATTTCATCAAGTTCACCCCCTACTGCTTATAAGAAACCCGCCAAATCTTCTTCCCCCCATCGTCCGAAACCAGCAAACTCCCGTCCGGCATCTCCAGCACCCCCACCGGCCGCCCCCAAACATCCGGATTATCCGGCGACAACATCCACCCCGTCAAAAATTCCTGCATCGGCCCGCTCGGCTTCCCATTCGCGAACGGCACAAAAGCAATCTCGTACCCCTGCCGCTTTGACCGGTTCCACGACCCGTGCAGCGCAATAAACGCCCCACCCTGATATTGTTTCGGAAAACTTTTGCCGGTGTAGAACGCAAACTCCAGCGCGCTAGCATGCGCCGGCAGCAGAAAATCAGGCGTCACAGTCTTCGCCACCAGATCCCGCCGCTCTCCCTCGCGCCGCGGGTCTTCGTTGTGTCCGATATAAGCATACGGCCACCCATAAAACCGCCCCTGCTCGATATGCGTGAAGTATTCCGGCACCAAATCATCGCCCAGCGCATCCCGCTCCTCCACCGTAATCCAAATCGTGTCCGTCCCCGGATACAAATGAATCCCCGTCGGATTCCGCGTCCCCGAAACAAAAATCTCGTGCCCCGAGCCGTCCGGATTAAAACGGTTCACCGCCGCCCGCATCGGGTCCTCGCCCGCATTCACGTTCGATTGCGACCCGATGTTGATGTACATCTTCTCGCCCTTGCGATCGAACAAAATGTTGCGCGTGTTGTGCCCGCTGCCGAAATCCTTGAGCGAAACCACTTCCTCGCCCTTCGCCGCCGTCATCGCCTTCGCGTCATATTTGTAGCGCTTGATCGAAGTCGGCTCGCCCACGTACAGATAGTCTTTCCAGAACGCCATGCCGAACGGCCGGTCCAGCCCCTCAATCAACTTGCGCTTTTCTGTCCCCTGCGCGATCCACACCGCGCCCTTGCCGTTGAGCGCGCTGTCCGCGATCAGCACTTCGTTCGACGGCCCCAAAATCATCTTGCGCGGGATCGCGAATCCCGACATGTACTCTTCCACCGTGAACCCGGCAGGCACCTTGAGCTGAGCCCCCGCCGGACGCTCAATCACGTGTGACTGGTTATTCGCCGAAGGAGTCGCAAACGGCGGCGGCAGCTTGAAGTCCTGCGCGAAAGCCGCACACGCCAGCACGCCACTGATCAGGAGATATCTCATGTTTCGCCTCCAGTAAGAGCCTATCACGCCGTTTGGCCGCCGTGATACAGTGAGGGTTTCGCTTTCACACATCCTTCTGTGCAGATTTTTCTTCAAGGCAAGCTTCTCGGAATCGAAGACTTCCTCCTGGCCCCCGCCGGAGGCGAGCGCGACCACGCCTTCACCGGCCGCTCCCATTGGGTCAGCCTGCTCGGCGAAATTCTCCCGCGCGCCCTGCTAGCCGAATTAGGCTTGGCGAAAATCCTGTTAGGCTCCAGCGGCGGCGGCCAATTTCTATTAGTGCTACCCGAAGAGTCCCGCGCCGCAGCCGACACCTTTCTAGACGCCGCCGCCAAAGAAATCGCCTCTCTCAGCGATGGCGTAGTAAAACTCATCTGGAGTGTCACCGAGAACCTAGGCGATTGGAGCGATGTCCGCCGCCGCTTAAACGAACAAATGACCCGCCTGCGGGGGACTCCTTGGTCAGACCAGTCATCCCTTCCGACCGAGCCCACCGCCGACGCCTACTTCGAGGGTCAACTAGGCTGGAAACTCCGCGACGCCGAAAGCGTAGGTTGGTCCCCCGAAACCCCCGGCCGCATTCAAGTCGGCGAAGGTAAACACGTCTGGCCGTTAACCGGATCCCCCGACTCGCTCCCCTTCGCCCGCCACGCCGCCCCCAACGACGCCGGCACCGAACCAGCCTCCACAGAAACGTTAGCGTCCCGCGCCGCCGGCCTGGGCACCTGGGGCGTCCTGCGCGGCGACGTCGATAATTTCGGCATCCGCATCCGCCGCGCCGAAACGATCGAAGAGCACATCCAGCTCTCCGTAATGTACAAACAGTTCTTCGCCGGCGAACTGGAAGTCCTCTGCTCCATGCCCGAATTCTGGCGAAAAGTCACCGTGCTCTACTCGGGCGGCGACGACTTCGCCGTCTACGGTGCCTGGGACGCCCTCATAGGATTGGCCCGCGAAATGGAGCGCCTCTTCCGCCGCTTCACCGAAACGAATTTGACGGACTTCGCCGGCCCCGAGGGCAAAACCATTACGATGTCGCTAGCCCTGGCCCCCGCCGAAGACGCGTCCCTCGGTTCAGTCTTCGAAGAAGCCGGACGCCGTCTCGAAGCCGCCAAATCCTCCGACAAAGATTGCATCTATCTTTTAGGCCGCACGCTCGAATGGAAACAATTCACCGACGCCGCCGACTTAAAAGACCTGCTCCTCCGCATGGTCACCGACTTCGGAGTCTCCCCCCAATACTTAAAAGACCTCTGCGGAATCTACCGCGAGACCCAATCGAAAATGTCCAAGCGCCAAGCCAGAAAAATGGGCGGCGAACGCCCGTGGCGCTATCATAGACGCATCCGCCGCATCCTGAGCGCCGCCCGCCCCGCCATGGGCCCAGCGCGCGGAGATTACCAGAAAGCCCGCACCGCCCTGATCGCCGATCTAATCGGCCGCAGCGCCGTAACCGTAAAGTTGCGGCCCGCCGGGCGAGTAGCGTTAGAATGGGCCAGATTGTCGGCCGAAGCGTAGAAGGAAAACCAGAATGTCTGATGATGTCCAACCCGAAATGACGACGACGCCTGCCGGCGAAACCCGCCGCGCCCGAAGCCGCACGCGCCCGCGCCCGAAGTAACCGCACCGGCCGAAGCCGCCGGGCCCCGCCGAAGCCCCCAAGCCGAAGCCCGAAGGCCGTCCCCAAGGCCCGCGCCCGCAAGGACAACAAAAGCGCGAAGACCGCCCACCCCGTTCCGACAATCGGCCCGACAATCGCGGCGGCGGTGGCCAACAACGCGAAGGCGTCGTCCCCCAGGAGACCGTCCCGCAAGGCGACCGCCGTCCCGGTGGTGACCGCCGTGAAGGAGGACGCCCCGGTGGCGGCCGCCCCTTCGAAATGGCACCCCGAGATCGAACTCGAAAAGTTAATCTCCGACAGCCTCTATCTAGACAACCAGGCCCACGCCGTAGTGGCGCGCATGCGCGACATGGATTCCGGCACCAAGAGCCAGC
>CAVVZG010000062.1:0-12277 GCA_963752205.1 Bryobacterales bacterium | reverse complement strand
AGCGAAGTGACTGGATTGCGTTTTTCAAACACCACTCCCGCCCGCGCCAGGGCCCAGCACATGGTTTGCAGATCGCGAAACCACACGCCCACCCCCGGACGGCCGAACTCGATTGTGAAGCCCACCTCTCCTGCTTTGACGCGCCCGCTGACGTCATTGGTTTTTACTTCCTCGGTCCCGCGTCCGTGTACTCCGGTCGATTCGTGGGGCACACGCGGATCGGAAAACGCCCGTCGCACCGTGCGCGGCCACACCAACTCATCCGGTGCAAACGCCGCCGTTGGACAAACGTCGGGTTCAGGATCGAAGCGCAGCCGCAACGTCTGAAAAACTTTGCGCAACGTGCGCACGAACGTAGGGTTTAAATGTTCCTGGCTCAGCCCGTTGTAGCAGGCGTAACATTCGACACATTCGTTGGAGTTGACCGTCGCCCGCCGCTTCACGGGATCGATATAAATGGCTCCTACCGGGCAAACGTAGGTGCAGTTCCCGCAGGCGACGCACTTGTCAGGATCAATCTTCATGCAATGCGTTTGGTGGCGTCGATCTTCAAAAATAAAATGGCCGCGATCAAGCACAACGCGCTGGTGATGAAGAACGGCGCGTTCCATCCAAAGCGAGTCGCAGCATAAGTCACCACCGCCGCCGACATTGCACCGCCCACGTTGCCCAGCGTGTTCATCACCGCCGAAACCGACCCCGCGAAGTCGCCGCCGATGTCGAGCGGCACTGCCCAGGAAATCCCCACGGTCCATTCGAGGCCGAAGAAGGCCACGCAATAAAACGCCACGGAAACTTTCGGATCATGCGTCAGCACCGCCGGGATTGTCGCCGCGGCCGACAGCAGAAATCCCGCGATCGCCACCCAGCGCCGCGCCAGGTTTACGTTGCTGGTGCGCCGCAGAACGCGGTCTGAAAACGAGCCGCCCAGAAGATCGCCGAGTGTGCCTGCAAACAACGGAAGACTCGCATACAGCCCCATCTTAGCCAGCGTCATCCCGCGCGAATCGTGCAGATACGTGGGGAACCAATCGTTATATACGTTGAGATTGAAGTTGTAGCAGAAATACATCACTGCCAGAATCCACAGATTGCTGTGGGAGAGAATCTTGCGCCAGGGAATGTCCGTCGAACGTTTGCGCCCGGAGCCGATCAATTCCCGCTCGGCCATATTGACGCTACGATGCTCTTCCGGCGTATCGCGATAGTAGAAATACCACACGGCGGACCACACCACGCCCAGCAATCCAAAAACCAGGAAGGCCGCGCGCCAGCCGAATTTCGCCATGATGAGCACTACAATCGGCGGCGTGAGAGCCGCGCCCAGGCGAGACCCCGCGTGCGTGACACCCTGCGCGAAACCCCGTTCCGTGGGCCGCATCCAGCGCGCCAGCGAACGGGTAGCGATGGGGAACGCGCCGGCTTCACCCAGTCCAAAGAAAACTTGAATCACCAGCATGGAGGCCGCGTTCCAGGCGCGTCCCGTTAGAATCGTGAAAATGCTCCACCAAGTGACTACCCAGGTCAGCGCGCGCCGTGCGCCGAAACGGTCTCCCAGCCAGCCCCCAGGAATTTGAAACAACGCGTAGGCGATGCGGAAACTGAACGTGATCCACCCCATCATCACCAACGAGATTCCTAGTTCGTCGCGAATCACCGGCCGCGCGACGGCTAGGATCTGGCGGTCCATGTAGGTGATCATGTACGCCGCCACCGTGAGGCCAAGGACAATATGGCGCACGTGCGTCGGGCGTTCGCGCGAGGACGGACCGGGTCTCGCAGCAGTTTGCGTTAACGGACTGGGAGGTTGAATTGCCACACCCGAGTGATGATACCATCCTACCGAAGCAGACTGCGGATTAAGACCGCGGGATGGACGGCGATGGCTCCCGCGAGATCCGCCACCTGATGGCGGCACGATGTTCCCACGGCCACCAGCGCCTCGCCCGGCTTCATCGCCTTTACGGCAGGCAGCAGTTTGCGGTTCGCGATCGCCACCGAAACATCATAGTGATCCTTCGAATATCCGAACGAGCCCGCCATGCCGCAACAGCCCGCGTCCAAATCGACCACGGTGGCGGAGGGTATGCGCGCCAGTAGTGACTTGGTAGCGTCCAGCAGCCCCATCGACTTCTGATGACAATGTCCGTGAAGCAAAATCTTGGTTGGGCCAGGGCTCAGCGGCAAGTCCAGCGTGGCCGCGAATTCCTCCCAGAGCAACGCGGACTTGGCCACCGCGCGCGCCTTCTCCTGCTGCTCGCCGCGCAGCAGAGATGCCGCGTCTTCCTTGATCACCGAAAGACAGCTCGGCTCGCAGAACAAAATCTTGTCTCCGCGCTGGGCAATTGGGTAGAGCGCTTCCACCAACTGCCCGGCTTGCGCGCGCGCCTCGGCTAGCAGGCCTTTCGAGATAAGCGGCCGTCCGCAGCATCCCGGCCGGATCACGTCGACCGCGCATCCGCCGCGCTCCAGAATCTCCACCGCGGCCATGCCGATCTCCGGGTCGTAGTGATTCGTGAACGTGTCGTTGAACAACGTCACGCGCTTCGTGCCCTGGGCTTGCGGCTTGCGCGCAGCCCAATGTGCAAACGTATCGCGCCGCCACTCGGGCAGCTTGCGGCGTGGGTCGAGCCCCAATAACTTTTTGTTCAATCCGGTCCCCGCCACCCAGTTGGAAAGCGGAGCGAACGCGCTGCCCAACTTCGCCAAATTGGCGGTGTTCCCCAACGCGCGCGCCTGCAGCGGCGTGCCGTGGCGCGAGTAATAGTCGGCCAGAAATTCGCTCTTGAAGCGCGCCATGTCGACGCCCACCGGACACTCCGCCTTGCACGCGCGGCATTCCAGGCACAGGTCCAGCGCTTTGTACACGCCGTCATCGCCGAGTCCCGCCTCGCCATCGACCTGCCCCGTCATGGCCAGCCGCAATACGTTCGCGCGGCCGCGCGTCGAATCCGATTCCTCGCGCGTCGCCATGTAAGAAGGACACATCGTTCCCGAAAGTTTCTTGCGGCACGCGCCTACGCCGCTGCACATTTCGACAGCCCCACCCATGCCGCCGTACTCCGAATAATCAAACCAGGTCTTGGGATTCGGCGTCTGGTAGCCGGCGCCGAAGCGCAGATTCGACGTCATCGGCGGCGCATCCACAATTTTGCCGGGATTGAAAATGCCGTGCGGATCGAAGGTGCGCTTCACCTCGCGGAAAGCCTCGTACAAGGTGTCGCCGAACATCTGCCGCATGAACGGACTGCGCACCAGGCCATCGCCATGTTCGCCCGAGAGCGCGCCGCCGAATTCGAGCACCAGATCGGCGACGTCGTTGGCGATCGCCTCGAATTGCCGCACGCCGTCCTCGGTCTTCATATTGATCACCGGCCGAACGTGCAGACACCCCACCGACGCATGCGCATAGACTCCGGCCGTGGTTTTGTGGCCGCGCACCATCTCCAAAAAGCGCCCGATGAACTCGCTCAATTTTTCCGGCGCCACGGCGGTGTCCTCGACAAACGAAATCGATTTCGCGTCGTCCTTCATCGCCATCGAAAGCCCCAGCGCCGCTTCCCGCAAGCTCCAGATGCGGGCTTGCCCTGGCAAATCCGTCTCGGTGTGATAGTGGTACCCGAGCTTCCGCCCGCGCAGATCTGCTTCGAGAGCCTGCATGCGCGGCGGTAGATCCTCCTTTCGATCGGCGTACATTTCGACGCACAATGTCGCGCCGGGTCGCCCGACACATACGTGTTGCGAATGCGGTCCAGCACCGCGTTCTGCCGCGTGTGATCGAGAATCGACTTGTCCATCACCTCCACCGCCGAAGGCTTGTGAGTGAGGATCACGGGAGCCGCAGACAGCGACTCCAGCAGTTCTCCGAAGCCGATCACCATCACCGCTTTGGCTTTGGGCAATGGCACCAGGTTGAGCTTGGCTTCGAGCACCACGCCCAGCGTGCCTTCCGATCCCACCATGATCTTCGCCAGATTCACCGGCTTGGTTTGATCGGCGAATTCGTCGAGGTTATAGCCGCCCACGCGGCGCACTACTTTCGGGTAGCGGCGGTCGATTTCCGCGGCCTGCTCGCGTGCGAGTCCGAGCACCGCACGGTAACAAGCCGCTTCGAGCGACTCGCCCGCCGGCACTTCGCGGCGCGGCATCTCGCGGAAGTGCACGATGCTGCCGTCGGAGAGCAACACCGTCTGCTCCAGAACGTGGTCGATGGTCTTCCCGTATAAGACGCTGCGCGCGCCGCAGGAATTGTTGGCCATCATCCCGCCGATGGTGGCGCGGCTGGCCGTCGAAATATCCGGCGCGAAACGCAGCCCCAGCGGAGCCAGTTGCGCGTTCAACTCATCCAGCACCATGCCCGGCTCCACGCGCACCCAACGCTCGGCCGCGTTCACTTCCAGCACGCGGTTGTAGTATTTCGAAGTGTCGACCTGAATTCCTTCGCCAATCGCCTGCCCGGCCTGCGACGTGCCGCCGCCGCGCATCGTAATGGGGCACCGCAAGCGCCCGCAAATTTCGACGATGCGAATAATGTCTTCGCGCGTTTTGGGAATCACCACGCCCAACGGGCGAATCTTGTAAACGCTAGCGTCGGTCGAATACAGGGCCCGGGAAATCGAGTCGAAGCGAACTTCGCCGGTGATCTGCTGCTTCAATTCACGCTCTAAAGCGCCGGCGTCCACCCGCGGTTCCAACTGCACCAAACTCATAAAGCACTTCAGATTAACACACGGAGTAAACTATAAAGGCTTGCTCAAAAGAGAAATCCTCACCCCTGCCTTGCTCCTCGATTTAGACGCCTTCGAAGCCAACCTCGCGCGTATGGTGGAGCAGGTGAAGCGCGCCGGCAAAGCCCTGCGCCCGCACGCGAAAGCCCACAAATGCGTCGAGATTGCCAAGCGTCAGCTCGCCGCCGGAGCGTGCGGTGTGTGCGTCGCCACGCTCGCCGAAGCGGAACTGATGTCGAGGGGCGGCATCACCGGCCTGCTGCTGACCTCACCCGTGGCCGACCCCGCGAAAATCGCGCGCATTGCCGCCACCGGAGCGATGGTGGTTGTCGATCACGTCCAGCAAGTCGAGTGGTATCAGAACGCCGGCCGCAAAACCAACGTACTGGTAGATCTCGACGTGGGCGACCACCGCACCGGCGCAAGCTCCTTAGCGCAGGCGCTCGAAATCGCGGAAGCCGTCGATCGCGCCAGCAATCTGAATTTGCGTGGCCTGCAAGCATATTCGGTGGTGGGTTCGCACGCAACTCCGGACGAAGAGCGCACACGCGTGTCCAAGGGAGTATTCGCGCACGCCGCCGAAACTCGCGATGCCATGGCGCGCAAAGGACTCTCGACCGAGATTCTCTCCGGAGGCAGCACCGGCACCTGGCAAATCGATACCGCGCTTCCCGAGCTCACCGAACTGCAGGCCGGATCGTTCGTGTTGATGGACTTGGCCTACCGCCGCGCTGGTTTGGACTTCCGCCAGGGCATCACCGTGCTTGCGACCGTAGTCAGCGCCAATCACGAGAACTTCGTCAGCGTCGACGCCGGAACCAAGTCGTTTTCAACCGACCGCGGCTACGGCCCGGAAGCAGCCGTCCTGCCGGGTTCTCGCTACCGCTGGGGCGGAGACGAATTTGGGTATGTGGAGGTGGACGATCCCGCGAAACGCCCGGGCCTGGGCGATAAGCTCGAATTCATTCCGCCGCACTGCGATCCTACCGTGAATCTCTACGGCAGCATCTACGCCTGCCGCGGCGATCGCGTCGAAGCCGTCTGGCCCGTGAAGTCGCTGACTCTTACTTAGCGCGCTTAGACCTCCACCACTTCCTCGAAAATCTCCGTACGCAACCGGATGCCCGCGCTCACCAGCTTTTCATAGAACTTAGGCCGGATGCCTGTCGCCGCGAAGCGTCCAATCACCCTGCCGTCAGGATCGATTCCGCGCTTTTCGAAGACGAATAAATCTTGCAGCGTAATGATGTTGCCCTCCATCCCCGTCACCTCCGTGATGCTGGTCACGCGGCGCGACCCGTCGCTAAAACGGCTGGCCTGCACCAGCATATGCACGGCGCTCGCGATCTGCTGGCGTATGGAATTGATCTGCATGTTGGAGTTCGCCATCGACACCATTACCTCCAACCGCGAGATGGCGTCGCGCGGCGAATTGGCGTGGACCGTGGTCAGAGAGCCGTCATGTCCTGTGTTCATGGCCTGCAGCATGTCGAGCGCCTCCTCGCCGCGGACCTCGCCGACGACAATACGGTCGGGCCGCATACGCAGGCTATTCACTAGCAGCTCGCGCTGCCGCACCGCGCCGCCGCCTTCGAGATTCGCCGGGCGCGTTTCGAGCCGCACCACGTGGGGCTGCTTGAGCTGCAATTCGGCGGCGTCCTCGATGGTCACAATCCGTTCTTTGGCGTTGATGAACACCGAGAGCGCGTTCAGGAGCGTGGTCTTACCGGACCCGGTTCCCCCCGCGATGATGATGTTCAGCTTGGCCTTGACGGCCGCCTCCAGAATTTCAATCATCCCCTGTGTCAGCGCGTTGCGCTCCACCAGATCGTTGGGCATCAGCTTATCGGTCGAAAAACGGCGGATGGAAAGGATCGGCCCGTCGACGGCCAGCGGAGGAATGATCGCGTTCACGCGCGAGCCGTCACTCAAACGTGCGTCCACCATGGGTGTCGACTCGTCGATCCGCCGCCCCACCTGACTGACGATCTTGTCGATGATGCGCAGTAAATGTTGATCGTCGCGAAAGGCCACCGTGGTCAACTCCAGCAGCCCGCGCCGCTCAACGTATACGTGTTTATAGGTGTTCACCAGGATGTCGGATATCGTCGGGTCCTTTAAGAGCGGCTCCAACGGCCCCAGCCCAAAAACTTCATCCAGCACCTCGTCGCAAATCTGCTGCTTTTCGTGGGAGCTCAGCAGCGTCGGCTCACCGTCAATCAATCCCAGCAGGGCCTGGCGAACCTCGCCGCGCATCTTCTGGTTGTCCATGCTGGCGAGCGCATCCAGGTTGATTTTGTCCACCAGTTTGCGGTGCAGCGTGAACTTCAGCTCCTGGTACTCGGGCGTCGGAGCCGCCTTTGCCCGTCCCGTGTTCTTGAGCAGCCGCTGTTCCCAGGTGGTCTGTTGCTGCGTGTTCTTCGTGCTTTTGTCGATGGTGGAAAACATAGGAAACCGTCAATTCGTGCGATGACACTCCGGGGATGAAGAAAATAAACGATACGCTCTGAAAATCAACTCGTCGGCATCCCAGGGACCCAGCAGAAAATCCCAACTGGGCTGGGGAATCCCCGCTTCCCGGCGCAACAGCGTCTCCGCGGATCCCACGAATAGGATGGGCTTGGGGCCGTCCCCCGCGAGCCCGCCCTGCGCCCAGGAAAAAACTCCCTCGCCCTGGCATACATTCACCACCGCCGCTTGAAAGGGCTGCAGCGTCCGGTTATCGGGCAGATCGTCAAACACCCGGTAGGACGCCCGGGCGTGCGCGAGCGCCCCGGTAACGCGCGCCGCTTCCGCCCGCTCAAATCCAATCACCGCGAATTTCCTGTGCGCCAGAAGTTCAAGCACCGCCGGCGGCAGTTCCGGAGTCTGCCTCCGGCCCCGCACGGCGTGCGAAAACATCTCGCGGATCAGCAGCAGTTCCGCCCGCAAGCGGCTCACGCATTCGCCCGCCGCGATCATGCGGCTGGACGCGCCCTGGTAGCCGCCGCCGCCGGGCTCGGCCAGGAAATCTTCAATGCCACGAGCCTCGCGAGCAATTTCGGCGAAGCCCAGAATACCGGCGATCCCGGTCCAGCGATGCGCGATGCGCTGCGCCCGGTCGAGGGCGAAGCCTTGCGCCAGGGCGCTCAGCAGCGCGGCCGCTTCTTCCTCGCCCTCCACCAGGAAGTTAGCCCGCAGATCCGTCAGCAGGTCGTGGTAATCGCCCGCTTCAAAGGCCGGCTGCGCCACCGGGCGCGCCCCCATATGCAGCTTGACGGTCGCCGGCAGCGTGCGCGTATCCACCGGTTTCGTGAGGTAGCCGCTGCAGCCCGCGGTGTAGGCTTTTTCTTCGTCGCCCGGCATCGCGTAAGCCGTGATCGCCAGCACAATAATGTCCCGCGTCGCGGGATCGAGCTTCAAGCGCCGCGTCAGCTCGAAGCCGTCGGCGCCAGGCAACTGGACGTCCATCAAAATCAGGCGGGGCCGGAACTGGGCGAGCACCGTCCAGGCCTCCGCGCCATCGGCCGCCGTGCGAATGTCATAGCCATCGGCGGCCAGCACCGCACGTACCAGCTTCAGATTCACCGGATTGTCGTCGACGATCAGAACGGGATCTCCACCCATAAGCGGTACTGATCGTCGCGCAGCGGAAAAGTATGAACACGAGGTCGCCCGCGACTTTTCTTAAGATTGCCGTTGGCCCGCCGATAAGCCATCCCAAGGAAGCGCTCATGTCCAGCCCACTCTCCATCCTGATTGTTGAAGACAACCTCGCCGATTTCGAACGAATCGCCAATGAACTGGCGCGTTTTGGCTTCCACGCGCAGTGTCAAAGAGTAGCCACGGAGGCGGACTTCGCGGCGCGTCTCACGCCCCCGCCGGCTGTCATTCTGGCCGTCGATTCGCTCGCGGAATTTGGCAGCTTGCGGGCGCTCGAGATCTTGCGCGAGTCCGCTCTCGAGATCCCCTTCATTGTTCTCACCGCCAGCGCTAAGGAGGAGCAGGTGGTCGAATACCTGAAAAAAGGCGCCGCCGATTATCTCCCCAAGAGCAGCATTCTGCGGGTCGGCCCCGCCGTCGAGCGCGCGCTCGAGGAGAGCGGCCTACGCCGGCAGAATCTGGCCGCCGAGCAGGCACTCCGCCGCAAGAACCTGGAGCTCGAAGAACAATATCGCCGCGCGCAATCAGCCAGCCGCATGAAAAGCATCTTCCTGGCCAACATGTCGCATGAATTGCGCACCCCCCTCACCGCCGTCATCGGCTTCGCGGAGCTGCTGGTCGACGGCAAAGTGGGCGCGCTCTCCGCCGAGCAGCAGGATTTTACGCAGGATATTCTGGCCAACGGCAAGCACTTGCTCACTCTGATCAACGACGTGCTCGATCTCGCCCGCGTCGAATCCGGCACCATGCCCTTCCATCCCGAGCGCATCTGCCTGCCCGACCTGATCCGCGAGACTATCGCCGGGCCCAAACTGTTCGCCTCGGCACGCAATATTACCCTGACGACGGACGTTCAAATGTCAGCCATCGAAATTTTCCTGGACCCGCAGAGATTGCGCCAGGTCCTGCTCAATTACGTTTCGAACGCCCTTAAGTTTACGCCGCCCGGCGGCCGCGTCACGGTGCACGCCCATTTTGCGGAAGATTCCACCTTTCGCCTGGAAGTGGAGGACTCGGGCATCGGCATCGCGCCGCAGGATATAGACCGGCTGTTTCAGGATTTCCACCAGCTCGATGGCGGCCTGTCTAAAGAAGTGCAGGGAACCGGGCTGGGATTAGCCCTCACCAAGCGCCTGGTCGAAGCGCAAGGCGGCAAGGTCGGCGTCATCAGCCAACCCGGCAAGGGCAGCCGTTTCTATGCCGAATTACCGTGCTCGGCCGATTGGCTCGAGGCCGAGCGGGCGCGCGTCCACGAAGCGGCCCGCGCCCGGCCCGCCCCGGCGTACCTCGAAACCGAGGCCCACGCGCTGCGCGCGACTCACACTTAAGCGCCGCTGACCGAAGAGGCCTGTAACGGACGCGCCCGGCATTTTGCATTGAGGAGAAGAAGTGGAAGAAAACACTCTCACGGTTCTATTGATTGAGGACAGCCCGCAATACGCGCAACTGGTGCAGCACTGGCTGGCGCATGTCGCGGGCGGCGCTGGATTTGTTCTCAACTGGACCGATTCGCTGGCCGACGGCATGACGCGCCTCGAACGCGGCGGCGTGGACGTGATTTTGCTCGATCTGGGCCTGCCCGATTGCAGCGGCATGGACACTTTCACGCAGACCCGCGCGCGCGCGCCGAAGACGCCTATCGTGATCCTCAGCTCGGCCGACAGCGAGTCGCTGGCTTTGCAGATGATTCAGGAAGGCGCCGAAGACTATCTGGTCAAGAGTAATTGTGACGCCGAGGCGCTGGCGCGAGCGGTGCGGCGCGCGGTGGTGCGCCGCAAATCGCAGGTAAGTGGAGCCTATGCCGCGTCCACCTCCGGCCGAGTCCTGAGCGTGGTCGGCGCCAAAGGCGGCTGCGGCGCCACCACCATTGCGTGCACGCTCGCGGCGGAGCTGCAGCAGCAGACCGCGCAAAAGGTTCTGCTTGCCGATCTAGATCCGAGCGGCGGGCTGGGACCCTTCCTGCTGGGCGTCGATTGCAAATATTCCATGCTCGACGCCGTCGGCAATCTGCAGCGCCTGGATTTGAATTGCTGGGAATCGCTGGTCGCCAAGGACGATCCGGCGGGCCTCGAAGTGATTGCGTCGGGTACGCTCGACCAGCCGGAAATCGAGAGCGCCCGCCTGCGCGAAGTGCTGGCTTTCACGCGGACGCTATACCCCTGGTCGGTCCTCGACCTGGGGCGCCTGAGCCATCAGTCGCTCGGCTTGCTCGGTGCGGAAAGCGAAGTCCTGTTGGTAACAGCGTCGGCCATTCCGGCGCTCTACACCGCCAAGCGCACCATCGAAGCCCTGCGCGTTTCCGGGATCGATAGCGACCATATCCGCCTGATCGTGAATCACACCGCGGAAAAGCAAGTGCTCTCGGGCGACGCCCTGAATCAAATGTTCGGCGTCCCGGTCTATGCCACGATCCCGAGCGACGCCCTGGAACTGCACCAGGCCTGCGTTCAAAAAAGATTGCCCGGACCGAACAGCGCGCTGCGCAAAGCCATCGCGGGCCTGGCCCGAAAAATCACCGGACTCCCCGAGCAGCGCAAGAGCTCGCTGATTTCGCTGGTGTCCTTCGCCGAACGCTTCCGGAAATCCGCCGAAAACGCTACGGTTTCGCAAGGCAGTTGACCCATCAGGTTTGAGACTCATCATGGACAAAGGCACACTGATTCTTCTGGTCGACGAAAGCTCCGCCGGGATCGACTCCATTCGCCGCGTGCTGGCGGACCGCGCCCACCACTTCCGCGTCCAGCGCGTCGCCGACGTCCCCACCGCCCTCGCCCGTATCTTAGGCGGCGGCGTGGATATTGTATTGCTGAATCTTCCCGACGCCGCGAGCCCGCAGAGCGAGCGCCTGCTTCCGGTCCTCGAATTGCGCAACCACGCCCAAAGCGTACCTATCGTGGTACTGTGCGGTTCGGCCGACGAGAGCCTGGCCGAAGCCGCCATTCGCGAGGGCGCCGCGGATTACCTCATCCGCGAAGCCTACGCCATCGATCTCCTGCGCGTGTTGCGGTCAGTGTCGGCGAAAAGCGCCGTGGCGGCGGCTCCTCGGCGCAGCGCCGCGAGTCCCGGAAGAAGCGGCAGGGTGCTGGCATTCATGGGTTCGAAAGGCGGAGCGGGCGCTACCACCGTCGCGCTCAACATAGCCGCGGCCCTGGCCGAGAACCATCGCGTCATTCTGGCCGACTTCCATCCTGAAGTGGGAACTCTGGCGCAATACTTCCAGCCGCACCGCTCCGTCCCCGGCCTGGACGATCTGCTGCGTTCTGAAAGCGGCCTCGAAAGCTGTTTGTGGCCCAGCAAGACCGTCCCCGGATTGCACATACTGTTTGGCTCGCGCCATCTCGATGCGCCTCTGGAACTGACTCCCGCCAATATCCAATTCGCCCTGGCGGCGCTCACCGAGGCCGCGGACTATGTGGTGGCGGATATTCCCACATCGCTCGCGGACTCGAACCGCGCCCTGATTGAAGACGCCGCTCTGCTGTCGCTGGTGGTCGAGCGCGATTCGCTCGCCGTCGATTCCGCCCGGCTGTTGCTCCGCGCCATCGATTCCTGGAAGGCCGGCCGCGTCTCCCTGGGAGCCGTGCTAGTGAATCGCGCCGCCCTGGTCTCGCCCCTGTCTCTGGCCGATATCGAGGTCCAGTTAGCCATCCCGATCCTAGGCGTGATTCCACCCGCCGCGGATCTGTGCGCAGCCGCCCAGCATGCGCACACACCGCTGCTGATGCTCGAAGCCGATAGCTTGCCCTCCATCGCTTTGCGCGCGCTGAGCCGCATCATCGCGCACCAGGTCCCGCTGCTGCGGTCGAGCGCACTCAGCGGAGCGTCGGCGGCGCAAACTCCCAACTCTGGCATGTACCGAGTGGGGGTTCGTTAAAACCCGCCGTGGAAAGCGCGGAACGAATCTCGAT
>CAVVZG010000061.1:0-4667 GCA_963752205.1 Bryobacterales bacterium | reverse complement strand
ATCTAACCTGGTTCGGTTCGTCTTGCTACCAAGTCCGCGCTGGAGATTGCACGCATCATCAACCACGAGGATGCGAAGATTGCGGCAGCGGTCAAGAAGGCGATTCCTGAGATCGCCCAGGTCATCGACCAGGTGGCGCGCAGTTTTCGTGACGGCGGCCGGCTGATCTATATCGGCGCAGGCTCCAGCGGACGAATCGCCGCACTCGATTCCTCGGAATGCCCTCCCACCTACTCGACCGCGCCGGGCCAGGTGCAATACATCATGGCCGGCGGACCGAAGGCGCTGGCTTCGGCTGTCGAAGTCAATGAAGATTCCGAGGAGCTTGGACAGCGGGATATTGCTCGCCGCCGGCCCACGCGCAAAGATGTTATCATCGGGCTTTCCGCCTCAGGCCGCACGCCTTATGTAGTAGCTGCAGTGGCTTATGCCCGCGCGCGCGGCGCGCATACCGCTGCTGTTACCTGCAACCATGGCACGCCGTTGGCCAACGCCGCCGACATCGCCATCGTGGCCGAAGTTGGCCCCGAAGTCATCTCCGGATCCACGCGCATGAAGGCCGGCTCGCACAGAAGATGATGCTGAACATGATCACCACGGGCGCCATGACGCGGCTAGGCTATGTTTACGAGAACCTGATGGTCAACGTGCACATGCAGAACTCCATACCCCGAGTATGTCATCTCCTCGATGGGCCGGCCCGGTGGCATGGCCATCGAATCCGTGGCCCCGGTCTCGGCACAATCCGCTTCAGCTCGCGTTAGCTTGCCGGGTTCCGCGCACTAGGATCGGATAACATGAAAAAAATAGAAGCAGTCATCCAGCCCTTTAAACTTGACGAAGTAAAAGACGCTCTGATCAAAATCGGAGTCGAAGGCATCACGGTTTCCGAAGTCCGGGGCCACGGACGCCAGAAGGGCCACACGGAGGTCTACCGTGGCGCCGAATACAAGGTTGATCTGCTACCTAAGGTCAAGCTTGAAATGGTGGTGAAAGACGGTCTAGCGGCCTCGGTAGTGGATACACTCACCACCGCCGCCCGCACCGGCAAGATCGGCGACGGCAAAATCTTCGTCGCGTCCATCGACGATGCCATCCGCATCCGCAACGGCGATCACGGAGAAGCCGCGCTCTAAACCGGTAAGCCGGGGACATCACAAGTGTCCCCGGTTTCCCTCTTAAATCTCAATCTCCATCCGCAACAGCGCTGCGCTAAAGGTTTTCCCCTGCGCATCCGTCCGCAACGAAACCGTCCCCCCGCCATCCAGGGCCTGATACAACAAAAAGTTAAGCGCATTCAAGTTAGGCAGCTCAAACCTCTCCACCCGTCCCCGGCACAACTCGCGAAAGTGCTCCTTCACCCGCTCCACCGTGACCTGCTTCACCAGCGCCGGATAGTGCTCGGGACGCAGCGCAATAAGCCCGATATTGGCGCAGTCCCCCTTATCCCCGCTGCGCGCATGCGCGATCTCCCGAAGTCGCACCCGCGCCACCTCAGCCCTCCTTCACCGTGACCCGAGCCGCAACTTCACTCTTAGGTATCAACGCCGGCCAATAAGCCACCACTTCCTCCACCTTCGGTTTCCCGCCCGAAGGATAAGTAACCACCGGAGGCCCATTCAGCGCCAGCGGCGCAATCTCCCGAGTGAACCGCTCGACCGCCGCCGCATCGTCCCCGCGCACCCCCACCCGCAGCGTGACCTCAGCAATGTCCGGCGAAGGCTCGCCCGATAAAAGATCGCCGTGACAAGCATTAGCCCCCACGTACTCACTATGGATCGCCGAGAACTTCAGCCCCAACCGCTCCAGGCGAGTCCGCAAAATCCCATCCGCCGCCCGTGCTTTTTTCACAGCATCCGGCCACCCATAAGTCATCGTCCCCGCAGCCTTGAACCCTGCCGAATAACTGATCGAAACTTTATAAAACTCCGTAGCCGCCCGCCCCTTCACGCCCCAAAATTGCACCCGATCCTTCCCCGCCTGCTGCAACTGAATCGTGGTGAAATCCGCAATCACATCCGGCGTAATGTAAGCCCGCGGATCCCCGATCTCATAAACCAACTGCTCCGTAACCCCCGCCACCGACACCCGCCCGCCGGTGCCCGGATGCTTAGTAATCGCAAAGCGCCCGTCCGGCTCCGCTTCGAGAATCGGATACCCAATCCCAGCCAAATCCGGAATCGTCTCCCAATCCACCTGACAATTCCCACCCGTAGCCTGCGCGCCGCACTCGACCACATGCCCGCCCACCACGCCAGCGGCCAGCAGATCCCAATCGTCACGCTTCCACCCAAACTCGTGAATCGTCGGACCCAGCGACAGCGCCACATCCGAGCACCTACCCGTCACCACAATCTGCGCCCCCGCGCCCAGCGCCTCCGCAATCGGAAACGCGCCCAGATAAACGTTAGCGCTGCGCACCCGCGCACCGCACCGTCTCCAGCGCCGCGCCCGTATCCATATTGCGCAGCTCAATCCCCCGCGCCATCAAATCATCCAGCCGCGAGAGAATGTTATCGCCCGTGACGACCCCAATCTTCAACCGCCCCTTATATCCCGCACGCCCCAGCGCCGCCCCCACCGCCTCCCCGCAAGTCTCCGGATTCACCCCGCCCGCGTTCGCCACCACCTTCACCCCGCGCTCGACAATCTCCTTAGCCCCGCGTTCGATCATCTGCGGAAAGTCCCGCGCGTATCCCGCCAGCGGATCCCGCGCAAACTGCTTCTGCAAAATCGACATCGTGACTTCCGCCAGATAATCCAGCGTCAAATAGTCGATGGGCCCCCCGCGCAACTGCTCCAGCGGCGCTTCGAGCGAATCCCCCCAGAACCCCTGCGCATTAGCAATGCGGATCATGAACCTGTAGTTTCCCACGAACACGCCGCGCGATAATAGAAATGTCAGTTCATGCCCGACCAACAGTGGCGCCCCAAAGCCAATCCCTGGCTCATCGCACTAGCCGTAATCGTCCCGACGTTCATGGAAGTGCTCGACACCTCCATCGCCTCGGTAGCGCTCCCCAACATCGCCGGCAACCTGTCCGCGACCATCGACGAAGCCACTTGGGTGCTCACCAGCTATCTGGTAGCCAACGCTATCGTCCTCCCCGCCAGCGGCTGGCTGGCGCTGCGCTTCGGACGCCGCCGCTTCCTGATCTTCTGTATCGTCGTCTTCACCATCTCCTCGTTCTTCTGCGGAGCCGCCACCAGCCTGGGCCTGATCCTCGCCGCCCGCGCCCTCCAAGGAGCCGGAGGCGGCGCACTCCAGCCGCTCTCCCAAGCCATCTTGCTCGAAAGTTTCCCGCCCGCAAAACGCGGCGCAGCCATGGCCATCTTCGCGCTCGGCGTCGTAGTCGCGCCCGTGCTAGGCCCCACGTTAGGCGGCTACCTGACCGATCAATACTCCTGGCGCTGGGCCTTCTACATCAACATCCCCATCGGAGTCCTCGCCGTCTTCATGGTCTCGCGCTTCGTAGAAGACCCGCCCTACATTTCCTCCGCGAAACCCGGCCGCTTCGACAGCATCGGCCTCGGCCTGTTAGTAGTCTGGCTGGGAGCCCTCCAAATCGTCCTCGACAAAGGTCAGGAAGACGACTGGTTCGGCGCCCCCTGGATTCGCTGGACTGTCGCTCTCGCCGCCGTTGCCTTCGTAACGTTCCTAGTCCAGCAATGGCGTGACCCGCACCCCATCACCAACCTGCGCGTTTTCAAGGACCGCAACTTCGCCCTAGGCTGCCTGGTGATGACCCTCTTCGGCGGCGTGATCTATGGCCTAGTAGCCATCCTCCCCTTGTTTTATCAAACCGTAATGGGCTACTCAGCCCGCTCCGCCGGACTCGCGGTCAGCCCCCGCGGCATCGGCGCCGTCTGCATCATGCCCGTGATCGCGTTCTTAACCAGCCGAATCGACACCCGCTGGCTGATCACCATAGGATTCCTGGGCTTCGCCGGCTCCGCCATCTGGATGAGCCAGCTTACGCTGAACATCTCGCAATGGTCCCTGTTGACGCCCATCATTCTCAGCGGCGCCTGCTCCGGCATGGTATTCGTCCCGCTAGCCACCACCGCTATGGCGACCCTGCGGAACGAAATGATCGGCAACGCCAGCGGCCTGTTCAATCTCCTGCGCAATGTCGGAGGCAGCGTAGGCATTTCCGTAGTGAACACCCTGATCTCCCGCCGCCAACAAATCCACCGCGCCGAACTGAGCCGCTTTATCACCAACAGCCCCACCTTCGACACCGCCCTCAACTTCTACCAAGGCGCCGTCCGCCCCTACACCGACCCCCAAATCGCCACCGGCCGCGCCTACGCCCTAATCGACCGTGGCCTGAACCAACAATCCGTCATCTATTCCTACGTGGATGACCTGCGTTATATCTCGGTGGTCTGCCTACTCTGCATCCCCATCGTGATGATGCTGAAGAAAGCCAAGCCCAAACCCGGCGCCGCCGCAGCAGCTCATTGACCGTCGCTATGGCATAGTAGAGCCTATGCGCAAATGGCTCGCGACCCCCAACGATTGGACTTTGACCATCCTCCGCCTAGCCGCCGGCATCATGATTCTCCCCCACGGTCTGCAGAAAACTCTAGGCTGGTTCGGCGGCCCCGGCTTCGCCGCGCAAATGGCCGGATTCGAACGCGGCCACATCCCCGCCGCCTTCGCC
>CAVVZG010000060.1:0-6692 GCA_963752205.1 Bryobacterales bacterium | reverse complement strand
GATTCCGGTGACGGATGTGTATAACGCGCTGCAAACTTTTTTGGGTGGTTTATACGTAAACGATTTCAATCGCTTCAGCCGGACTTGGCGGGTGACGCTCGAAGCGGAACAGGAGTATCGCGACAACCCGGACGACATCAGCCGCTTCTATGTGCGCACGGGGAACGGCGATATGGTGCCTCTGAGCACGTTGGTAAAGGTCCAGCGCATGACGGGGCCGGAGGTTATTTACCGCTACAACCGCTTCCGGACGGCGAAGATCGTGGGGCAGAATGCGATCGGGTATAGCTCGGGGCAATCGGCTACGGCGATGGATCAGATCGGGGAGCGAAATTTGCCGACGGGGTTCGCTTACGAGTGGACGGGGACGGTTTTCCAGCAGAAGCTTTCCGAAGGGAAAGAGGTTTACCTGTTTGGCTTCGCGGGAGTGATGGTGTTTTTGTTCCTGGCGGCGCTGTACGAGAGCTGGTCTATTCCATTCGCTGTGGTGCTGGCGGTGCCGCTGGGATTGTTTGGGGCGCTGCTGGCGGTCTACTTGCGGGATTACGACTACGATATCTATACGCAGATCGGCATCGTGACCCTGATTGGACTGGCGGCGAAGAACGCGATTCTGATTGTCGAGTATGCGCGGCTGCGGCGCGCCGAGGGAATGACGATTGAGGATGCGGCGATTGAGGCAGCGCATTTGCGGCTGCGGCCGATTCTGATGACTTCTTTCGCGTTCATTCTGGGCGTTACGCCGCTGCTGGTGGCAGTGGGCGCGGGCGGGGCTTCGCGGCGGGCGCTGGGGACTACGGTTTTCGGGGGTATGATCGCGGCCACGCTGCTGGCTATTTTCTTTGTGCCGGTGTTGTTTGTGGTGGTGGAGCGGATCGCGCATCGCCGGTCGGGACGGCCGCGGGTGCAGGAACCGGATCCGGTTACCGCGGGGGGCGATCGTTGAGGCGGCCGTTGCGGCACACGTTCGCCTTGGTTCCGGTGCTGGTGTTGGCCGGGTGTGCGGTGGGTCCGAATTATTCGCGGCCTGCGGTGCCGGCGCCTCCGCAATTTCGCGGGGACCAGGGGACGGTGGAAGCGAAGTCGCTGGCCGATTCCAAGTGGTTCGATCTGTTTCACGACGACACGCTGAAGCAGTTGGTGGACACGGCGCTGAAGCAGAATTTCGATTTGCAGATTGCGGCGGAGCGGGTGCTGGAAGCGCGGGCGCAATTGGGAGTGATTCAAGCGGCGCGGCTGCCGAATATCGATGCGACGGGCGGGTTCGATCTGAACCGCGGCTCACGGATCGGGGCGAACCGGTTCGTTCCGGCGGGCGTGAGTCTGGATTCAAGCTACACGCAGGCGGGATTTTCGCTGGGGTGGGAGCTGGACGTTTGGGGACGGGTGCGGCGGCTGAACGAGGCGGCGCGCGCGCAATACCTGGCTAGCGAAGAGGGGCGGCGCGGCGTGGTGACCACGCTCATCGCGGATGTAACTACGCAATATTTCCAGTTGCGGGAATTGGATCTGGAACTGGATATTGCGCAGCAGAACCGCAAGGTGGGCGAGGATAATCTACGGCTGACCAGCTTGCGCAAAAATCGCGGGGCGGCCACCGGGCTGGACGTGCATCAGGCGGAGCAGTTGCTGTATACGGCCACGGCGGAGATCGCGGCTGTGGAGCGCGAGATCGCGCAAACGGAGAATGCGCTCAGTTTGCTGCTGGGACAGAATCCGGGGGATATTCCGCGCGGCAAGACGCTGGAGGAATTGACGGCTCCGCCGGAGGTTCCGGCAGGGCTGCCGTCGGGATTGCTGGAGCGGCGGCCGGACATCCGCCAAGCGGAGCAAGAGCTGATCGCGGCCAACGCGCAGATCGGCGTGGCCAAGGCGCAGTATTTTCCGCAGATCACTTTGACGGGATTTTTGGGGGGGCAGAGCCGGGCGCTGGAGAATTTATTCACGGGACCGGCGCGGTTGTGGAACGCGGCGACTCCGGCTTTCGATTTGCCGGTGTTCAACGCGGGGCGGGTGCGGGCCAACGTGCGGCTGACGGAGGCGCAGCAGCGCGAGGCGCTGGCTACTTACCGGAAGGCCATCGAGACGGCTTTCCGCGAGGTGTCGGATTCGCTGGTGGGGTATCGCAAGACCAGCGAGCAGCGGGCGCAAGAGGAGCTGCTGCTGAAGGCGCTGCGGGAGACTTCGCGGCTGTCAACGCTGCGTTATCAGGGCGGGCTCGACAGCTATTTGCAGGTGCTGGACGCGGAGCGCAATCGCTTCCAGGGGGAACTGGCGCTGGCGCAACTGCGGGAGCAGGAAGTACTGTCAGTGGTTCAGCTCTATCGGGCTCTGGGCGGCGGCTGGCAGTAATCTCGCGGTCGCACTGGCAGCCATAACAACCAAAAGAGCGCCAGGCCGGCGGCGGCTCCGACGACTAGATACCAGGGCCACGCGCCCATTTGATCGAGGGGCGAGGTGGCTTCAGGTTTGCGCAGCAGGAACATGAACTTCGCGCCGGAAGCGAGATCGATCAGTGCGGCGTAGGCGCCGCGACGGCCCAGCTAGGCGAAGGCAATGGCTAACGGCATGGAACAGTGCAGCGTGCCAAAGAGTGTCACTTGCAGGTATATATTATACCTTTCTATTGCAATATTTTCCACGCCAAATGGCGTGGTTTACAGGTACTAATCGGCAGTGCGTGCAGGAGTTGCCCGCATGCGACCATTGAATTGTAGGAAGCGTCCACGAGGCCGCCTTCTGCAAATCCAGACCAAATTATACGGAGTTAATGACATGAATTTAAAGCGATTGATATTCGGCCTAGGAATTGTGGCGTTGGGCGTGGCTAGCGCTGCCTCGAGCTATGAAGTCACGATCACGCAGCCCACTTGGGCTGGAGCAACGGAACTGAAGCCGGGCGTTTACAAGCTGGCGGTTCAGGGCACCAACGCGGTATTTACCTCGGGCAAGACGGTGGTGGAAGCGCCGGTGAGCGTCGAGAAGAACGACCATAAGGTTCAGTCGACGGAAGTGCAATCCGCGGATTCGAAGATCAAAGAAATTCGTCTGGCGGGCACTGCAACGAAGCTCATCTTCAGTTCGGCGACGACTGGCGACACCAGCGCGGCGCACTAAGCAAGCGGCGTGAGAGCGGGGCTTATTGCGTCCCGCTGCGCGCTCCAACGGGCGGGCAGTACAATCGGAAGCGACAATTATGTTGCGGAGCCGAGGGCTGCCCGCCCTAGTTTTTTTAGTCATCGCTGTATTGGCTCCGGGATCGCAGGCGGTGGCGGCGTTGATCCCCAGCGTGGATGGGACGGTGGTTTACGATACCGTTAACAACATCAGTTGGCTGGCCGATGCCAACTTAGGCGCCTCTCACGCATTCGGTCTTGCGGTATGCAGCGGGCCTGGTTCGCAGACGTGCTTGAACGCCAGCGGCTCGATGCGCTACACGGCGGCGACGGCTTGGGTTTCCGCGATGAATGCCGCCAATTATTTGGGGCATAATAACTGGCAACTCCCGACTACTCCCATTACGGATCACAATTGCGGGAGAACCGGGCCGAACGGCGCGAGCTTCGGATTCGGCTGCACGGCGGGGGCGCTGGCGTCTCTCTACAACGCACTGGGGTTCACATCGCCGAATACGGTAGTGCCGATTCCCGCCAACGCGACCGGTCCGTTCAGCAATTTTCAACCTTATCTCTATTGGTCTTCGTCGAGCGCGGTGACCGCCGGCGCGGGGAACGCTACTTTCTCGTTCGCTACGGGATGGCAGGGGGCCAATACGCTGCCCAATTTTCTGTATTTGTTGCCGATGATACCGGGGAAACTTCCGGGCACGCCGGCGGCCACGGGAACGGGGTTGCAGGTGAATCCGGGCGGGCAGAGCGTGTACGATCCGATCACGAATATTACCTGGGCCGCCAATGCGAATCTGGCGGCTAGCAACGCATTTGGACTTCCACAGTGCACAACCCCGACAAGTCCGGCGGTATGCGTGGCAGCAGACGGGGCGATGACGTGGAGTTCGGCGGTGCAGTATCTGGCGAACGTGAACAGCGCTGCTTATCTAGGCCAGACCAACTGGCAGGCTCCCACGATTGATGCGAGCTGCCCGGGATTCAACTGCGTCGGCACGATGAATCCGATGGGGACTTTGTTTTATACGCAGTTGGGGTTTAGCCAAGGGATGGCGGCGGTGGCCACGCCTAACGTCGCCGTCGGGGCGTTTCGCAATCTGCAGCCTTACCTTTATTGGAGCTGCGTGGCGGATACCATTCAGGATGCTTGCGAAAGCGCTGGGCCGGCGGCTAATTTCGAGGAGAGTTACTCGTTCGGCAGCGGTTTTCAGGGGACCGATCTGCTGGCGAATAATTTGTACGTGACGGCTTACTTTGCGGGGGCTCCTACGGATTTGTGTAGCTATTCGCTGAGTTCCGGCGGGCAGGTGTTTAGCGCCGCGGGCGGGACGGGAAGCATCAGCATTACGACGAGCGCGAGTTGCTGGTGGAGCGTGGGGCCGCTGCCGACGTGGGTGACGCTGACGAGTCCGTCTTCGGGAACAGGAAGTGGCACGGTGACGTTTGAGGTGTCTCCGAATACGGGGGCGGATCTTTCCAATACGTTTAGCATTGGCGGGGCGACGTTTACTGTTGAATTGCAGTCGGCCAGCATTGCAGGGCTTTCGTTCATTGGGTCGATGCCGCATATCGCGGCGGAGGAGAACTGGACTACTACCTTCACGCTGGTCGATAAGGGCGCGGCGGCGGCTACGGGGCGGCTGAGTTTATTCGGAGATCCGAGCGGGGCGCTGATGCTGCCGCTGGTGTTTCCACAATCCGCAGCGGCGGCGCCCATTTTGGCGGCTTCGCTCGATCGGACGATTGCGGCGAATGCTTCGTTGGTGATTACGACTGCCGGGCCGCAGACGCCGCCGGTGGAGGTGGGGTCGGCGCAACTTGCGGCTACGGGGGCGGTGGACGGGTTTGCGATTTTCCACTTGATTCCGGGGGCGCAAGAGGCTGTGGTGCCGATGGAAACGCGCAATGCCAGTTCCTACTTGCTGGCGTTCGATAACACGGGGGGTGTGGTGCTGGGCGTGGCGGTGGAGAATGTGCCGGCGCAGGCGGCGACGATTCCGGTGGTGATCCGCGACGATACCGGAACGGTGATCAGTGCTCCTGGGGCTACGCTTGCGGTGGCGGGCAACGGACATTATTCGTTTGTGCTGTCGACATTGTTTCCGGTGACGGCGGGGAAGCGCGGCACGATTGAGTTCGATACGCCGGCGGGCGGGCAGATCAGCGTGCTGGGGATTCGCACGACTCCGCTAGGAACGACGAATACGCTCACTACCATTCCAGCGTTGGCGAACGTGGGGACTTCAGGAGGGTCGATTGCGCATATCGCTACCGGTAATGGCTGGCAGACCACTTTTGTCCTGGTGAACACGGGCACTACCGCGGCGCAAGCTAATTTGAGTTTCTTTGCTGACAACGGCGCGCCGCTAGCGCTTCCGCTGGGCACTACGACAGCTGCGTCGGTGAATCAGGTCATTGCGGCTGGAGCGAGCTTGATCGTGCAGAGTGCCGCGCCGCTTTCCGATCCGGCGCCGACGATTGGCTCGGCGCAACTTACGACGAATGGGCATGTCGGAGGGTTTGTGATTTTCCGCTACAATCCGAACGGTCAGGAGGCCGTGGTGCCGCTGGAGAGCCGTAATGCTGGCGCTTACGTACTGGCTTTCGACAACACGAGCCAGACGGCAACGGGGATTGCGGTGAATGGCGTGTCGGCGCAGGGGGTGAATATTCCGGTGGTGGTGCGCGACTCGACGGGAGCGCAAATCGCCACGGATTCGATCGCGTTAGCGGCGAATGGGCATCTGGCGTTCACGCTGGCAGTCGATAAATATCCGGCGGCGGCGGGTATTCGCGGGACCATTGAATTCGACACGCCTGCCGGCGCGCAGATTGGCGCTCTGGGGATTCGCATTCCTGTCGCGCACACGTTCACGACGCTGCCGGCGTTGGCGAAATAGGCCGATTGGCTGCTGCGCGGGGGCGCGGAGTGCGCTACGCTAGCAAGGAACTGGGAGGCTTCTGATGAAAAGATTTCTACCTTTGCTGCTGAGCTTGGGGGCGGTGGTTTGTTTCGCGCAGGACGTGGCGATTACGAACGCGCGCATTATCGTGGGCAACGGGCCGGTGGTGGCGTCGGGCACGATTATCGTGCGAGGCGGGAAGATTGTTTCCGCCGGTGCAGGCAAGGCCGATACGAAGGGCCTGAAGGTGATCGACGCAAAGGGTATGAGCGCGCTGCCGGGCTACATTGACGCGCACAAGCACATTAATACCGGACCGAACGAGAAGGAGCAGATGCAATCGCTGCTCGAGGCGGGCTACACGACTATCTTGTCGGGCGGCGGGCCGGGGGATGGCAGCATTGCGCTGCGGGATCATATTGAATCGGGAATGATCAATGGTCCGCGCATTATTCCTTCGGAGCGCATTAACTTGAAGGGCACTCCGGAAGAGGCGCGCGCGGCGATTCGCGCGATGGCGGCCAAGGGGATCAAGCACACGGGTGAGATTGCGCTCACGCCGGAGCCGGGTCCGACTCCGGCGGAGATTGAGGTACTGAAAGCCGTGGTGGATGAAGCGGCCAAGGCGGGGGTGCAGGTAAACGTTCACGCGGTGAACATT
>CAVVZG010000059.1:0-52369 GCA_963752205.1 Bryobacterales bacterium | reverse complement strand
TCCTCCCCAGCGCCACTGCGAAGTGTCCGATCAGGGTTCGGCTGCAACGTCTAGTGCGGATCCGCCGTGCCATTATCGTTTGCTGCTGACGTATCTGGCATATAATGGGTTATCGCATCGGTTATAACCTTCACCTCATGCCGTACGACTGGAGACGATCGAGCATCACGCTATTCTCACCGCTTTCAAGCATGAATCAGGAGTTAACGCAACTCGTTCAATCGTTATACGTACAAACGAAGACGCGCGTGCTGATTCTCACTCACGGCGCCGGCACTGATCACGCGCTGACATTCTTCCATACACAGTCTCTCGCGTGGCAACGTATCCATATTGAAGGTTTGATTGCGATGGGCGGTGATTTGGCGGAAACATGGAGTACGTCACGATGTTGACGTCGGGACTATACGAGCGCGCTTGGATGTATCGAAACGTTCCACGAGCGCTTTTACAGCGGTTCTATCAGTCGATGGAGTACGTCGCATGGAAGTTGCCATTGAGCGCAGTATACGGCACTGAGTACTCCGTCGTCGTCACACCGACGTCAACTTATCGCGCGAACATGAAGGCCTGTTCCGCAAATACGGCATCGAGGCGAGCGGCGAATATGCCGGCGAAAGCCCGGCTTTAGTTGCGTCGATCCTGGCCGGCGAAACGCCGTTCGCGAATTCTCGGCCAGGAAGCCGTCGTCAAAGCCGATCTCAACGGCGGCGATATCGTGGTGCTGGTCTCGGGACCGGAGAAGCTATTCTTCGGCCTCTATGGCAAGCCCGGCATGCACAGCATCGCCGATCTCAAGGACAAGAAGATCGGCATCTCGCGTTTCGGCACGACGACCGATTTCATCGCGCGCCATGTAGCTTGCCGAGGCCGAGCTCGATCCCGCGCATGATGTGACGATCCTGCCGGTCGGCGCCCAGGTCGCGTCGCTGGCGGCGATGCAAGCGGCGTTCTCGATGGCGCCGTTCTCGGCCCGCCGATCATGATCAAGGCCGATCAGCTCGGTTATCCGAAGCTGGCCGATCTGCTCGACGATCATCTGGTCTTTTATACCGATGCGCTGGTCGGCAAGCGCTCCTGGATCGACGCGCATCGCGACCTGACGCTCAACGTCGTGCGCGGCCTTCGTCGCCGGCATGGCCGCCGTCAACAACCAGCCGGCCGTCGCGGTGGCGACACTCGGCAAATACACTAAGTCGAACGACGAGGCATCGCTGAAGGGTGCCTACGACCTCTTGGTCCGCGCCGATCCCAAAGTGCCGACGCCCAAAACCGAAGCGATCGCGACCAGCCTGCAGAACAGCGACGATCCGGCGGCCAAGTCGGCCGATCCGCGATCCTTCATCGACACGTCTTTTGTCACCGAGCTGGAACGCGATGGCTTCATCGCGCAGCTCAATACACCGCAGGAGTAACGCATGGCGGACGCCGACGACTTGCAATTTGCCGATCTTGAGCCGGTAGGCCCGGGAACGCCGGCCGGCCGCTATCTGCGGCGTTTCTGGCAGCCGGTCTATCGCGTCAAGGATCTGCCGCGCGCGACCGCCAAGCCGATCGAGATCATGGGCGAGAAATTCACCCTCTATCGCGGCGAGGACGGCACGCCGCATCTGGTCGGCTTCCGCTGCGCGCATCGCGGTGCGCAATTGTCCCTCGGTTGGGTCGAAGGCGACACCATCCGCTGCCGCTATCACGGCTGGCGTTTCGATTGCGTGGGGCAATGTGTCGAGCAGCCGAACGAGGACAAGTCGTTCGCGCAGCGGGTGAAGATTCCATCCCATCCGGTGCGCGAGTATCTCGGCTTGATCTTCGCGTATCTTGGCGAGGGCGAAGCGCCGGCCTTCCGCGAATATCCCGATTTCAAGCTGCCGGGCGTCATCGTCACCGATCCGCCGGAGGTGATCCCTTGCAGCTTCTGGAACCGGCTCGATAACGACCTCGCCCATATCGCCTGGGTGCATCGCGCCACCGCGATCCGCAAAGGCCGCAACGACTACATAAGGCCGCGCACGGAAGTCCTCGAGGAAACGCCTTATGGCTGGATGAGCACGCGATCGGTCAGAGGCGATGCGGCCGAGTTTCGCGCCCTCTCGCGCACCAATCACTGGTTCATGCCGAACACCAGCCAATTCTGGCATCGCAACCGCGCGCCCGGCTTCGAGCAGCGCGATCTGTGGGACACCAAGATCACCTGGACCGTGCCGATCAATGACGGCGCTTTCGTCGCCTTCGATGTCACCAACACGCCGCTCTATGGCGAAGAGGGACAGGCCTTTGCCGCCAGCCGCACGGAAGCGCAGGAGGCCGAAGCCGAGACGCGTTGGGATATCGCGGAAAAGATCCTGGCCGGCGATATGACGATCGAGGAATTGCCGGACGAGCTGAGCGCCTATACCAGCTTCGCGATCGAGGATTATGTGACCCAGGTCGGGCAAGGTCCGATCGCGACGCGTACCAAGGAACATCTCGCCCGAACCGATTCCAAGCCAATCATAAATCGCCGCCTGTGGCTGCGCGAGATCCGGGCAATGCTGAACGGCGAACCGATGACCGAGTGGCAACTACCGGCAGACGGCAACGCGTATGTAGCGGGCGTGACCAACTCGCTCGATTTTCCAGTCACCGCCGGCGTGCTGCAGACTCAATTCAACGGCGTCTCGGATGCCTTCGCGGCGAAAATTAATCCTGCCGGGAGCGCCCTGGTTTATAGCACCTACCTGGGGGGCTCCGATCTCGACTGGGGCTCCGCCATCGGCATCGACAGCAGCGGCAACGCATATGTCGCCGGCTATACCTCATCCGGAGACTTTCCGCAAAGCAATGCTGTACAGCCAGGGTTCGGAGGTTTGTACGACGCTTTCGTGTCGAAATTAAACTCCACCGGCAACGCCTTGGGTTTCTCCACCTGGTTTGGAGGGGGCGGATCGGACATAGCGAACGCTCTCGCTGTCGACGCCAGCGGCAACATGTATCTCGGCGGCCAGACCAATTCCGTGAACCTGCCGTTGGTGGGCGCGATTCAATCCGCTAACACCGGAGGCAGCGTCGGCTGGCTGGCACGCATCGGCGTCACCGCTCCGCCGCCGCAGATCCCTGCCGCTATATCGGCGACACCCGCCTCCGGGAGCGGCAACGCTGTGATGTTCTCGGCGCAATATACCGATACCGGCGGCGCCGCAGCGCTGACCACCGTTTCCCTGCTAGTCAGTTCCAGCGTATCCACCGCCGTCGCCTGCTACGTCACTTACACTGCCGCCGGAGGCGTGCTCAGCCTCGCCAATGACAATCCTTCCACCGGATCGCAAGTCGTGACCTTCGGCGGCGGCAGCCAGCAGAACAGCCAGTGCATCGTCAACGGCACAGGCAGTTCCGTGAGTCTCGCTGGCAGCACCTTGACCCTCAATCTCTCACTAACGTTCCTCCCGGGCTTCGCCGGCGCGAAGACCACCTATTTGTACGCGGCCGACGCCGGCGCCAACACCGGATGGGTGTCGAGCGGGGCCTGGACGGTAGTCATCCCCGCGCCGCAACCCTCAGCCGACTCCGTATCGCCGAATGGCTCGAGCGGCGGCAGCCAGACCTTTACGTTCGTGTTCTCTGACTCCCAAAACGCCACCAATCTGATCGGCATGGCTATGCTGTTTAATACCACCAGCGCCACCGTCACCAACGCCTGCGATATCGTCTACGACCGCAATGCCGGAACCGTCGCCCTGACCTGGGATAACGGCGCCGGGTCCGACCCTAAGGCGCTTGGCTCCGCGCTAACCTTGAAAAACAGCCAGTGCCAGGTAGGCGCTGCAACTGCGGCCGCTTCCGGGCTCTCCCAGATCATCACTCTCTCCGTCACCTTCACGGCAACCTTCAGCGGGACCAAGAACATTTACATGTTCGGTTCCGACGCGGGCCTGAACACCGGCTGGGTGCTGCGCGGCACGTATCTAGTAGCCGCCGGCGGACTGCCCGTCGCAAATTCGGTGGTTCCCACCAGCGGCTCGGGCCCCGCGCAGCGCTTCAGCTTCACCGCCTCCGATCAAGGTGGTTCCGGCTTTATCACCGGCATGGCTATGCTGCTGTCGACGTCGCTCAGCACCACCAGCGCCTGCAGCATGGTCTACGACCGCACCGCAAACGTCGTGTCGCTGGCCTACGATCTCCCCGCAAACGGAGCAACTCCGGTGACGCCGGGATCGGGCACCGTGGCGTCGAATTCGCAATGCACTCTAAACGGAGCGAATACCACCGTTGTGATCGGCGTCACTTCCGTCATCGTCACCGTGGACCTAACCTTCAACGCCGATTGGTTTGGCGCGAAGAACAGCTACCTGCTGGCATCGGAAACCGTCGTCAACTCGGGCTTCGTCACCCTGGGCGGCTGGACGGTAACCGGCGGCGCGCCCACCGCCGATTCCGTGTCGCCTGCGTCAGGCACCGGCACGTCTCCCAATTTCACCTTCACCGTGAGTGATTCCACTTCGCAGTTGAACATCACCGGCATGTCCATGCTGATCACCTCCGGCGCGCCCACGAACCTGGCCAATGCCTGCTATCTGGTCTATAACCGCGTCAGCGCAACCATCGGCCTGTATGACAACACCGGCACTATTCTCAGCACCAAGCCCATCGGCTCCTCCGCGAATTTATTCAATACACAATGCGCCGTGGGATTCACCGTCATGGTCAACTCCGGCAATTCCGTCTCCTTCACCATCAATACCGTGTTCCTCACCTTCAGCGGAGCCAAGAGCGTTTACCTCCAAGCCAACGAGCCCAACACCAACTCCGGCTGGGTGCAGCGCGGCGCCTGGACGGTACCATGAAGACACATGTCCGTCTACGAAGACCGCAAACAAGCTCTCGAAGAATATGAATTCCGCATGGGCCTGGAACGCGGCCGCCTGGCGGTGACGATGGACTTGCTCACCGACGCTCTGGTGCTGGTCGGCCAGCACGGAGTCTACTGCCAGAGCGCCCGCCAGCCCGGAAAACCCGCCATGGACGTGCAGATCATCAGCCAGTGCCTGATCGACGCGAAAGAGCTGATCACCACCGTCATGACCGAAATTCAGCGCAAGAAATCAGAGGCTTTGTAGAAACGGATTGCGCTCTTTTTCGCGCCCGATAGTAGTGTTCGCCCCGTGCCCCGGAATCACCACCGTCTCCTCCGGCAATGTCAGCAGCTTGTCCTCAATCGACCGTAGAATCTGCCGCGGATTGCCGCCCGGCAGATCCGTTCGTCCGATGCTGTCGCGAAACAGCGTGTCGCCCGCGATCAGTTTGTTCTCCGCGGGAATCCACAGCGAAATGCTGCCCTGCGTGTGCCCCGGCGTATGCAGCACGCGAAACTCCGCCGGTCCCAGCGCGAGCACATCGCCATCCCGCGCCGCATCGTCGATCGCAGTGCGCGCCGGCGGTTCCATGCCCAGCCAGGACGCCTGCACGTCCAGGTCATCGTACAGCTCCTGGTCATTCGCATTCATACGAACCGGAGCGCCGGTGGCCGCTTTGAGCTTAGCGGCGCCCCCAATGTGATCGATGTGCGCGTGCGTGATCACGATCTCCTTCACGCGCAGCGCGTGCTTCTCCAGAAGCTTCAGAATCTCGTCGATATTGTCGCCGGGATCGATCACAATCGCTTCGTGCGTCTGCTCGTCGCCGAAGATCGAGCAGTTGCATTGCAGCACGCCCACCGGCAGAATTTCATGGATCATTTTTCGCCTCAGTATACAGTAGAGGTATGGATGGATTGCGCGAAAGCGCCGCTTGGCTCGACCTCTCCGCGCGCGGCAAAATCCGCGTGATGGGCGAGGATCGCGCGCGCCTGCTCCACGCCATGACCACGCAGGACGTGCAGTCGCTCGCCCCAGGCCAAGGTTGCTACGCCTTCTTCCTAAACGCGCAGGGCCGCATTTTGGGAGACGTCAACATTTTCTGCCGCGAAGAATCCTTCCTGCTCGACACCGAGCCGGAAACCCGTCAGAAGCTGTACGACCACATCGACCGCTACATCATCGCCGACGACGTTACTCTCGAAGACCTAACCGGCGAGATGGCCACCATTGCCATTGAAGGCCCGCAGGCCGCCGCCGTTCTCGAGCGCCTCGGCGCCCCTGTGCCTGAAGCCGATTACGCGACACGGTCGTGGAGCGGAACCATCGTCGCCCGCGTAAGTTCCACCGGCGTAGGCGGCTATTCCATCTTCATGCTGCCGACGAAGAAAGCCGAACTAATCGCCGCCCTCGACATCCCGCAGGCCACGCCCGAAGAAGCGCGCACGGTGCGCATCGAGCACGGCAAACCGCGTTACGGCGAAGAAATCTCTGAGCGCTATCTGGTCCAGGAAACCGCGCAGCTCAACGCCGTCAGTTTCACCAAGGGCTGCTATCTAGGACAGGAAATCGTCGAGCGAGTCCGCAGCCGTGCGCAAATTCACCGCGTTCTACGCCGCCTCTCGATCGACGCCATCGAGCCGCCACCAGCCGGTGCCAAACTAAAATCGGGCGACGCCGATGCCGCCGAAATCGCCAGCGCTGTCTACTCCCCGACATTTGGAAAAGTGGCCGCCCTGGCCTACGTGCGCACCCAGTTCGCCGAACCCGGCACCGAAATGCGCCTAGGGGACGCGTGCGTGCTCGTGCTCTAGCCGCACGGCCGCGGCATCTTCGAGCGGAAATACGTAAGTCTCGCCCGCCATATTGATGATCAGCTTTCCAGTACCCAGCGGCTTCCCCTGGTTGGGATAAAACACCGCGCCATCCGTCGATTGCCCCGGCGCAAGCTTGGTTGTCACCAGCGCGATCGCCGAAGCCGCCGCCGCCGCCTTCAGTTTCGACGAACCCAGATCGGCAAACGCATTCTGCCGCCGCGACTCATAGCCGTTGGTTGAATGAATCTGCGCGTTGTTGAACAAACTGGCCTCGTAAGCCGAGATCAGCTTGATCACATCCCCGCGCCCGCCCTTCTCGATCAAGGTATTCACCACCGTCCTGGCAGGGAGTGCCTGCACCATCTGGCCGTCCGGTTTCTCAAAGCTGCAGTCCTCTGGTTTCACCGTCCAGGAAATCGAAGAGCCGTTGGAGACGGCCACTTGCACGATGGCGTAGTCGCGAATGTGCGTAGGCAGCAGCGAGAACATGACAGTGACCCCGCCACGCGTCATGGCTTTGTACTTCAGCCCGGCCGATTCGAAATCGATGATCGCCTGGGCTCGCGCCGCGATACCCAACATCGCAGTCAATACGAGCGCACGCAGCATCATCACGCTTCCATCATATGACTTTCGGATCGCGGACTACGGCTTCTTGAAATACCACAGCCAGAAATACTGGGTGTCCGCGCCATGCCGGTAGCGCGGCTCGAAACCATTGCGCTCGGCCATCGCACAAGCCTCTTGGTCGGAAAAGGATACGCCGTTCCAGGTGTCATCCGGCCGGTTCTCCAGTGGAAAACCTTGCACCTGAAACTTGAACAGCGCCCCCGGCCGTAGCAGCCGGTGTACTTCGCCCACATAACTCTCGATCACTTCACGGCTGGGAATGTGCTGGAACACGATGTTGGAATACGCGAAGTCGAACTCGCGCTTCCACCTAGCCGGCGCTATTCCACGCAGCCACCGCGGCAATCGAAACGGTTTGTCGCCTGGATTCCGCGCAAACGACGGCACCACAGCCAGGTCGTATCCATTGTTCTGATACACGTGAGCGTTCGGTCTATCGGCCAGCGCCTGCCGCGCCCGGGCAATCATTTCGCCGCTGACATCTACCGCGTGCACTTCGCCGAACAGGTTGGCCAGCGCGCGCGTCAGGCGCCCGGCGCCGCAGCCGATCTCCAGAACCCGCATGTCCTTGGGATCTTTCCCCTGGCAGATATTGATCATATCCGTGAGGATGTCATCGGCGATGGCCTGCTCGCCGGAGGCAAAAAACTCTTCATCGGACCAATTCGTGTTGCCCGTAGCCACATAATAACGGGCGTTCTCTCGCGCGCGTTCATCCCAATCGCGCTGCATTTTTTCCAGCTGCTGGGCCTTGCTTAAGGAATCGGAACGTCCGAAGTTCACTCTTTCATAATATGCCGAATGCTTTTAAGAGGGGCCCCGGCCGGACCTCCGAACTCCGGCCGGGTATGAAGGACTCAGCGGTGGGAGGTCATGGATGAGAAAGCACCACCGAACCCTTCGAAGGCAATGTCAGCGCGGCCGTAAGGCGCTTCGACGGCGCAATCGTGAGCGACACTCCGTTCATGAGATTCACGCCCGATAACGTCGCCACGTCGGTACTCTTATCGAAGACCATCCCAGGTTTCGGGACCTCGATCATGGTCGCTGGCGAGGCCATCATCGCAGCCGTTTCCCCGGAACTGGCATTGTGAATCATAATGACGCCGCCGGAGACGGGTTCCACCGTATAGACGCCAGCCGGGAAGCTCTTGCCCGCGGCCTCGAAAGCGAAAGGCACCTCCGCCGAGAAGCTCTCGGCGTGAACAGCGGTCGCCATCGCGCCCATCAAGCCCAGCGCCAGCGTGAAATGCATCCAGTTATTCTTCATGTAATTGGTTTTCATTTGTAAGCTCCTTTTGAAATTTTCCGGAAAGTAAAGATGAGAATGCACATGCGCGCGGCATGCGCCCGTAAACTTCAGCTAGGAATGCAAAGGTCTGCGGGGACGGGGGAAAATAATACGACGGGGAAAAAACGTGGACGAAAGCAACCCGCTTCCGTAACTACAACTCCACTATAAATGAAATCAGCGGGTGCCGCAAATCAATAATTGTGATGGCACGGATACGGAATAACTGTAGGGTAATTCCCTTAATACGCTGTAACAAACGGGGGGAGTTGGTGGACGGCGGGGGGTTCGAACCCCCGACCCCCGCATTGCGAACGCGGTGCTCTCCCAACTGAGCTAGCCGCCCACATGAGCAATCACATTCAATATACCATGTGAGCAGTGCGCAACTCTGTCATCAATTATTCACTTGCGGCGCGGGGCAATTGGAAGGACACTGAAGCTTCATGGCAACTGTAAAAGCCAACGAGACCGCACCGGTGCGCGAACCGGCTGACCGCTGGTCGATCGCCGAAGCGGGCGAGTTGTACGACGTCGCCAGCTGGGGCAAAGGCTATTTCTCCGTCGAGCCCAACGGCCATGTCTGGGTGCGCCCCGACAAGGACCCCGCGCGCGGCATCGATCTTAAAGAGCTGGTCGACAACCTGCAACTGCGCGGCATCTCGCTGCCTATCCTGATTCGCTTCGGTGAAATTCTGAAGCACCGCCTGGGCGAAGTGCACCAGGCCTTCCAGAACGCCATCGCGGAACACAATTACAAGTCCAGTTATTGCTGCGTGTACCCCATCAAGGTGAATCAGCAGCGCCAGGTGGTGGAAGAAGTCTTCGAATACGGCCGCAAGTACAAGTTCGGTCTCGAAGCCGGTTCGAAGCCCGAGCTGCTAGCCGTGCTGGCCATCGCCGATAACGAAACCCCCGTCATCTGCAACGGCTTCAAGGACGACGAATACATCGAGATGGTGATGCTGGCCAAGAAGATCGGCCGCCAGATCATCCCCGTGGTGGAAAAGTACACCGAGCTCGACCTGATCCTGAAACACTCCGCGCGAGTCGGTGTGCGGCCGGTCATCGGCTTGCGCATCAAGCTGGCGAGCCGCGGCTCGGGGCGCTGGAAGTCATCCGGCGGCTATCGTTCGAAGTTCGGCCTCACAGTTACCGAAGCGCTACGCGCACTCGATCAGTTGAAAGCCCTGGGCATGGAAGATTGCCTCCAGCTTTTGCATTTCCACCTGGGCAGCCAGATCACCAACATCCGCCAGATCAAGGCTGCGGTGATCGAAGCCGCCCGCGCCTACGTCGAAATGCGCCGCTCCGGCGCCGGATTGAATTATTTAGACGTCGGCGGCGGCCTGGGCATCGATTACGACGGCTCGCAAACGGATTTCGAGTCGAGCGTCAATTACACGCTGCAGGAATACGCCAACGACATCGTGTATCACATCCAAAGCGTTTGCGACGAAGCCGAAGTGCCGCACCCGACCATCGTCTCTGAAAGCGGACGCGCGGTAGTCGCCTATCACAGCGTGCTGGTCTTCAACGTCCTGGGCGTAACCGGATTCGGAGAAGAAGAAACGCTGCCCGAGTTCTCAGACGATGTCGAACAGCCCTTGCTCGATCTGAAAGACACCCTCCGCGGCTTGAGTTCCAAGAACCTGCTCGAAAGTTTTCACGACGCGCAGCAAGCGCTCGACTCCGCGCTCAACCTGTTCAGCCTGGGCTATCTACCCTTGCAACAGCGGAGTTGGGCAGAGAGCATCTATTGGGTGATCTGCCGCCGCATTCAGAAAATGGCCAAAGAGTTGGATGAATCCCCCGAAGAATTGGAAGGTCTGGACTCCCTTCTCTCCGACACCTATTTCTGCAACTTCTCCCTGTTCCAAAGCATGCCGGATAGTTGGGCCGTGAAGCAACTTTTTCCGATCATGCCCATCCATCGCCTGGGTGAAGAGCCCTCGCATCACGGCATCTTGGGCGACATCTCCTGCGATTCCGACGGCAAGGTGGACCAGTTTATAGACCGCCGCGACGTCAAGAAAACCCTGCCTCTCCACACCTTCAACGGCGAACCATACATCCTGGGGACGTTTCTAGTCGGCGCCTATCAGGAGATCCTCGGCGACCTGCACAATCTTTTCGGCGACACTAACGCCGTCCACGTCCAGCTAGACGAAAAGGGCGCGGTAGTCATCGACGCCCTGATCCGCGGCGATACCGTGCGCGAAGTCCTGGATTACGTGCAGTTCAAATCCACCACGCTAGCCGAACAGTTCCGCCGCGACGTCGAGACCGCCGTGCGCGAAGGGCGCATTGGCTACGAAGAGTCCGGCCTGCTGCTGCGCTTCTACGAAGACGGCTTGAACGGCTACACCTATCTAGAGCAGTAGCTTTTCCCGCCGCAAGTCTTCCAGCAGATCCGGACCCGCGTTGCCTGGATACCCGAAATCCCAAAAAGCATTATCCGGTCCGCTCTCCCAAACGCGCTTGTCTGTCGCGATGAGCAGTTTCCGGAGCCGCTCGTCGAGCGCATGAACTTCCGCGTCGTCAGCCTTCGCCAGCGCAATAATCCCGCGCACGTCCAAGTCATTCCGGTAGTCTTCAATGCCGAGCGCATAGCCACGCTCCACCTGCTCCACGAATTCGCGCCACTGCCGCAGAAGTCCCTCGCGCCCCTCCCGCACCACATGCTGCGGATATCCGTTCTCGCTGAGATAATGGCGCACTTGCGCGTCAGTCATATTCAATCGGCCCCGCGTTTCGTAGCCTGACGATGAAAATAACGTTCGCCCGTGTTAGGGATGAAAAAGGTACGGATCGTCCGGTCAGGATTGTAAGCGCCGAAAGCCCCACTCCTGCGGTCGAATCGCGAAATGATTCCGTCCGGCGTGCGCGCTTCGAGGATCGGACCGCCACCGGGAGCGTCTCGCAATGCCTGCGCTCGCGCTAAATATTCCCGCGGTGAAATATTCCCGAATTCCCGCCCATGCTTGGCGTAGTGCTCCTCAAACAGTCGCCGCGAGCGGAACCCCGGACCCGCCGCCACCAACAGCAGCACGCCCAATAATAGAGCCACAGAAATGCGCAGCGTCTTGGCCATCGCTAGAATATAGTTTCCCATGCCCCCCATCGCGAAGATAGTTCCGCACTCGATGACCGTCCACGGCGACACCCGCATCGACAACTATTTTTGGTTGCGTGATCGCCAAGATCCCGACACCATCGCCTATCTAGAGGCCGAGAACCGTTACACCAAAGAGAAGCTGCAACACACCGAAGCCTTGCAAGCCAAGCTCTACGCCGAGATGCTCGGCCGCATTCAACAAACCGACTTAAGCGTCCCCGTAAAGCGCGACGACTATTTCTACTACACGCGTACCGAAGAAGGTAAGCAGTACGCCATCCATTGCCGCAACAAAGGTACGGGTCCCGAAGAAATCCTGCTCGATTGCAATATCCTCGCCGAAGGCCACAAATATTTCCGCCTGGGAGCTTTCCTCGCCAGCCCCAACCACCGCCTGCTCGCGTACTCGGTGGACTTTGCAGGCGACGAAAAGTACACCGTCCGCGTGAAGAATCTCGACACCGGTGACTTGCTCGCGGACGAGATCCCGAATACGTCCTCCACGCTCGAATGGGCCGCCGATAACGCGACGTTCTTCTACACCACGCTCGACGACGCTCTCCGCCCTTACAAAGTCTTCCGCCACGCACTCGGCGTGAAAGAAGACGCGCTGGTCTATCACGAGCCCGACGAGCGCTTCACCGTCGACCTATCCAGCACCCGCAGCCGCGCCTACATCTTCATCAACATCAACAGCTCTCTGACCTCGGAAATCCGCTATCTGCCCAAAGACCAGCCCGCGGGGCGACTTCCGCACCCTTCTCCCCCGCGTCTACGAAACCGAGTACGACGCCACCCACCGCGGCGATTCGTTCTTCATCCGCACCAACGACGGCGCCAAGGGCTTCCGCGTCGTCGAAGCTCCCGTAGCTGACCCTTCCAAAGCCAACTGGAAAGAAATCATCCCCGGCCGCGACGGCATCACCATTGAGAGCGTCACCGCGTTTGCCGGACTACCTGGTCACCGAAGAACGCCACCGCGGCCTGACCCAGATTTTCATCCGCGACGCCCACACCGGCGCGCAGCACTCCATCGAATTCCCCGAGCCCGTATACACCGCGGACCTCGGCGCCAACGCTGAGTTCAACACCAAACTTCTGCGCTTCCACTACACCTCGTTGGTCACCCCGGCTTCGATCTTCGACTACAACATGGAAACCCGCGAACGCGAGCTAAAAAAGCAACAGCAAGTGCTCGGAGGCTACGACCCGCGGCAGTATCAGTCCGAACGCATCTACGCCGGCGAGGTCCCGATTTCGTTGGTCTACAAAAAAGGCTTCGCACGCGATGGCAGCGCCCGCATGCTGCTCTACGGCTATGGCTCCTACGGCATCAGCATAGACCCATCCTTCAGTTCGGACCGGCTTAGCCTGCTCGATCGCGGCTTCGTCTACGCCATCGCACACATCCGCGGCGGCATGGACCTCGGCAAGCCGTGGCACGAAGACGGCCGCCTGCTCAAGAAGAAAAATACCTTCACCGATTTCATCGCCTCCGCCGAAAAACTGATCGCGGAAAAGTACACTTCGCCAAGCAAACTCGCCATCATGGGCCGCAGCGCCGGCGGACTGCTGATGGGCGCGGTAGCGAACTTGCGCCCCGACCTCTTCGCCGCCGTAGTCGCCGGCGTCCCCTTCGTCGATTCGCTGAACACCGCGCTCGACGCGTCCCTGCCCCTCACCGTCGGCGAGTACGAGGAATTGGGCGACCCCAGCAAGCCCGAGTTCTACGATTACATGAAATCCTACGCGCCCTATGAAAACGTGAAGGCCCAGCCCTATCCCGCGATGCTGGTCACCGCCGGCTTGAACGATCCGCGCGTCTCCTATTGGGAGCCCGCGAAATGGGTAGCGAAGCTCAGCGCGCTGAAGACCAATGACCGCCCGCTGTTGCTCAAGACCAACATGGGCAGCGGCCACTTCGGCGCCTCCGGCCGTTACGAATACCTCAAGGAAACCGCCTTCGAGTACGCGTTCCTGCTGGACGTTTTATGCTGAACGTATATGACCCCGCAGCCGCCCGCGCAAACCAAGATTCAGCTCACCAACACCTCCGATTATCGTGAGCACTACGCCAACAGCGTGCAGGTGCGCGTCAGTCTGTGGGATTTCTTCCTGCTCTTCGGCACCATGAACCAGATCGGCTCCCGACGCTGTCACGATCCACAATTTCGAAGGAATCTATTTGAGCCCGCAGCAAGCCAAGGCGCTCGCCAACGTACTCAATCAGAACGTCTCGCAGTACGAATCGACCTTCGGCGAGATCAAGCTGGAACCCAAACAACCAGGGTCCATTCAATAAACTACTGATCCAGCGCCTCGCGCACCGTTCCCATCAGCGCGCCCAGCGTGAAAGGCTTCTGCAGGAATCGCGCCCCCTGCGGGAACGCTCCCGCGCGCACCGCATCGTCGTCCGTGAAGCCCGAGATGTACACCACCCTCAACCCCGGCCGCGTTTCGACCAACTGCGTGGCGAGTTGACGCCCGTTACGGTCGGGCAGCATCACATCCGTGAGCAAAAGCTGGATCGGGCCGCCGTGCGCCGCCGCGGCCGCCACCGCTTCCGCCACGCTTCCCGCTTCGAGCACCCGGTAGCGCTCCCTCCGCAGGATCTTGACGATCAGCGCGCGGATGCCCGCTTCGTCATCCACCACCAGTACGGTTTCCCGCAGCGCTTCTGCCGCAATAGTTGGCGCTTTCGGCGGCACCACCTCCACCTGCGCCTCCGCCAGCGGCAAGTACATGGTGAACGTCGACCCCTGTGTAGCCTCGCTCTCAAATCCCAACTCCCCGCCCCACTCCCTGACCAGCGCATACGCGCGAGCCAACGCCGCCCCCACCGGCTTGTCCGTCTCTTTATGCAGAAACGATTCGAAAATCGCCTTGCGCTTCTCCGGATCCATACCGCGCCCGGGGATCGCCAGTGTCAAGCGCGCGTAAGTCCCCGGGGCAATCGTTGCGCCCGCCACTTGTTCCGTAATCGCCGCCGTATCGCACGTGATCGTGACCCGGGCCCGCTGCTCCTTCACTGCCCCCAGCAAGTCCTCCAAAATCTCTTCGAGCTGCGTCCGATTCGCCTTCGCCCACACTGGCTTCGCAGCCCGTATTTCGACCGACGCTTCCGCGAGCCCTGTCAGCACAACGGAGAGGTCCACACGCTCCACCGGACTCGCTTGCTTGCGCGTGAACTCAAGCAATTGAGTCGTCAGGTTGCTGATGCGCTCGGTGGCCGCCAGAATTTCTTCGAGATCGCCACGGCGCGGATCATTGGGCGCTAGCGGCCGCAAAATCTCCTCCGCGTAGCCCGAAATAATCATCAGCGGATTGTTCAAATCATGCGCCAGTCGCGCGGAGAGACCATGCAGAGCCGCGTTCCGCTCAGCCGTAATGTGCATTTGTTGGATCTGCTGGCGTTGCCCCAACAAGGTAAGGATTCCAGTCAGCACCCCGGGCCCAGCCAAATGCACAGTTTCCCTGCACCAAGCCAGTGCGCCCGCGGCCGTCACCATGCGGAACTCCGCGCTCACCTCGCGCGAGTGCTGAGCCGCAGTCTTGTAGAGCGCCAACACCGTCTCCCGATCTCCCTGATAAATCCGTTGCGCGAAGAAGTTGGGAGTCTTGAGCCAATAAGCCGCCGCATAACCCAACATCTGTTCCGCGCCCCCGCTCACGGCAGAAAACTGAAGTCCTGCGGCGTCGGCCCGCCACACCACCGCCGGTATGTTCTCGAAGGGCGAAGCGGACGGCGGTGCGGCGGCAGGAGCGGTAGCCGGCAAGCCCGTTAAATCCTCCATCACCAGGAGCGTTTCCATCTCCGTCTCTTCGTCCCAGTTGCGCAGAGGAAGAATGGCGATCCGCCAGCTTTTTCCTCCGTGCTCAACCCGCAAAGGCGCCTGCGGAATTCCGTTGAGCATCACAGTCCGGATCTTTTCGATTAATGGATCTGCCGGCAAAATCTGCTCAATGCTCTTCCCGCGCAGATCGTCTCCACGGAGTCCGAACGCTTGCCGGAACGCACGATTGCTCGAAACTACGGAGCGGTTTGCGGACAGCACCACCAGTCCCACCGGTAGCGCGGAAACCAAGTCCTGGTAATAGCGCCGCTGGTTCTCCACCAGCGCCAATAGTTTGGCGACTTCCTTACCCTTCCATGGCTCGAAGTCAGTGCGATCCATTTGAAAAGACAGAATTCCTTAGCTACTAGTTTGTTCTCGGGGACCGCACTCGAACAAGGTACTTTGGATGGACGCGTAATGGTACTCGGGGGAGTACTTACTGAACCGCTTACGGCTGCTGAGGAGTCTCCGCGACAGATCCGCCCAAGCCGGCGTACGTTTCTTTGACCTTAACCACTTTGTCTCCCGTGAAGGTCACAAACGTGACGCGCCCGGGAGGCTCGCCATAAATCCAATCTTCGTAGTCCGTCCCCTCTTTCGATTCGCGAGTCTTGCGAATCGGCCGGCCCACCGCCAGAATCACCTGATCGCGATTCATTCCCTCAATCGCCTTCCTGGCCTTGACGGCTTCCTTGATGGGCTCGGGTAGGGTATCGACATAGTTTTCGGTGACGCTGGATTTTTCGAAATCGAGAATCGGCTGCAGCATCTTCTTGATGTCCGCGGAGGTAGTCTCGCCGATCGGACCGCCGAACGTCAGCGCAACCGTGGTTCCACCCGGCGCGTTGGTCGCCGGTCCAGTGACGGGGCTGGTCGAGGTCCCCATGCCAATCTGCACATGGTCAAGGAAGCGCTTACCGCTCTTCATGCCACCGTTGAGTTCGAGGACGATGCGGTCCTTGTCGATTTCGAGGCGAGTAACCTGGAGCAAATCGCCGACGCGCCCCGCCGGGCCGAACTCCTTGAAGGCGGCGTCCCAGACATCGTGATCCCAGGTGCCGTCGCTCGAAAATTCCAAAGCTTTCTTCGAACGCGGTATGACGACTTTAATCTTGGCGTATTCGGAGCTCAACCCGCGCAAGATCTCGATGCGCTGGTCTTCCGTGAGCTTCTTCGCATCGGCGTGCAGGCGGACCGAGGCAACGGAAAAGATCACCACCAGCGCCAGTCGCCGCATACTAGCCCCTCTCCGGGATCAAACGGTACAGCACGATGAACAACCCGGCCACTACACCCGTCGTAAACAAGCCGCCCTCCAGGCCGTACAATCCCCCGCTCCAAAGAACTCCGGTTCTCCAGTGCAGTTCGTACCCGGTCACACCCATTGTAAACCCGCTCAGATTCTCTCCCAGGAACGGCATGGCCACGTTCCAGCCGTAGTGCATTCCAATCGGCAGCCACAAAGCGCGCGTGCGCAAGTAAGCGCAACCCAACAGCACGCCCCAAGCCATGGTGTTGACGACGGCCAAAAAGGTGACGTTCTGATTTCCCATGTGCATCAGGCCAAAAAGAATGCCCACCGGGAGCACTGTGGCGAACTCTCCCATGTGGCGCACCAGGTGTTGAAAGGCGTAGCCGTGGAATATCAGTTCTTCACCGGCGGATCCGAATAACAGCACAATCGCCAGCAGCGGAATGCCGGCCCATGCCCGCGGCGCTGCGGGAACGGCGTCGAAGCGAGCCATGCCCGCCAGCAGCGCCACGATCATGATCAACAGCGCGCCTCCCGCTCCGCAAGCGATGCCAGTGACGAACTCGCGCCCCGATGCCGGTCCCCAAGCGAGCCCGAAATCCGCAAGCTGCCCGCGCTCCCATCCGCGAGCCACTACAGCATTCGCCAGCGCGCCCGTCGCGAAGGCGGAGAGCGCCGAGACCACCAGTATCCCTCCGAAAGGCTGCATCAGTCCGGGAAAAATGAGTTGCCCTAGAACCGCCAGCAGAACAAACACGCCGACGCGCACCAGCAGACGCAGCCGGTCCGGGTCAAATTTGGCGCGATTCGTTTGTGCCGGAGCGTTCACCGCGGATGCACCTCCCGCCGCAGCAAGATCACCATCAGCGCGGACAGCGCAACGGAGAGTTCCACGCCCCGCAGCGGGACATCCGGCAGCCTCTGCGCTTGAAACAAGAAGAGCAGCAGTAGTCCCAGGAAGATCGCGCGCATCCCGTAGCGCGCCGCGCCCGCCGAAAAGCGCAGCGTCATCCAGCCCGCCAGCAGCGCTAGTGCGATCGACCCGAACAGCCCCAGCAGCGCCGCTTCCGCCAATACATCCAGTTCCGGCAGCAACAACCGCCCCCCACCGATACTCACCGTGACCACGCCCGCAGCCAGCATCACCGCCGCCAGCCCCTCGCCATACCCGACCGCCCTCGCCGTCCGCCAAAACGCCTCCCGCATGGTCTGCGGCCGGCCCTTTGAGAACGCCGCAGCCGCCGCCGGGGCCGCGAATAATACACCTAGACAGGCATATGCCGATATCATGACCGGGTCCAGGAAACTGATCCCCTTGCGCAGCGGGAGCAGGACTCCGAAAATAGCAATTAGAGCGAGATGGAGGAGAAAGACCCGCAGAAATCGGCTCCGTCAACACATGGTACCAGCACCCCTAAATGGCAGCTAGGGTTAAATTGCCTAGGGTCCCCCAGCTAAACAAATGCGGGGGGTGCGACGATAAAGCAAGTAGACATGATGGATAGGCGCATCGAACCCCGATTGCTTTGTGCGGATCTGGTGGACGTCCAGTGGAAGGACCAAACCGGCCGTGTGCGGCGTAGTGTAGCTAACCTTGAAGACATATCGCTCTCTGGCGCGTGTCTGCAAGTGGAGCGCCCGGTGCCATTGGGGACTCCCTACCGCATCACCTACCCGAAGGGCGTGCTGTCCGGCAAGGTGAAATATTGCGTGTTCCGGGAAATCGGCTACTTCCTGGGGATTGAATTTGAAGCCGGCAGCCGCTGGTCGCGCAACGATTTCCGTCCCCAGCATCTGCTCGACCCCCGCCGCCTGGTCAACCGCGCCGCCAACCGCGCCAAAGACGACGCCGCGCCGCTGCCCGAACCCGCCGCCTAAGGCAGGCTCCCCAGAAACGCGTTCATCTCGCGCAGCACCGCCGCTTCGTCGGTCAGAAAAACGTAGTGATTCGCATGCGCCAGACGAACCACTCGCGCCGATGGCACGCCCGCTTCGAAGGCCTTCGCTTGCGCTCCCGTGACTCCCTCGTCGCGGGCCTCTTGCGCCGCCCGTGCGGCGGGGTCAGGGCCACCCAACGGCCCCAGATCATGCGGAACTGCGTAAATAGCCAGAATCGGAACCGGGATGTTAGTGTACTTCTGCCCACCCGCGATGATGGCCTGAGCGGCGTGCGGCATGGGAACGGACGCTTGCACGGCGAGCATGGCAGCGGGCTTCGCTTGGACGTCTTTTTGCTCTTCCTGCAGGTCCTTCTCAAAACCAGGGAGTACGGTCTGGAGCAGCTCCTGAATCACCGGCCGGGTGTCCGCCGGTCCCTTGCCAGGCTGTAACTGCTCTAGCGTCTTTTGCAATTCGGCCAAGTCGATGCTGAGGTAGCCGCGCGAACGATCGTAGTAGGCGTACCCGTAACCCGCATCCAGGTAGATCAACCCGGCAACCTTTTCCGGATGCCGCGAGCCCACCGAACTCAGCTCTTCGCCGGCAATCGAATGCCCCGCGAGAACCGGCCGGTTGAGATGCAGAAAGTCGAGCACGGCCAAGACGTCATCGCCGAGCCGGTCCGCTGCATAACCGTCGGCGGGTACGCTCGAAGCCCCGTATCCCCGCCGTGTTATGCCGTAAACATGGTACCCGCCGGTGAGCCTCTGCGCGAAGTTATCGAAGACGTGAGCCGTATTCCCCAGCCCCGCCAACAGCACCAATGGGCGCCCCGACCCGCCCCAGTCGAGTACCTCCAGCTTGACGTCTTTGTCCACCGTGACCATCTGCACCGTGTGCGGCGAAGGATCGTTCCAGGCGGTTTCTGGCGTTGCGCGTTTGAGCACAAGCGGCAGGGGAAGGCCTTGCGTCCAAGTACCCGTGATCGTGGACCCGTCCGCGCTGACCATTCCTTCGTAAGCGCCGCGCAACGCGTCCACCCTGAACTTGAAGACCGAATCTTGCAGGGTCGCGGAACGGGCGGGAATACCGGCTCCGCGATCCGGGCCCTGGTCAATACTGAACAACGTGACATCCCATCGCCCGCCACCCGCCGGCGCGACCTTCACAATGATGCGGAGTTCCTTGATGCCGGCCTTGAGCGTTCCCTGCCAATCGCCGGCCATGTCCTGCGCGCCCAAGACGCTCGCCAACATCGCACTCAGCAAACCCATCCGCAGAATGTTCTTGCGCATCAGGCGCCTCCTTTACTTCTTCGCCGCAACCTCCATCACCGTGGCAAAGGTAAACTCGACGAACTTATAGATCGACGACTCCTCCAGCCGCTCAACGTCGCTGTGCCAGCTATAGCTCGTGCGGTCAAGGTCCGACACCGGGGGATCAATCCCGTAGCACTGCACCCCCTTCGCGCGAAGTTGGGCGCAATCAGTAGCGGCCGTCAGCATCACAGGCAGCGTGGTCGAGCCCGGGTACAGCCTCTTGCTCACCACCTCCAGCGCATGGAACATGTCGTTGTCGATTCGCGATGGCGGCGTGGGGACACGGTTGCCCGTTGAAATCCGTTCGATGCGGATGGCCGGGTCGCCGATGATCCGCGTCATCTCTTGGGAGAACCTCTCCACGTCTTCGTCCGGCAGCACCCGGACGTCGATATTCGCCTCCGCCTCCGACGGGATCACGTTAGTTTGGAAGCCGGCTTTGAGGACCGTCGGCGTGACAGAAGTGCGCAGCATCGAGTAATGCTCGGGTTCGTTCTCAGCCAGATAGCGTTGGATAGCGGCGGATTTCTGGGGGTCCGTTAGCCCGTTATAGCGAGCGGCCTTTTCCGGCGGGCTGATGGTGGCCAGGCGCTCGAAGTAGGCGCGGGTGGTATCGTTTAGCCGCATGGGAGTCTCCCAGGCGCCCAGTCTCGCCACCGCCGTCGACAGGTGCACCACAGCGTTATCGACGCGCGGGATGGACCCATGGCCACTCGTTCCGTCTACTACCAAACGAACCCAGCGCGGGACTTTCTCAGCAGTCGCGACCTGGACTGCGGTCACCCGCCCGTTCTCCAGGCGGGTCCGTCCGCCTTCGTTGAGAGCGAACTCCGCGTCGATCTCGCTAAAGTGCTGATTCACCATGAAATCGATGCCCAGACTCGTGGTTTCCTCGCCCGCTTCGGCCAGGAATATGACGTCCCGGTCGAGCACCACACCACTGCGCTTCAGGAGCAGCATCACCATCAGGTCGGCGGTCAGCTTGTCCTTGTCATCCGATGTCCCCCGGCCCCACACGTAGCCGTCCTTGAGGACCGCGCCAAAGGGGTCCACCGGCCACTTGGGCCGCTGCACCCCGACGACGTCGGTATGGGCCATGAGCAGAATCGGCCGCTTGGTGCCGTTACCTTTCAGCCTCGCCACCAGGTTGGCGCGCTCCGGCTCGGAAGCAAAGGTCTTGGTGGCGATGCCTTCGGCCTCCAGCACCTGCTTCAAGTAATCCACCGCCTTGGTTTCATTGCCCGGCGGATTGGAAGTATCAATCTGCACCAAGGCCCGGTAGTGACGCAACGTCTCAGCCTTCTGCTGATCCCACTGGATCGCCGGTGTCTGCGCAATCGCGGACACCGCGAATACGACGAGGGCGAAGCGCTTCATTTCTTGCTCGCGGCGACTTCCGTAACCGCGTTCCAGGTGAATTCGACGAAGTTATAAAGCGACGGTTCGGCCAGCCGCTCCACGTCGCCGTGCGCTCCGTAGTTGGCATCATCGTCTTGGCGCGAATATGGTCCGATGCCGTAGCTCTGCACGCCCTTGTTCCGCAGTTGCGCCTTGTCGCTAGCGCCGGTCGACATGGTGGGAAGAACCGTTGAGCCGGGATACATTTTCTGGCTCACTTGTTCCAGAATCCGGTACATTTCGGTATCGAGACTCGATGCGGGCGAGAAGGGGCGCGTCGCCGGCAGCGGCACGATCTTCACTTCCGGGTCGCCGATGATCTTTTGCATTTCGCTATAGAACTGCGAAATGTTTTCATCGGGCAGCGCGCGGATATCGAGCGTCGCTTCTGCTTCCGACGGAATTACGTTAGGGCCGACCCCGGCCTTCATCATGGTGGGCACCACGGAGGTGCGCAGCATGGAATAACGTCCCGGCTCATTCGCCGCCAAATAGCGCTGGGCAGCAGCGGCGCGCTGCGGATTCAGCAAGCTGTTATAGCGCGCGGCCTGCTCGGGCGGGCTGATGGTGGCCAGCTTTTCGAAATAGGTGCGGGTAGTGTCGTTCAGACGCATGGGCGTCTCCCATCTGCCCGACCTTTTCGACTGCGGCGCCGAGATGAATCAGCGCGTTGTCCAAGCGCGGCACGGAACCGTGTCCGGAAGTTCCGTTGGCGACCAGACGCACGCGAGCCGGAACCTTCTCGGCGGTACCGATGTTCACAACGCTCACCCGCTTGCCGTCGAACGTCGAGCCGCCGCCTTCCGTGAGCGAGAACTCCGCGTCGATATCTTCGAAATGCTGGTTCACCATGAAGTTGATGCCGACGCCGGTGATGTCGGCTTCCTCGCCGGATTCCGCCAGGAAGATCACGTCGCGATCCAGCGCCACGCCGCTGCGTTTCAGCAGCAGCATCACCATCAGATTCGCTGCGAGGATGGGCTTGTCGTCGCGGCTGCCGCGGCCCCAGATGTAACCGTCCTTCATAATGGCGCCAAAGGGATCCACCGGCCATTTCTCGCGCTGCACACCCACCACGTCAGTGTGGGCCAGGATCAGCAGCGGACGCTTGCTGCCGTTACCTTTCAGCCGGGCCACCAGGTTCGCGCGGTTCGGATCCAGCGCAAAAGTCTTGGTTGCGATGCCTTCGGATTCCAGCACTTTCTTCAAATATTCGACGGCCTTGGTTTCATTTCCCGGCGGGCTGGTGTCGATTTGCACCAAATCCCGGTAATGTTGCAGAATTTCAGCCTTTTGTTGGCCCCAATCAATGGCGGCGGGCTGAGCCAGCGCGCTGACCGCGCAGAGAGCGCTGAGAAGGTATTTTTTCAAGACAATGCTCCTATCAAAAGAGTGTGGTTCGCGGCCCGCAAACCTCGGAGTTTGGGCCCCGTTCACCGTAGTACCCCCTGCGCCGGTGGTTCTATTCTTAGGCCCTGTTTTATCACATATACTGTAATCAAGTTTATGGCGTCGGCTGTCGACCACCTTACCGAACAGCGAACCCCACCCTCGTCCCGTCCCATACCGTGGGTGACTCTGGCCTGGTTCAGCGTGCTGCTGATCCTGGCGTACCTTCCGGTGGTGATCCACTTAGTGGAGCAGTGGAGCACCGATGAGGACGTCGGCCACGGCTTCTTCGTCATTCCGGTGGCGGCGTTTATCGCGTGGCAGCGCCGCGAGCAGATTCTGGCTCTCCATTACCAGCCCGCCTGGTGGGGTTTGGGTGTGATGGTGTGGGCCGCGTTGCAAGGTTACATCGGCACGCTCGGCGCGGAATTGTTTTTGCAGCGGACTTCGCTCCTGATTGCTTTGGTAGGTTTGCTGCTGGTAACGGGAGGCACCAAGTTAGTGCGGGAACTGGCGTTCCCTTTGCTGCTCCTGCCTTTCATGATTCCGATTCCGACCGTCATATACAATCAGATCACTTTCCCGCTACAGCTCTTCGCAAGCCAAGTGGCGGAGTTTAACTTGGGCCTGGTGGGAATCCCCGTGCTGCGCGACGGCAACATCCTGGAACTGGCGAGCCAGAAACTTTCGGTAGTGGAGGCCTGCAGCGGAATCCGCAGTCTGCTTTCGCTTTCCTTCTTGTCGCTGGTCTACGCTTACTTCTTCGATAAGCGCGTATGGATGCGCTGGGTGTTACTGGCCGCGACCATCCCGGTAGCGATTGTCGCCAATGCCGGACGCGTCACCATTACGGGAATTCTGAGCGAAATCAATCCCGAACTGGCACGCGGCTTCTTCCATAGCCTGGAAGGCTGGATCATCTTCATCATCGCCCTGGTCTTATTAGGCGGCCTGCACTTGCTGATTTGCCGTTTTACCCGCAAGAGTCCCACGGAGGCTCCCGTTGCTTAAATTTCTGAAGTCGCCGCCGGTGATGGCCGCCACCCTCCTGATCGTTTTGCAGGGAGCGTTGATCTATAGCGCGGTTCGTCCCGAAGCGATTCCGGCGGGTCGTCCCTTGTCGATGCTCCCGGCGACGCTGGGTTCCTGGAAGCTGCAAGAAGAAGGCGTCATCGACAACGACACCCGGGAAATATTGAAGGCCGACGATCTTCTGAACCGCTTCTACGTGTCAGGCAACCAAGGGGCGAACCTGTTTGTGGCCGCTTTCCGCTCGCAGCGCAACGGGAAAACTCCGCATTCTCCGAAGAATTGTCTCCCCGGCACCGGCTGGACCCCACTCAATTCGGGGCAAGTGCCGATTGACGTCGGCCGCGCCATGCCGATCGTCGTGAACCGCTACGTAGTGGCGCATGGAGACGACCGCAGCCTGGTGCTGTATTGGTATCAATCGCGCGACCGCGCCATTGCCAGCGAGTACACCGCGAAGTTCTGGGTGGTTGTCGACGCCATGCGCCTGAATCGCACCGACACAGCGCTGGTGCGCGTGGTGGTCCCCATCGTGAATCGCGATGAGGACGCCGCCGCCCAAGCGGCCACTGACTTTGTGAAGGCTTTCTACGGGACGCTGCGCGAATACCTGCCTTCCTAAAGTACACTCTGAAATGGATGTACTTTCAGCAGTTCTACCTGACCTGCCTGTCGCACGCTTCTTACCTCTTGGGATCGGAAGGCGTCGCCTGCGTAGTGGACCCGCAACGCGACGTGTCCATCTATCTGGACGAAGCCCGCGCGCAGGGGCTCAAAATCGAGCATATTATTGAAACTCATCTGCATGCCGATTTCGTAAGCGGCCACGTGGAGCTGGCCGCCAAGACCGGCGCGAAGATTTATCTAGGCGCCGCGGCGGATTCTCCCCTGCAGCACGTGCCCGTGCGTGACGGCGATGAAATTCGCTTCGGCCGCGTGATTCTGCGCTTCCTCGAAACGCCGGGACACACGGTGGAAAGCGTGTCGGTGGTGGTGACGGATCTGGACCGCGGCGAGAAACCCTGGGCCGTACTTACCGGCGACACCCTGTTCATCGGAGACGTCGGACGTCCCGATTTGTCTGGCGACAAAACGCCGCAGCAGTTGGCCGCGATGCTGTACGACAGCCTGCACCAGAAACTGGAGCCGCTGGGCGATGACGTCGAAGTGTATCCGGCGCACGGCGCCGGCTCGCTATGCGGCAAGCAAATGCGGCCGGAGCGGCAATCGACCATCGGCAAGGAGCGCGCGCTGAATTACGCGCTGCGCGCTCCCAGTAAGGAAGAGTTCGTGCGCCTGCTGACGGCGGACCTGCCGGACCGGCCCGAGTATTTCGCGCAGGACGCCGAGATCAACCGCACCGGCGCCATCCCCCTGGAATTCCTGCTGGAGATGGAAGCGCTCGCCCCAGCGCAGCTACTCGAGCGGCAGCGCGCAGGCGATGTCATCCTCGACACCAGGCCCGCCATGGAATTCGGCAGCGGGCACGTCCCGGGCTCGGTGAATATTCCGCTGGCCGGGCAATTTGCAGGAACAGCCGGAGCGCTGCTGGGCCTGGAGCATGACATCATTCTGATCGCCGAAGATCAAGCCGCGGTGGAAGAATCGCGCACCCGTCTGGCTCGCGTGGGTTTCGAGCGCGTGGCCGGATACCTGGATGGCGGCATGCCGCGCTGGGTGGCGAACCAGATGCCCACCGCGCAGATCATGCAAATCACCGCAGCGGAGTTAGAACGGGAACGGAACGACGAGCCGGGTTCCATTCAAATCGTCGACGTTCGCCGCAAACCGGAATGGGATCAAGCCCACATCGCCGGCGCGCTGCACAAGCCCCTCGACCGCGTCGCCAAAATGCTGGGCGATCTAGACCGCGCGAAACCGATCGTGGTGCATTGCAAGGGCGGCTACCGGAGCGCCATCGCCTGCAGCCTGATTCAGCGCGCGGGGTTTGAAAACGTCACCAACCTCATCGGCGGGCTGGATGCGTGGCAGGCCACGGGCTTGGCTGTCAGCGCCTAGCCTTTGCTGGCGGCCTTCGCTGAAGTGGCTACGCCAGAACGTCTGAGCTTGCGCTGCTGGCGCTGCCAGGCCAGCAACTCGCGGCGGCGGCGGGATTTCACATGGTTATCCACGCTGCCCCAGAACTTGCGGAAATAGTCGGCCGCCGAGACCAACGCGAACAGCACCACCGCCCACATCGCGATTAGCCCTAATCGGTCAAGCTCCGGCCAGCGGATTCCGGCGATGACCAAGGCAATCGCCACCACCTGCGCCACCATTTTGGTTTTCCCCAGGTCGCTGGCTTCGATGGTGTAGCCGCCAGCCGCGGCGATCGACCGCAATCCCGACACCGCGAACTCGCGGCCGATGATCAGGATCACCATCCACGCCGGGACGCGGTGCACGTCCACCAACGAGACCAAAGCTGCCGAGATCAGCAACTTGTCGGCTATGGGATCGAGCAGCGTCCCCACGGTAGTGATTTGCCCCCAGCGCCGCGCCAGATACCCGTCGAGCAAGTCAGTCGCGGCGGCGGCCAGGAAAATCAGCAGCGCGAAGGTTTCGCGCGTGATCGCCAGCGGTCCCGTCAAAGCGGCTAAATAGGGTTCGACGAACCCTCCCCCAAGCAGCGCTGCCACCAGCAGCGGGACGAAGAAAATCCGCAGAAGTGTAAGCAGATTCGGCCCGTTCATGCGTTGTTTCTCATCATAGCTTAAGCCACCAGATATTTTGCCAGGCGCCGGCGGATGGATTCGGGGGTCTCGGCCTGGATCACGCAATCGTCGCCCGCGTAGCGCGTCGAGAGCACTCGCGCGCGCTCATGCAGCGTGTGAATGGGGCCGCCCTCCCCGGCTGGGATGCGGAAGGTGCACTCGGTGACAGCATCCAGCGCCAGTGTCTCGTCGATCTTTTTGAGCAGCGCATCGAAGCCCACGCCGGTGCGGGCCGAGATGGCGACGGCGCCGGCGGGCTGATGGTCCGGGTCTTCGAGGATGCGGCGGGCGAGCGCTTGGGCATCCGGCTCACCGGGGATTTGATCGATCTTATTCAGCACCAGAATCTGCAGCGTCGTGTCGGCGCCGATTTCCTGGAGCGTGGCCATGACGTGCGCGGTGTGCTCGGCAGCCTCGGGCGAGCTGGCGTCGACCACGTGCAGCAGCAGTTCCGCTTCGATCACTTCTTCGAGAGTCGCGCGGAAAGCCTTCACCAGCGTGGTGGGCAGATTGCGGATGAAGCCCACCGTATCGCTCACCAGCACGCGGCGGCGCGAGGGCAGCGTGATGTGGCGCACGGTGGGATCGAGTGTGGCGAACATTTTGGCGTCGGCCAGCACCTCAGCTCCGGTGAGACGGTTAAACAACGACGACTTGCCGGCGTTGGTGTAGCCGACCAAGGCGATGGTCGCGAGCGGCACGGCCTGCCGCTGTTGGCGTTGCGTAGTGCGCCCGCCGCGCACGCGCTCGAGCCCGCGTTCGATCGCGTGGATGCGTTGGTGAATACGGCGGCGGTCGGTTTCGAGTTTGGTTTCGCCAGGGCCCCGCGAGCCGATGCCCGCGCCCAGCCTGGACATCGCCGCCCCGTGTCCCGTCAAGCGCGGCAGCAGGTAATTCAACTGCGCCAGTTCTACTTGCAACTGGCCTTCTCGGGTGCGCGCGCGTCGGGCGAAGATGTCGAGGATGAGCTGGGTGCGGTCGAGCACCTTCACGTCCAGCGCCTTTTCTAGATTGCGCTGCTGGGTGGGCGTCAGTTCACGGTCGAAGATCACCACATCCGCGCCGTGCAGGTGGATCAGCGCCTTGAGCTCCTCCACTTTGCCGGAGCCGACCTGGGTAGCCGAATCCACCTTCGGGCGCGACTGAATCTGGCTCTCGGCCACCCGTACTCCCGCAGTTGCGGCGAGCGAGGCCAATTCCGCCAGCGAGTCTTCGGCGCTCGATTGCGCGGATTCGCCGCCGGACGATTTGCGCTGCGCCCCGCGGCCCGTGAGATGCAGGCCAACCAGAATCGCAACTTCTTCAACGGCTGACAAAGGCTTGCTTTAGTGGTGCTCTTCGACGGCCGGAGCGCCGGGCGCAACGTGGGTACCTGCGCTGGCGGCGCTGGATTGCGGCGCCGAGTGATACGGCCGCGAAACCACCACCGTGGAAATTGCATGCTTGAAAATGAGCTGTTCCTGACTGTTGGTTTCAAGTACCACGGAGTACTTATCGAAGCTTTTAATTCGTCCTGAAAGCTTCACGCCACTCATCAAGTAAATTGTCAAAAACGTTTTATCTTTGCGCGCATTGTTTAGAAATGCTTCTTGTATGTTTTGCGCTTGTTTTTCCATGGATCGATCCTCGGTTCACAATCTCACGGGACCCTGCTAAGCCACCCATCCAGGCGAGCTTTATCCGTGCACTTCATCATATCGTAATGCGGTCGTGCCTTATTCTGGGGTCAGCGTGATATTCCATCGAGTCCGCCAGTTAAACCAATCTGAAATGCGCGCGGGCGGGCGCTACGTTTTGTATTGGGCGCAGATGAACCGCAGAGTGGAATCCAATCACGCTCTGGCCTACGCAGTGGAAATAGCCAATGGCTTGAAACTGCCGGTGCTGTTCTACGAAGGATTGACCTGCTCTTATCGCAACGCGAACGGCCGCTTCCATACCTTTCTGCTGGAGGGAGTGCCCGGGACTGCGCGGCGTTTAAAGGCGCTCGGCATCGGCTACGTATTTCATCTGCGCCGCCGCCGCGCGGATCCCAATGACGCGTTCTACCGTCTCGCCGCCGATGCCGCCGCGGTGGTGACCGACGATTATCCGGTGTTCGTGGCTAGCGATCATAACCGCAGCGTTCCCCAGAAGCTGGCGATCTCCTACTACGCCGTGGATTCCAGTTGCATCGTGCCAATGGGGCACTTCGTCAAGCAGGAGTACGCGGCATACACCATCCGACCCAAGATCCGGAAAGTGCTCGAGGAGTGCCTCAAACCTGTCGAGGCGATGCGCGTGAAGCGCCGCTTCACGGGCGCGTTGCCCGCGCTGCACACCACTGTGACGGAATCGAACATCGCCGAATTAGTGTCGGCTTGCGAGATCGACCACTCGGTGCCACCCTCGACGCGACTATCGCGGCGGAGCGGATGAGGCCAAACGCCGTCTGCGCTTTTTTCTGGAAAACAATTTGCGTCGATACGCGAAGCTCAACCGGGAGCCATCGGCACACGCCACGTCGGAACTGAGCCCTTATCTGCACTTCGGGCACATTTCATCGCTCGAAATCGCTCTGGCCGTGCGCGAGTACGCCGCAGAACACAAACTGATCGCGGACGAGTTTCTGGAGCAGTTGATCGTACGCCGGGAGTTAGCGTTCAACTTCGCGCGCTTCTCGCCCTCCCTCGATTCGCTGGACGCGCTCCCCAATTGGGCGCGGGCGACTCTCCAGAAGCACGCCGGCGATCGACGCGATCCCGTTTATACCTGCGACCAGTTCGAACGCGCCGCGACGCACGACGCCCTATGGAACGCCACGCAAACCGAGTTGCACACGCGCGGCGTGATCCACGGCTACTATCGGATGTATTGGGGGAAGAAGATTCTGGAATGGTCGGCCACTCCTGAAGACGCGTTGGCGACGATGATCTATCTGCATGACCGCTACGCTTTGGACGGCCGCGATCCCAACACCTACACCAACATCCTGTGGTGCTTCGGCCTGCACGATCGCCCCTGGTCCGAGCGCAAGATTTTCGGGATGACGCGATATATGAGTCTGGAGGGGATGAAGCGCAAGACGGACGTCGACGCCTACATTCGCGAAATCGTATGAAGGTCGTCATCACCGGAGGTTCGGGTTTTATCGGGCGCGCCATTGCGGAGCGTCTGCGCGCGAGCGGCCACAGTATCACCGCGGTATCGCTGCGGACTCCGCCCGGTCCCGAAGTCTTCGCAGGTTGTGAAGTGGTGGTGCATCTCGCAGGCGAACCCGTGGCCCAGCGGTGGACGGCAGCCGCAAAGGAACGCATTATAAATAGCCGTGTCCAGGGCACGCGAGCGTTGGTAGCCGCGCTTCGCCAGCAGCCGCCGGCAGTCTTGGTAAGCGCTTCCGCGATCGGCTACTACGGCTCGCGCGGCGACGAGATTCTGACCGAAGACTCGCCGCCAGGGTCTGACTTCTTAGGGCAAGTCGCCGTTGCCTGGGAACAAGAGGCTCGAACCGCTGAAGCGTTCGGAGTGCGCGTTGTCACTCCGCGCATCGGCGTGGTGCTGGGACGCGGAGGCGGCGCGCTGCCCAAGATGGCTCTGCCCTTCCGCTTGGGAGTGGGCGGGCGTTTAGGCGACGGAAAGCAGTGGACCTCATGGATTCACTTGGACGATCTGATCGCACTAGTCGAATTTTCAATCGTGACAGGCGCCCTCCGGGGCGCCGTAAATGCCGTCGCTCCCAATCCCGTGACCAACGCTACCTTCACACAGGAACTCGCGGCATCGTTACATCGTCCCGCGATCTTTCCGGTCCCTGCTATAGCTCTCAAGCTACTGTTAGGCGAAATGTCACAAGTGGTGTTGGCCAGTCAGCGCGTGATTCCGCAAGCCGCCCTGCGCGCAGGCTTTCAATTTCGCTTTGCGGATGTAGGAGCAGCCCTACGGCAAATCTTTACGGCCTGACGCGGCGGCATTGGGCTCCCACAACACCTCTGGCACGCCGAGAACGTGATTCACCCAGCGGCTCCACACGAACATCGCATCACTCAGACGATTCAAATACGGAATCACTTCCGGCGGCACAGATTCGTCGCGCGCCATCGCCACCACCAGCCGCTCAGCGCGCCGGCAGACCGTCCGCGTCACGTGCAGCTCGGCGCTGAGGCGCGTTCCTCCCGGTAGCACAAAGCTGCGCAGCGCGGGCAGATCCGCATTCATGGAATCGATCTCTCGTTCCAGTTGCGCGATATCGGCCGCCGTCACGCGCGGCTGCTTCGGATGCACATCGGCAGGCTCCGTCGCCAAAATCGACCCAAGGTTGAAGAGTTCATGCTGCACGCGGCGTAAGATCGCGGCCAGCGGCATGAGTCTCGGATCTTCCGCGCAGGATACCGCAGCCAAGCCAACAAAAGCGTTCAGCTCATCCACCGTGCCGTAGGCTTCAATGCGCGGCGTGTCTTTCGGAACTCGCTGGCCCCCCACCAATCCCGTTTCCCCGGCGTCGCCGCGCTTGGTGTAGATGCGGTTCAACGCGATGCGCGGTTCGTCGAATCGTTCAGGCACCTTTCCATAAAAACACAAATCGGGAGGCGACCTCCGAGGCACACCTCCCGTTCAGCAGCAAGGAGACTCGCGTTATTTCTCTACGATTTCGGGCTTCATGGGGCCCAGAGCACCCAGCAGATCGCCCTTTTCCTTCTCCCCCACCTTAAATTTATCCAGCGCACCCACCAGATCTTCGACCAGCGCGTCGAACTGCGGGCCGGTGATCCCCATGCCCATGTGAGCGCTTTTCATATCCTTGCCCATGTACTTGCAGGGACCGCCGCTGGCCTGGCAGATCTGATCCACCAGCTTTATCTTGAACGACGCCAAACGCTGCGGGTCCGCGGCCGCGGCGGCGAAGTAGCTGTTGATGCGGGTGTCAGCGGCGACGCGGCCCACGAATTCATCCACCACGGCCGTGATGGCTTTCTTCCCGCCCAGGCGCTCATACAGAGTCTTCTCCTTGGCCTGCGCCACCGGCAGCAGCATGCACGCGGCCAGAGCGGCAAGCCCCGCCCAGTTTCGAATCGTCTTCTTCATTTAGGTTCCCTCTCCTTCGTTGATGTATACGCAAGCGGCGGAATTTTGGATTTGCTAAGGTCACAAGTGAAATGTCTTCCTCGGATCTTCAATATCAGTCCGGCTTCGGCAACGAATTCGCGACCGAAGCGCTGGCGGGTGCCCTGCCGCGCGAGCAAAACTCCCCGCAAAAGAACCCTTTCGGCCTATATGGAGAGCAGTTGACCGGTAGCGCGTTCACCGCCGCGCGCGGAGTGACGCGATGGTCCTGGACCTACCGCATCCGGCCGTCCGTTTTGCATGAACCTTTTCGCGAGATCACAGCGGGTCTGTGGCGCAGTGGACCTTTCAACGACGCGCCCCCGAATCCCAATCAAATGCGCTGGGCGCCGCTGCCGGTGCCTGGCAAGTCCACCGATTTTCTGGACGGCATCGTCACCATGGGCGGCAACGGAGACCCGGCCTTGCAGACCGGCGTCGGCATCCACCTCTACGCCGCGAATGCCTCCATGCTGGATCGTTTCTTTTATAATGCCGATGGCGAGATGCTGATCGTGCCGCAATTAGGCAAGCTGCGCTTTCATACCGAGATGGGAATGATAGAAGTGACACCCGGTGAGATCTGCGTGATCCCGCGCGGCGTTCGCTTCCGCGTAGCATTGCTGGAGCCAGCGGCTCGCGGCTACATCTGCGAGAACTACGGCCAATATTTGCGCTTGCCGGAGCTCGGCGTCATCGGCACATCCGGCCTCGCCAACTCCCGCGACTTTCTAGCGCCTATGGCATCGTATGAAGATCGCGAAGGCGATTTCCGCCTGCTCGCCAAGTTCGGCGGCGGCTTATGGGAAGCGGAGATCGATCATTCTCCGCTGGATGTCGTCGCCTGGCACGGCAATTTGACCCCTTATAAATACGATTTGGCGAAATTTAATTGCATCAATACGGTGAGCTGGGATCATCCCGACCCCTCCATCTACTGCGCGCTGCTATCGCCGTCGGCAATTCCCGGCACCGCCAATATGGAGTTTTCTATTTTCGGGCCGCGCTGGAGCGTGGCGGATCACACCTTCCGTCCCCCTCCCTTCCATCGCAACATCGCCAGCGAATTTATGGGCTTGATCTACGGCCAATACATCGGCAAAACGGAAGGCTTCGTGCCGGGCAGCGCGAGTCTGCATAACTGCATGAGCGGGCACGGCCCCGACGCGGAGGCTTTCGAGCGCGGCGTTTCCGCGCCGCCAAAACCGGAGTTCCTCGGCAACACCATGGCCTTCATGTTCGAGACGCAGCTGCAAATCCGGCTGACGCAATTCGCGCTCGCAACCGATTTGGTGGAGCGCAGTTACTACACCCACTGGCAGGGAATCAAGAAGCAGTTTAAGCCGGTTTAGTCGTCCAATTGAACATCAGGATACGGTTTAACTTTTGAGCCTGGTGCTATTTTGAAGGAGAAACTCAACAAATGATACGAAGTTTTCGCGGCGCGGCTGGGCTGCTATTCTGCGCGGCAAGTTTTCTATGCGCGCAGGATGGGGAGGGCTGGTACAAGCAAGGCTGCGCGTCCTGCCATGACGGCGGCCTGGACCGCGCGCCCAGCCGCGAAGCCTTTAAACAGATGAGCCCGGCAGGCGTTTTGGCGGCCATGGAGAGCGGGCCTATGATTTCGATGGCGGTCCGTTTTTCGCAGGTCCAGCGGCGCGCGATCGCCGAATATTTAACCGGTAAATCGTTTAGCGATCCCATCGAAGTCGCGGCCTCGCCGAAAGCCATGTGCGCAAATAGTCCCGGTACCTTTTCGCTTCCCGCGGCTGGACCCACCTGGAACGGCTGGGGCATGAACACGTCGAACACGCGCTTTCAGGAGACGTCCGCCGCCGGTTTCGCCGCCGCTCAGGTGCCGCGGCTCAAGCTGAAGTGGGCCTTCGGATTCCCCGGCGAATTGACGCGCATGGGCGCTCCCAATCTTGCCGGCGGACGGGTCTTCGTCGGCAGCGCGGATGGCAAAGTGTATTCACTCGATGCCGCGAGCGCCTGTGTTTACTGGGCGATCGACGCCGGTTCGGGAGTACGCTCGGCGATCACCGTTGCCCAGATCAAGACAGATTCCGGAACTCGTTACGCCGCTTTGTTCGGAGATGGCCGCGCTTTCGCTCACGCTGTCGACGCCGCCACCGGCCAGGAAATCTGGAAGACCAAAGTAGATGATTTCCCGGTTGCGGGCATCACCGGCGGCCTGGTGTTTTATCGTAATCGAGTGTACGTTCCCGTGAAGTCGGGCGAAGAAGCCGCCGGCGGATCGCCCAAATATGAATGCTGCCGCTTCCGTGGATCGTTGGTGGCGCTGGACGCGTTCACCGGCAAGCAAATTTGGAAAACCTACACCATCGAAGAACCCAAAAAGACCAAGCTGAATAAAATTGGCACGCAATTGTGGGGGCCGTCGGGCGCTCCGATCTGGAGCACTCCTGCCGTCGATCCGCGCCGCAACGCCATCTACGTCACGACGGGCGACAATTACAGCGATCCCAGCTCCAGCATGAGCGACGCGTTCATCGCGATGGATGCGGACACCGGCAAGATTTTGTGGTCGCGCCAGATGACGGCGAACGATGCTTATACTTCCGCCTGCCGCATGCCGGACAAGACCAACTGCCCGGAGGTAAACGGTCCCGATTTCGATTTCGGTGCGTCGCCGATTCTGGTGACGCTCGGCAATGGTAAGCGTCTGGTAGTGGCGGGGCAAAAGTCCGGCATGGTGCATGCGATCGATCCCGATCAGGGCGGTGAACTGGTGTGGTCGACGCGCGTCGGCATCGGCGGCACCATGGGCGGCGTGCAATGGGGCTCGGCCGCGGACGCCAACAATATTTACGTGGCGAATTCCGATATTCTGCGCGTCATGCTGCCCTATGCGAACAACACCGACGCCGATCCCAAGCGCGGCGGCGGTATGTATGCGCTGCGTCTCGACACCGGGAAGCAGGTGTGGTTCACGCCGCCGGTGGGCTGCGGCGAAAAGAAACGTTGCAGCCCGGCGCAGTCGCAAGCGGTGACGGCGATTCCGGGCGTGGCGTTTTCGGGCTCCGTCGACGGGCACCTGCGCGCCTATGATGCCGCGAACGGCAAGGTGGTGTGGGACGTGGATACCGCCATCGACTACAAGACCGCCAACGGCGTCACCGCGCACGGCGGGTCGCTCGATGGCGCGGGACCGGTCATCGGCGGCGGAATGCTGTACGTCAATTCAGGATATTCGTCGGCCGGCGGAATGCCCGGCAACGTCCTGCTCGCGTTTTCGGTGGACGGTGCATGAAGCTAGCGGTGCTGCTGGCACTGGCGGCCGGAGCGATCTGCGCGCAGGCTGTGCAAGTATATTCGGAGTTCGCGCGGTTCAATGACGCAGGCGAGGTGATAGCGCCCGCGAACCCGCGTGAAATTCTGTCGCCGGCGGTCGCACGCAACGCGTATAGTTCGTTTCAGATTGCCATCCAGGTTCCGAAGGGCGCCAAGTTCCTGGTGTATGTGGGCCAGAACCCGGACGACGCCGCGAAGGTTACGCTCTACCGCCGCCGCGCCGGTAAACTGGAGCCCGTCGAGCTGCCCTACTCCGGCGAATCGTCCCAGGTCTTGTGGATGGATCTGTGGATAGCCGCGAATGCTCCCGTGCGCCGCGTGAAAATCGAGCCTCAAGTGGGCATCGATGGCGACTGGGTCACCTATCCCATGGAAGTGCGTGTAAGCGAAGCGGAAGTGCCCACGACAATCGTCGGAGCGAACGAAATGACGCCGCTCGAAATCATGCGTCTCTATTTATGCCGGGGTGAGGAGGTTCCTACGGCTGACCTCGGCGTCAGCGTCCGCACCCTGCAAGCCCGTAACGCGCGGCAGGACGTGGCCATCACGTCCGCCGGCTCCATGACGTTGCGGGAGGAAATGAAGAAGGCCATGGGCGGATGCAACGCCCCCGCCCCCGCCGACCCAGAATTTTACCTGCGCCTGCGCGACTACTTATTCACGCCGCTGTGGAAAAAGGTGCGCTGAAGCAGCCACCGCGCTAAACTTGTTATTCGCCCCCGAACGGAGAGATGGCCGAGTGGTTGAAGGCGCACGCTTGGAAAGCGTGTTTAGGGGAAACTCTAACGAGGGTTCGAATCCCTCTCTCTCCGCCAGTTTCCTACTTGTCCGCGACGACCCAAGAGGCGTCCTTGTGGAAGGCCGCCATCGCGGCCGCCGTCGCCGCCGTGTCCATGCCCAAATCCTTCTGATAAACCACGTCTCGTGAGGTGACGATGAAGCTCATCACTCCACTGGAACGATACTCCGCCGGATAGGCGATCAAACTGAACCTTCCGCTGCCCTTCACCTGCGAGATCACGCGGAAATAGTAGCCGTGAAACCGAACCGGTGCGGACGCGGAAGCGTCCTTGGTTAGGGCCACCAAGCTCTGCGGCAGGACGTCCGGAGCGCTCGCGTTTTTGCGCGCGGCGACGAACGCATGGCAGGTCGCAATAGCGCGCTCTTCGTTGTCGCCAATGCGGCGGTAAAGTACCTCTTTGCGGCCGGTCTCGATATCGAAATGCCAGGAGCCGTTGTTCGCTAACAGAGGAATCGGGAAGGGCCAATTCTGCGCGCCGATGTAGAGCGTCACCGAGCCGTCGGTTTCACGAGCCAGACGGTGCATCTCTTTATACTTTTCGACGAACATGTCGCGCTCGGTCTTATCCTGGTCGGGGTCCGCGGTCGAAGCAAGTTCACTCGCCCCACCCAGGATTTTCGCGATCTCGCCGGTGTCGCCGTGTTTGACGGCTTGATACAGTTCGTGCGCGGCCCTGCCCGCGCTGGGGAAGCCCTCTGTGGGGGCGGTTTGCTGGGCGAGGCCGTACACGGCAAAGAGCGCGAACGGAAGCAGTACCGTCTTCATAGAATTTTGGGAATGCATGATGATTTTTCCTCGATCGTTCAAACTACCTGTGGCCGCCGCCACCACGCGATCCGCCGCCACCACCGCCGAAGCTGGCCCGTCCACGGCTGGCGGTGCCGCGCATGTCGCCACCCGCACGGACTCCGCTGAACGCGCCTGAGCGCATACCTTCGTTCGGGCGAACGTTCGGAGCGGGCCGCGCTAGATTCGCTCCACCGCCCCGGAAACCATTGCGGCCGCCGTCGAAGTTCCTCGCTCCGCCGCCGAAGCCGCCGCGATTGACAATGACGTTGCTGTGCGAAACGTACGGCCGCCGACCGAACACCACGCGGCCGCCGCCACGCCAGTCATAGCGCCAGTTATTCCAACCCCACCCGAAGCCGCCGTAGAAGCCAATGGGGAAACCAATGCCAAACGCGAATCCGGGCCCGTCCAGATAGAGGCCAGGGTAGGGATACCATCCCGGCCAAGGCGCGAGCGGAGGTCCATAAGCCAGCCATGGATCGTATTCCGGCACGTAGACCGTATCGGGAGACGCCGGCTGAATCGCAATGTCCGGGCCTTGATTGTTCACCACCTGCTGGGGAGTCGACCTCAGCGTTCCCGCTTGCTGCGCCCTTTGCCGCATGGTCTGAATAGCGTTGTTCACGTCCTGCGGCTGATTGACGTAGGCGTCGCCCAACTCAGAGGTCCAGGCCAAATTCTGCCGCATGTTCTGCAGCACGCCCGCAAACCCGGTGAGTGCTTTCACGCTGGGGTCCCAGGGTTGCGAGTCCACCTTCTGAGCCAGTTGTTGGCCTTGCAGTCCCCGGTTCTGGTCCAGGAACTTCGACGCTTCAAGAATCTGATCGGGATAAGTGGCCGCAGGCAAGATCTGCGCGATCATCGAATCGGGATAAAGCGCGATTGGAGCCACCAGTTGCTGCAACTGCTCGGGGCTCTGCTGCGCCGCCTGCGGCGGCTCTGGCGGGGGCTGCGGCTCATCCTGGGCGAAGCTCGTCCCCACGCCAAAAAGGAGGCACGAGGCGAGTCCTACTGTCTTGGCTGTATCAAACCATCTCATAACCACTCTCCAATCGTTCCCCTAAGCCACTGCATGCGGAGGGCCACAACGGCACTGCGGGGACGACGGGTGATTAGAGAAGATAAAGCCCAGCGGAGTGAGATCCGCTGGGCTGTTGAGTAAATATTACTTGCGAAGCAGCGCCTATCTGGCAGCGTCGGGCAATGAGTTCCATTCGGTCATGCTGACATCAAGACCGGGGAACGCCACTTTCGCGAAGGGCCAACTGCTTTTAATCCATTCGCGGACTTTGGCTTCGAGCAGCGGCTGAAAGTTCTCTTTCGCGCCGCGCTCGGTCATCAGGAAACGTACGGTAGCGTCGTAGCCTTGCTTCTTGCTCGGATTGACGTAGACGCAAGCGATCTCCTCGGTGCCGTCGGCCGACAGAACCCCGTAAGCGAAGGACGTCAAGTGTTGGAACTCCCAGCGATGCCGCTTGAGTTCGCCGTAATCTTCGTCGGTAGTGATGGTCGCCGGAGTCGTGCGGCCGACAGTGTGCATCAACGCCCCGAAGTCTTCCTTGAGGATCTCGGGTTCGAGGATGTTCCAGGTGTAGTCGCCGATGGTGGGCGGCGGCGGGACCATGAAGGTGTCGGGAACGAACTTCACCTTCGCGGTGGCGTAGGCGTTGCTCGTGGTGGGCGAGGCGACCACTAGCATCGGGCTGCACTGCGTCGAGCCAGTAACACACACCGAGTAGTGGATCCAGCGCGGTTCGGTGTCGGCCAGCGTCGCGACCATCTCATCGCCGCTGGGTGCGAACGCGTTCTCCGCAGCCTTGCCGTTCAGGTTGGTTTTCAAAATGAAGCTCGATCCAACCTTGGGATTCACCAGCTTCATGTGGAATTTGACGGGTTCGCCGGGGATGAAGGTGGCCATATCCTCCACCAACAGATCGGTTTTGCCGTCGCCGTCGAGATCGACTTGCTGAGCGTCATCAGTCCACGGATGCGGCGCCGCGCTGATGGCTTTCTGCGCCAGGAAGCGCCATACTCTGCCTTCCCTGCCGTTCGACAGCCACACGTAGCCGTGTCCGATGCGCATCGCATCACCGCCGGGACCAACCAATTGCGCGGTGACCCTGTTCGAAGCCGGGTCGATACGCGAAACCGGAATCGACTTCTGCGTGACCCACAGAGCCCCTTCGCCCGTCGCGATATCGCCACCCGCCCCGGGGACTCCGGCGTCAATGGTCGCCACCACTTTCATGGTTCGCGGATCGATCTTCGTCACCGTTCCGCTTCCCTGGTTGAGCGTCCACACGAAGCCTTCGCCCGCCGCCATAAACCGCGGGTTCGGGCCCACTGGGATCTCGGCGATCACCTTATTCGTGGCCGGATGAATCACGCTGACCACGCTCTTGGCGGTGCTCGAAACCCACACCAGGTTGTATCCGTAAACCGCGGTGAAAGAATCCGGCGGTACAGTGATCTCAGCGATCACTTTGTTGGTAGCAGGGTCGATCCGCGAGACGAGTCCCTTGGGGTCGCTCGGCATCCACGCCGATCCAGCGCCAAATGCGATGCCGCCTTCGGTGTTGGCAGGTCCCACGGGAACCTTCGCCAGCACTTCGTTGGTCTTCAGGTCGATGCGATAGATCACATGCTCATCGCAACTCGGCGACCACAGCGTTCCCGCCGCCACCGCAAAGCCGGAACACGGCTTTGGCACCGGTACCGCTGCCAGAACCTGATCCGTTTTAGGGTCCATGCGGAACACCATGTTGGTGCCGCGGCTGTTGGTCCACACCGAGTCTTCGGTGATCGCCAGCCAATCGGGGCCACCCTTAATTCCGTTGGCCTCGATCTTATATTGCGCGTCCGGGATTAAGAACGACATGGGCGCCTGCACCCCTGGCACTCCCGGCTTTTGTTTGGCTGGCGAACCGGTGGGTTGCTGCCCGAAAGCAGTGCAACCCACCGCCAGCATTCCGGCGATCAGGTACCGGGTGCTAGGCCACGATGTCATGGATGACCTCCCCGGCCGTGTCGGTCAAACGGAAATCACGGCCGCTGTAGGGATACGTGAGTTTCAAGTGATCGATGCCGAGCAGATACAAAATGGTGGCGTGCAGGTCATGCACGTGGGTCGGTTTTTCGACGGCTTTGTAGCCGAAGTCATCAGTGGCGCCGTGGGTGATGCCGCCCTTGATGCCGCCTCCGGCCATCCATAACGAAAATCCGTAGTGATTGTGATCGCGGCCGTTGACTACGCCGCCGCCCACCATCTCGTTAGCGGTTTGGATGGCGGGCGTGCGCCCGAATTCCGTGCCGCCGATCACCAGTGTATCGTCCAGCATGCCGCGCTGCTTCAGATCCTTTACGACTGCCGCGAAGGGCTGGTCGGAATCCTTGGCGAGGCGGCGATACGAAAGGATGTCGGTGTGAGCATCCCACGGATCGCCCTTGCTGTAGTACACCTGCACCATGCGTACGCCCTTTTCAGCCAGGCGCACGGCCATCAGGCAACCGAGCGCGGTGCTGCCCGGCCCGTACATGTCGAGGATAGCCTTGCTCTCCTTGCTGACGTCAAACACCTCGGGCGCTTCCGTCTGCATGGCGAACGCGGTCTCCATCGTTTTGATGGACGCTTCGAGCTGCGAATCCTTCTCGCCGACTTTCGCGAGGTTGGCTTCGTTCAGCTTTTTCAGGTACGAGAGATCACGGCGCTGGATGGCGGCGTCGACGTCTGAGTTGGTCACGTTGGGAATGACTTTTGCGGCTTCAAAGGGCTGACCTTCGATCCACTCGTTTTTAACGTAAGTCCCCTGATAAATGGCTGGCAGAAATGCCGAACTCCACAGCGGACTGCCGATGGTAATGGGCTGCGACGGGCACAACACCACGTAACCCGGCAGATTGGAATTCTCGCTGCCCAGCCCGTAAGTGATCCACGACCCCATCGACGGACGCCCGATGATATTGGCGCCCGTGTTCATCAGCGTGATGGACGGCTCATGATTCGGAATATCGGCGTGCATCGAGCGGATGACGCAGATGTCTTCCGATATGCCGCCGACGTTGGGCCACAGCTCGCTGACTTCGGTGTCCGCTTTGCCGTAGCGCTTGAACGCGAACGGCGATTTCATCAGGTTGCCGGTTTTACGCTGGGTGAGGACCGCGCCACCCGGCATCGGCTGCCCGTCGTACTTGGTGAGCATCGGCTTGGGATCGAAGGTGTCCACGTGCGACATGCCGCCATTCGAAAACAGGAAAATAACGCGCTTCGCACGAGGCTTGAAGTCCAGTTTCTTCAGCATTCCCGGAGTGCCGCCGGCCGGTTCGGCTGCTTTCATCGAAGTACTGATCATGTTGGCGAAGGCCAGCATGCCGAAGCCCCCGCCCACCCGGGCGAGAGCTTCACGGCGCGTAAAGGGACGAGGTGTGTGATTGCAAGACATGTTTTTTCTCCTAGTTCAGGAACAAAAATTCGTTCGAGCTGAGCAGGGCCCAGCACAGGGCTTCGAGCGGCGTCTCCACCTTCTTCGCCACCGGCGCCGGGGTGGGCGCAGGCATCGAAGACATGGAATCCTTAGTCGCATCGCCGTCAGGCTTTGCTGCAAAGGCTACTGCCGATAAACGAACATCGGCCCGCACAGCAGGCTCGGGGGTCGCGGGCGCGGGATCTTTAAGCAGAGCCACGGAGAAGCTCAGTTCGTCCGCCGACGGTTCCCGTTGGTAAACGATCTCGAAGGCTTTGCGCACTTGAGCTTCCTCGTTTCCGGCTCCCTTGACGCGTTCGGCCAGGCCTTCGGCCTGCTTGTGGACGAACTCGTTATTCAGGAAGTACAAGCGTTGCAGAGCAACGTTGGTGGTGTAGCGCCGCTCGGCGGAAAGCGTCGGCAGCGGATAGTCGAACAACGTCTGGAATTCGTTGGGGAATACGCGGCTGACGGCGCCGTACATTCCACGGCGTACCATCTTGGCGTCCAACTCTTGGCTGGGGCCGCCGATTTTGGCCATGTCCAGTTTACCGGAGGCGGAGAGGAGGCCATCCCAGATTCCTTCGGCCTCCAGACGACGGCGATTGCCGCGCCAGTAGAGCCGGTTGTCCTGGTCTTTCGCAAGATTGACTTCAGACGGCGCGGAACTGAGCTGATAGGTCCGCGACATCACAATCTCCTTGATCAGCTTCTTCGGCGACATACCTTCATCGACGAATTTCGAAGTGAGGTATTCGAGAAGCTCGGGATTAGTGGGCCGCTCGCCGGCAAACCCGAAGTTGTTGGGTGTATCGACAATGCCGGTCCCCATGTTCCAGCGCCAGATGCGGTTCACGAATACGCGCATCGCCAGCGGTTGCTTCACGATGTCCTCGGCCAGTTCCATACGGCCGCTTCCCTGGGTGAACGGCTTAGGCTCACCATTCGAAAGCACTTGCAGGAACGCCCGCGGCGCGTCTTCGCCAAAGGCATAAGGATTCCCACGCACGAAGATCTTTAGGTCGGAAGGTTCCTTGCTGTCTGCCAGACCTGCGGCGATGGGATACTCCGGCGGCATCGCTTTCTTGAAGGCCTCGTTCTCCGCCTTCATGCGTTCGATATGCGCCGCGAAATCAGGACTGAGACGGCGTTCGAGCGCCCAGTCGGTTAGTTTGAACAGCCCCGGTGTTTTCTTTTCCTCGGCGTTTTCATTGATGGGCGATTCCGACAGGTCCTTGTCGAACATGTCCGTCCATATATAGCTGGCTTCGCGATCCATGCCCTTCAGATCGATCTGATGCTGAATGAGCTTGCGCTTGATGCCGTTCGGCAGCGGATCGAACTTCTCGTTGGGATCTTTGATCTTCGCGAGTTGCTCTTCGTTCTCGGCCTTAATTTTGGCGTGTTCCTTGTCGATCTCGACGGCCTTCATATAGAAGGTGTGCGCCAAGGTCTTAGCCTGGTCGGCGTCGCCGCCGCTGGCCACCATCTTCTGCCAGGGAATCAGGAAGCTATAGTTGGTCGGCTTCTTTTTGAGGAACTTGGTCCAGCGCTCCAGAATCTCGGGATCCAGCTTATATTTGTCGGCAATGCTGGCGACGGTCGCGTACTTCTCGGTTCCGACGCGCCATGCGGCTACCATGTAATCCTCGGTTTCGGAGAACAACACCTGGGCCTGCAACGCCGAAAGCTGATCCTGGAATTCCTTCAGCTTCTTGTCCTTCTCTTCGAGCTCTTTTTTCTGGGCATCATAAGCATCCGCCGTTTCCTTGGGGACCAGCGGATACGCGTGATAGTTCGTGCTGGCAAAAACGCCTGCCATGCGGTAGTAGTCTTTCTGCGGAATCGGATCGTACTTATGGTCGTGGCAGCGCGCGCAGCCGACGGTCAGACCCAGCAGCGCCTTCGAAGTGGCATCTACCTTGTCGTTCCATTCATCGGCGCGTTCGATCGCCGCCGGGCTGTCATTCATCTGCCACATTCCCAACCCGTTCAAGCCCAAGCCGGGAATCATTTTGTCGCGAACTTTGGCGTCCATTTGATCGCCCGCCAGCTGCGCCTTAACGAAGGTGTCCCAGGACATGTCGGAATTGAACGCCTGGATCACCCAGTCGCGGTACGTGTAGGCCGACTTGTACTTCTCCTTGTGCATGTCCTTCTGGGCGATACGGTAGTCGTCCTCCGCGTAGCGCGTGACATCCAGCCAGTGCCGCGCCCACATTTCACCGAAGTGCGGCGAGGCCATCAGGCGGTCGACCACCTTCTCGTAAGCATTAGGCGACTTGTCAGCCTCAAACGCCTTCACCTCTTCGTAGGTAGGCATCAACCCGGTAAGCGTGTAAGTGACACGCCGCAGCAAAGCCCTGCGGTCGGCGGCGCCAACCGGCTTCAGCCCGTCCTTTTCCAACTTCGCTAGCACGAACTTGTCGATGTTGTTCGCGGGCCATGCGGCGTCCTTGGTCTTAGGCGGTTCCGGCTTCGCCAGCGGCTGGAAAGACCAGAAGTTTTTCTGTTCCGGCCGGATGACGTAACCACCCGCTTGCGTGTTGGCCTTCTCCACCGGCCACACCGCGCCGTCCTTCACCCAAGCCGTCAGATCGGCGATCTGGGCTTCGGTCAGGTGCCCGTTCTTGGGCATTTTAATCTCAGTGGTCTGGCGGATCGCCGTGACCATCATGCTCTTCTCGGGCGCCCCCGGCACTACTGCCGGACCTGACTTCCCGCCCTTGAGCAGTCCTTCGAGCGAGTCCAGACGCAACCCGCCCATCTGCGAATTGGTGTGGCAGGCGAAGCAATTCTGCGCCAGCACCGGCCGCACACGGTTCTCAAAAAAGTCTTTTTGCTCCTGTGTAGGCGCGGGCGCCTGCGCGAGGAGCGTCAACGGCAAACAAGATATCCCAAGCAGAAATATTTTCATCTTTTCCTCTTTCTTGCAATCTCCGCCACGACGAAGTGGGGGAGCGGAACGGACGAGGTTCCGCTTGGGGGTTTAGCTAAAATTCAAACCGCAAACCAAACTGCATCACACGCCCAGGTTGAGCGTATTGATACTCGCCGAAGGTCGAACTATTCGACGCATCCAGAACCGGATCGTAAAAATTAACGTTATTAAAGGCGTTGAAGGCTTCCCCGCGAAGCTGCAGCCGCATATTTTCCCAAGGCAGCGTGAAGGATTTAGCGACGGCAATATCGGTGTTCAGCAATCCGGCGAGGCGGATGGCCGCTCGCGGGCCTACTGACCCGGCATACATCGGCAGCCAGTTCGAGGCAGACGTGGTCGAAGCGAACACGCTGGGGTTCCCCTTCTGGTCGTATGTAGTCGTCCCATACGTGTAGGACGAGATAGGATAGGCGACCGCACCGAATGAGAAGTTGGTGGGGTAGACGCCGCCATAAAAGACCGAGGACGGCAGGCCCGAGCGGTAGCGCTCAATCAATGAGATCGACCAGCCGCCGACGATTTGATTCACCACCGGGTTGGCGTTCTTGAGCAATAGCTGCCCTTTTCCGAAGGGAAGTTGGTAGAGAACGTTCGCGTTGATGTTATGACGGGCATCGAAGTCCGAAGAACCGCGATAGGCCGTGTTGCTAAACGGGTTGAGCATGATGCCGCCGTAGGTGCCGGCGCCCGATTCGGCCCCGCCGCCGCGGTCGATCGAATGCGACAGAGTGTAGTTGAAATCAAACGATACGCCCTTGCTCAATGGCTTGCGGAGAGTGACGCTCATGCCGTGATAGGAAGCAGCGCCGTTATTGTTCCAGGCGCTGACGCCGCTGGATTGCGGAGTATAGAAGGTCCAGCAATGCCCGCTCAGGCAGTTCGGGAACGACTTGCCGTTTACGGTGGTAAGGCGGTCCGCCTGGTTCATGGTATCGGTGTCGCTCAGTGCGTTCACGTCTTCCATCAGGTATAGATAGTTGGCCGTGGCGCTTCCTGGGAAATACAGGTTCTTCGCGTTGGCAAAGTACTTCTCGATGAAGGGATTGGTCGGAACAATGGTGGGATTGGCTTTGATTTCATTACCCACTTGGTTCGTCAGGTTCGGATTGTTGCCGGCGAGCTGCAGATACAGGCTGCGCATGGCGCCTTCAGCCTGGGACAGCGAAATACCGGTAGACGGGTCTACGAAATTCCAGGCCACGCCGCCGACATCCTGCTGCATCAACAAGCTATGCGAGAGACGGCCCTGGTAGCCGACCTCCATGGTCATCCCACCTTTGATGGGCCGGGCGATGGAAGCGTTCATTACGTAGGCATACGGCGTCTTCAAGTCGTTTTCGATTCCGACGTAGGTGCCGCCGACGAACGCTACGTTCGCGGGTGTGTAGGGGAAGGTATGCACGGATGCGGCCGGGAGCGCCGGGAGCGTTCCGTTGTAGCGCGGGCTGGTCGAGAACGTGAAGGAGCCCAACACATCGTTCTCTGTCAAACCGAAAGGATTCTGGTTGTCGTACTGCACCACCATATCGCTACCGAACCGGTCGTAAGCGATGCTGGCGCCGGCGCGGAAAACGCCTCCCTTACCCAGAATTTTGGCTCCCAGACCAGCGTCCGTCTGCGGGCTGTAAGCGATCGCCAGCCGCGGGGCAAAGTTGGTATTTTGGCGCTTAAACCAGCCCGTGGTCCCGCCGTTGGCAGGCCCCGCCAGACTATATGTTTGTTCCGCATTGGGCAGTGCATAGGACGGAATGCCGGCCAGGGCCCCGCCCACCCGCTGCGCCCAGAAGTCCTGCAGAGGGAGCGTGGGGACAACCTCCAGTCCGTTGGTTTCCCACGGCGGCGTGTCGTTTTCGTAGCGCAGTCCATAAGTGAGCGTGAGTCCGGGCTTTATTCGCCAACTGTCCGACACATAGCCGGCATACTCATTGGTTGCGAAGTTTCGCTTTCGGGGAACACCCAGGGCCAAGGCGTTGCCATTCTGCGTGTAGGAATAGTTGACGCTACCTGTGGTGATCACGCCAAGCAAAGCCGTAGCGGCGGACTCCACGGCTTGCGTGTTTGCGACGGTCGAGTTCAGCCCGTTTGCCGCGAGATAGTTTTGCGCATCCGCCAGAAAATCGGATCCTAAACCCGTAAGATTGCCGCGGCTCGATGCGTAACTCGCCCAGGCGTTGGCGTAATTCGTATAACCATTCCGGACGAAGCGGATGTTTGCGCCGGCCGTGATCGTGTGGAGGCCTTTGGTCCAGGTGAAATCGTCGTTGATGTTGTAGGTTGGCGAAATGCGAATGTAGGCGCGGCTGGCATAGTTCACCGGCGCATCGATTTGATTGAGAGTGTAGGCGGTGCCCGAAGGACCGGTTTGGTTAAGACCGATGCGAGTCAATCCGAACGAAGCCACGTTCACCATGGTGGGGGACAGAACTACCGTGTAAAGCGCGGAAATACCGCGGCTATTGTTGAGCTGCACGTTGTTGACGGGCTCACCCGGGAACGACTGCGGAGTGAGCACTTGAGTATTTCCGGCCAGCGATCCGCGCAGAGACAGGATCTGTTTACCGGCCGAATCCAAATGGAAGTCCATCTTTCCGACGTACGCATTGTTGGTTAGATTGTCCGGTGCATTGAAGCGATAGCCGACAAAATTCAGTCCGCCGTCATATCCCGCGGAGGGAGCATTGCCGACAGGATATTGCTGGAGAATACTCAAAATCGAGGCACTGTCGCCCAGATGCTGCGGATCGATCGCCAGCAACTGCGCGGGTGAAAGCGTTTCGATAGCGCCGTTGGAATTCGCGAACGTCAAGGTTCCCTGGCGCATGGCCACCGAAGGCACGTGGCCGAGTTCGCTTACGGCAGTGCGATCCAGGCGCCTTTCATAGTTGAAAAAGAAGAATACACGATCCTTCTTGATGGGTCCGCCCACCGAGAAACCGAACTGATTGCGATTTAAGGGCTGACGAGCCACGCCGGCCTCGTTGTTGAACCAGTTGTTGGCCGAAAAAATGGTATTGCGGTTGAACTCGTAAAGCGAACCATGGAAGCGATTGGTACCGCTCTTGGTGATCAGCGTGACCTGGCCGCCTGAGCTGCGCCCTTGTTCGGCGCCTTCGCCACCGACGGTGACGCGAAACTCTTGCACGGAATCGAGGGGGACGGGTAAGGCAGCGTTGAATCCGGAAGCGCGGTCGAGTCCTTGGCCGTTGAATCCCGGAAGCGCAAGGTTGCTGCCGCGGCCCAGTACGCCCAGACCGGCGTTTTGGTTATCGTTCGCGTCGACGCCGTCAAGCGTTACGTTATTCTGATCGCGGCGCGAACCCAGCACTTCACCGGTTTGCGTCACGCCGGGCTGCAGGCTTAACAATTCGACAACGTTGCGGGTTTGCAAAGGAAGTTCCCGCACTTGCGTCTGATTGAAGGCGTTGCCGATAGCCGCGTCCACCGTATTAAGGGTGACCACTTCGGCCTCCACGTTAACGCTGGTGGCAACGGAGGCGAGCTGCAAAGCTACGTTCAGCGTGGCCGGCGTATTCACCAGAAGAGTGACGTCTTTCTGCGTGGAAACCGAAAATCCCGGTTTTTCGATCATCAGCACATACGCGCCCGGAGGCACTTGCAGAAATTGGTAAGCGCCGGTGGCGTCCGTGACCACGCTCCGCTTGAAACCGGTCTGATCGTTCTGTAAAGTTGCGTTGGCCGAATCGACGGCACCACCCTGCGAATCGCTCACGATACCGCGAAGCGAAGTGGTTGCCTGTCCCCAGACGGCCGATAAACTGGCATAGGTCAGCAGCGCCAATATGGCGGCGGACCGAATTGAGCGAGTGAAATAGGACATTGCGCAAGACTCCTGATCTTGTTTGAGATTGAGCGAATGACCAACCTGGATCGGTTCTTGGGCAGAGCGGAGCCCGTATGGCAACGATTCAGTGCTTGAATTACAACGTCAGGCCGAAACCTGCCTATGCGTAGACAAAAGACTGAAACGGGTTGCGCTAACTGAGCGCCGACGCGACCGCGAGGCCGCAGGGGAAACTACAAGGAAGGAACAAAACTCACGTCGAGGTGCGTTTTACAAAGAGTAGCACGGATGGGCCACCACGGCAAGCGCGAAAAGGCGCAAAATGCCGTCGTATCTACCCCCCCTTTCCCCCGGCTTCCCGGATATGTATAATGCGTGTGAGTTTGCGCCATGTATGCGCGTCTATTGGCAACGCTTTGCCTGCTCCCGGTGAGCACTTTCTTCGCCCAGGCGGACTCCGCTGTCCCCACGGGTGCCACGCTGGAAGTGTACGTAAAAGGCCAGGAATCGAGCACCCCCGATGTGCTGCGGGCCATGAACCGGGAGTTGGACACCCTGATGCTGCCCGCCGGCTTCCGCGTGGTCTGGCGCGGCGCCAGCGATCCTCCCTCCGCCGTCGGAGCCGAACACCTGGTCATGGTGGAATTGCGCGGTGTCTGCATGGCCCAGTTCGCCAGCATGGCGTCGATGCCTTTGTCCTCCCCCCGCGCGCTGGCATCCAGTTCGGTGGCCGAGGGCCGGGTGCTTCCGTTCAGTTGGCTGGATTGTACCGCCTTAAACCGTTTCCTCGCCCCGGCGGCTTCCCTTCCATCGCAAGCCGAACGAGATGACTTGTACGGCAGATCCATGGCGCGTCTGCTGGCGCATGAGTTTTACCACATCCTGGCGCAGACCGACGATCACGCGCCAACCGGAATCGCCAAGGCTCGTTTCAGCACCGCGGACCTGATGGCCGATCATTTCGATTTCGAACCATCTGCCCTGGAAAGACTGCGCCCGTCCGCGACCGTCGCCAGTTCACGGTCCTCCGACGACAACGTGGGTGCCGGCCGCTAACCTTTAGCGCGCCGCGTGAACCGCGTCTTCGGCTTCCGGCAAATTGTGCGATACCTGCTCCAGCCGCCGCACCAGACCCGGAATCTCATCTTCATCACAGGCGTCGGGAAGTTCCAGATCGACCGCCACTCGTGAGCCGGAGTCGGGAGTTTCCTTGGCCAGCACAATCACCCGCGAGCCCAAGAACAGAGCCTCGTGAGTATTGTGCGTGACGAACACAATGGTAGTTCCCGTCTCCTGCCAAAGATCGCGGATCAGCCGCTGCATTCCCTTGCGCGTCCCCGGATCGAGCGCGCTGAAGGCCTCGTCCATCAATAAAATCCGCGGCTTGCGTGAGCAGCGCCTGCGCGATGGCCACGCGCTGCTGCATGCCGCCCGATAGTTGGTCGGGATACTTTGCGGCATCCGATTCACGCAGCCCGATCCGCCGCAGATAGTCCATCGCCTGCGCGCGAAACTCCCGCCGCCGCCGGAAGTAGCGCGGCGTGAAGCATTGGAATAACCCGAACTCGCTGCACTCCGCCCCAAAAGTGATGTTATCGAGCACCGTCTTGTCCGGAAACAGCGAATACTTTTGCGGAACGTAGCCGCGGGTGCGATCGGGCTGATGATGTTCGATGCCGTCGATCAGAATGCGCCCGCTGCGACGGTTGCTCTGAACCTAACAACAGCCGCAGCAGCGTCGATTTCCCGCAGCCCGTCTGCCCCAGCAGGCAAATGAATTCGCCCTCTTCAAATTGCAGACTGATCCCGCCCAGCACCGGCTTGGGGGGCTTGCCATAAGCCACCCGCACGTCCGTGATGTCGATCAGGGCCATGCCGTCATGCCTCATGAAACCAGGGATGCAGTTTGCGGTTGATCCAGCGCATGCTGAAGTCGACCAGAAACAATAGCAGCGCCACCCATAAAACGTAAGGAATGATCACGTCCATTCCCATGTGCCGGCGCAGCAGCGCAATGCGATAGGCCAGACCGTCGGTCGAAGCGATCATTTCACCCGCGAACAGGAACAGCATCACGGATTTCAGATTCAGGCGGATGCTATTCGAGCACGCGCGGCCAGATTTGCTTCAGTACCACGCGATACGCCACATCGAAATCGCTAGCGCCCAGCGTGAACGCCTTCACCACCTGCTCCCCCGGCACGCCGCGCGTCAGATTGAAGGTGTCGAGCATAATGGTGGGCGTCACGCCCGATCACGATCAGCATGATCTTCGAAAGTTCGTCGATGCCAAAGGCGATGAACAGAATCGGCAGCAGCGACAGCGCGATGATCTTGTCGAAAAACAACACAAACCGCAGCAAGAACGCCCCGAAATACGGAAACAGCCCCATGTGCAAGCCAATCAGCACCGCCGGGAACAGCAGCGCCATGCTGTAGATAAACCGTAGCCCAGTGGCGCGCGTATCTTTCCACAACATGCTGTGGCGAATGGTTTCGCTCCAGGACGCACCCTCGGGCAGAGGCTCGTCGTCTTCCGCGGGACGCAGCACCGCATCGCGCATCCCGATGAACCATTTGCGCAATCGTCGGAGTCACGCGGTCTTCCGGATTCTCGCGATGGCGCGCGCCGGAAGTATAAAAGTACAGGCACACCCCCGCCACAAACAGGAACCACGACAAAATCAGCGTCGTGTGGCGTCCCGGCTTGGCGTGTATGGCGAATACTCCGGCGGACATGCGTTACAGCTTCCCCTCCGCCGCCATTTTCATGTACGCCAGTTCGAAGCGCAACCGCACGCGATCCGCTTTGCCCTGCACCGTTCCATCGGGATAGGCGATCGCGACCTCGTCGACGACTCTTCGTGTTCGATCCCAGCAGGCCGTGATCGAAACAGAATTGCCGCACCAGCGCCATCTTCTCCTTCAGATTCGGCCGACGCGCCAAACTCCATCGCCGATTGCGGCGTGTAGAACATCTTGGTGGTGCTCAGCTGTTCCTTGTAAGACGCGAGCGTATCCTGCGAGCCGCCGGCGATCGCCGTCAGCACTTTGTCGCCGCCGGGCCCGTCGCCGGACATGCGCGCCATCATCTCGTACCACGCGCCGGCCAGCGCTTTGGCGAATCTCTGCCCGGACCCGTCGGGACGGTTCAGAATCTCCGGTGCGCACCACCAGTCAGATCCAAAATCTCGCCCGGAATCTGCGAAGAATTGAACAGCGAAGTGATGCCTTTCTGCTTGACGATTTGCGAAACCAGCGGCTTCCACGTGACCGTCGGCCGACGCACTCGCATCGCTCAAAAACGCCGTGGCGATATCGGAATCCGAAGTATTGACCAGTCGCACCTGCTTGATGTGATCCCGCATGCCGTTCGAGAGTCATGGCGCGGTCGAAGCAGATACTCGGAAACGGTCTTCTGCACCAGCAGCATCTTCTTGCCGGGCAGATCCTTCATCTGCAGGCCGTTGCGCACCAGCAGCGCGTCGTTGCCGTTCGAATAATCGCCGATGAGCACGGCCGTGGTGGGCACGCCGGAGGCCGCGGGCATATCGAGCGCCTCCATGTTGGTCATGGCGCAGGCTTCGATGTTCTTCGCGACGAAGGCGTCGAGCGAGGGCGCGTAATCGAAGCGCTGCACCTTGATGGTGATGCCGTATTTGTCGGCCCACTTGCGCAGGATGCCCGCTTGTTCATGTAGTAGTAGGGCGTCCAACCGGCGTAGATCGACCAGCCCACGGTGAAGGTGGGCTTGACGCCCGGCGTCCGGCACGCTGGGTGCCACCGAACCCTCTACCCGGTTCACCTGGAGATCTCGATGTCGGAGCGAGCAGTCGTCCTGTTCTCCGCCGCGACGCTCACCGCCCTGGTTCTGGCGACGGGAATGGCTGCAGCTGCGGTGGATCCGCCAGACCCGGCGACGACGCTGAAGTTCATCGGTACCGGGAAGTGTCTCGGGGCGGGTGCGAGCGCCGGCAAGTTCCACCGCGGCGTGCTGGGCGCCTGCACCAAGGACCCGAACCATCTCTGGACAATTCCGAAGGGTCAGTGCCCGGCGAGGGAACGCGGCCCGCACGGCATGGTCATGCCCAACTGCGACGGCCCCGATGACATCCCGGCGTTCATAATTCGCAACGTGGGCACCGGACAGTGCCTCGACGTCGAGGGTCAGAGCCTGCGGAAGGGCGCGCGAGCCAACCTGGCGCCCTGCAAGGCGAAACACCCCACCCCGCCCGCCATCGGCAGCCAGTACTGGTACGTGAGCTTCGAGAAGGACCACCTGATCTTCAAGAACACCAGATCCGGATTGTGCCTGGGCCAGCCCGACAAGGCCCCGACGAACGACGGCGACGTGGTCCAGAAGAAATGCGCCCGCGGCCCACGGCAGGAATGGGACACCCAATAGCGGGTGTGGGACGGGTGTCGACCTCAACCCGAGCAGTGCCCGGATGGGATCCTCCGAACATGAGCTGGCATCCGGACAAGTTGTGGCACCGCCATCCGGCCGTGACCAAGAGCGCCGATCTGAGCACCGGTCAGCGCGCCGCCGACGGCATGAAGCGCGTCCTGGCCACCTGGGCTGCACTCATCGTCGTCATGGTCTTCATTGCGGCCTGGATGTTGTGGAACAGCGGCCGAGGTCATCACCTGGATCCGTACCCGTGGATCCTGTTGAACCTCC
>CAVVZG010000058.1:0-7262 GCA_963752205.1 Bryobacterales bacterium | reverse complement strand
AGTTGAAATTCGCACTTCCCGAGTATGACTGTAAGACTGTGCCTGAAGCGGGCTTCGCCGGCCAAAAAAACGGACGCTTGCTATCACTCACCGAAGATGCGGGCTTTGAACTTTTCTTGACGATGGACAAAGGTATCGAGTATCAGCAGAATTTAGCTGGCCGCAGGATTGCGATTCTGGTGGTGCGTGCCAGGTCGAACCGCCTCGCGGATCTGTTGTCGAACGTGGAGGCATGTCGAGCAATCATGAGTTCGATCCGGCCCGGTGAAGTCAAACGGGTTGGGGATTAGAGCTATCGACGGACATGAAATCCTCCACGTAAAGCTCGGCGGCTTCGCGGATGTTGGCTAGTGCCTCTTCGGGCGAATGTTCCCAGGTGTGGCAGCCTTTCTAGGCTGGGCAGAACACGTGGTAGGCAGGGGAACCGTTTTCAAAACGGTCTTCTCAATGACGACGCGAAACACGTGGGCCTGCGTTACGCTTGCCTCACTTCTCGCCGAATTCCCTCGGCGATCCACATGCGCAATTGAGTTTGGTAGCCGACGGACTTGGCGGCGGCGATCTTTCTCGCGGCGGCGATCTGATCGGGGCCCAAGCGGATAGAGATCGGCGACTTTGCTGCTGCGTGGCGCTCGCGGATTGTTTTCGTTAATGCCTTGGAAAGCTTTAGATGGCTTGGCCTCCGGCAATTGTTTCCACACATCAGCTGACCGAATGCTTCGCAAAATATTCGGCAGCGGCCTCGTCGGAGCGAAACTTTGGGAGAGGAGCCTTGGCGGACGGAAGTTTTCTTTTCATAAGATCCACTTACTTGCGGCGGTACAGCCGCCGTTCGTTATTTTCCATATCACGGGCCGTGACCACTCGGATCACGCCTTTAGACAGCCTGCGAAAGACCACAAACGCCAAGCGGCCATCGAGGGTTTCGCCCAAGGCAATGTATAGCCCCTGACGAGCGCGCCTGACCTTATAATCGCCGTCAAACACTTCTTCGACCTCTTCCGGGCTGAATTGGTGGCGCTCGATATGGAGGACGTTTTGATCGTCCCAGTCGAAGCCGGAAATGACCACACCGACAGCGTAGCATAATGTATATACAAATTGCTACGGACCCGCTCGCTAACGATACGAGCATAAGCTAGTAATATTCATGCGGCTCAAATTGCAACGCCGGATATGGAAGCGTCTTCGCAGGATGCGCGGCCACGAGCAGATCCTCGCCCTAAAGGTAGCGAAGTTCGAGCGCCAAGGACTTCCCTTAGTAGAAGCATTGCGGGTAGTCATGCTCGACGCGGCCGGCGATTATTTCGGCATGGTGGCGATGGGAAGGCTGCTCTCGATCTCGGGAAATGATCAAGCTGTGCGGGCTCTGCTGAAGCTGTTCTTCGAACAGACCGAGAAAGACGATCTCTACACGACAGCACTCGCGCTTGAAAAATTGAATGACCGCAGGGCGGTTCAGCCGTTGATCCATGCGCTCCTGGGGGACGGCAATCCGCATAGGCGCCATGCCGCGGCACGGGCCCTGGGCTGGATTAGGCGGCCCGGCCGGGCTGCTGCCCTTGCGCTTGCTCAGTGCCTCGCCGACCCGGCACAACCGCAACCGGCGCGCGAAGAAGCGGCTGAGTCGTTATCTTACGTTGGCACGCGGGAGACGATTGAACCGCTTATTACCGCCCTCCGCGATCCTGATGTGCGCATCCGATTTTGGGCAGTGTTCGGATTGGGCGGCAGTTGCCGTGGGGACGCGCGGGCGGTGCAAGCGCTGGAATCCATACTGGACGATAGCGCGGTACCACCGGGAAATTGGTGGTCAGTCGGCAAGGAGGCGCTCGCGATGCTCGCCGCGATGTTACCCGACTACGAGAACAAGCGAAAGGTCGAGGCAACCCGCGTTCTCTCGGACGCCAACGCGGCCACCGAGGATCGCCGGTGGGCGGACGCCTATGAACCCCAGTCCCACAGTTCGATTCTCGTTCATTAAACGAAGAAAACGCGTAACACAACTGCAATATTTGCATTCGTTTTATTATTTTTATCAATCACTTACAACAAACTATTGTCACTCCTCGCTTGAGTGTGCTAATAATAGTGCTTGGACTCAGGCGGCTCAGCCGGGTTCAGTTTAGGCAACGAAAACACGCCAAATTTTGAGTGATTCCAGAGGAGGTTGAACCATGAAGATTCGTCCGCTCTACGACCGCATTGTGGTCAAACGGATTGAGGATAGTGCAGAGAAAACGGCTAGCGGGTTGTTCATTCCCGATTCGGCCAAAGAGAAGCCGCAGGAAGGCGAAGTGATCGCTGTTGGCGCGGGCAAGCGCAATGACGACGGCAAGCTGATTCCGCTGGACGTTAAGGCCGGGGATCGCATCCTGTTTGGGAAGTACTCGGGTTCTGACATTAAGTTGGACGGCGATGAGTTCCTGATCATGCGCGAGGACGAAGTGTTGGGCGTTCTCGATGGCGGCACCAAAAAGGCCAAGGCTTAGGGTTTTAGGTAAAAAGGAGATTTGAACTATGGCAGCTAAACAAATTGTTTATAGCGAGAATTCGCGGCAGGCGATTCTTCGCGGCGTCAACCAATTGGCTGATGCAGTGAAAGTCACGCTGGGCCCCAAGGGCCGCAACGTGGTTCTGGAGAAGAAATTTGGCGGTCCGACCATCACCAAAGACGGCGTGACGGTGGCGAAGGAAGTGGAACTCAAAGATCCGCTGGAAAACATGGGCGCGCAGATGGTGCGCGAAGTGGCGTCGAAGACCTCCGATGTGGCCGGTGACGGCACCACCACGGCGACGGTTCTGGCGCAGTGCATCTTCCGCGAGGGCGTGAAGAGCGTCGCGGCCGGTGCGAATCCGATGGAACTGAAGCGCGGCATTGAGCGCGCGGTCGAAGCAGTGGTCGAGGAAGTGAAGAAGTATTCGATCGAGACCAAGACCAACGAGACCATCGCCCAGGTGGGCACGATCTCGGCGAACGGCGATGCGACCATCGGCAACACCATTGCGGAAGCGATGAAGAAGGTCGGCAAGGACGGCGTTATCACGGTGGAAGAGTCGAAGACCATGGTCACCGAGCTCGAGACCGTGGAAGGGATGCAGTTCGACCGCGGTTATCTCTCGCCCTACTTCGTGAGCGATCCGGAACGGATGGAGTGCGTGCTCGAGGATCCTTATATTCTGATCCACGAGAAGAAGATCTCCAACATGAAGGACCTGCTGCCGGTGCTCGAGCAGATCGCGCGCAGCGGCAAGCCGCTGCTGGTGATTGCCGAGGAAGTGGAAGGCGAAGCGCTGGCCACTCTGGTTGTGAACAAGCTGCGTGGCACGTTGAATGCTTGCGCCGTAAAGGCTCCGGGCTTCGGCGATCGCCGCAAAGCGATGCTCGAAGATATTGCCATCCTCACGGGCGGCAAGGCCATCTTCGAAGAGACCGGCATTAAGCTCGAAGGCGTGAAACTGGAAGACCTGGGCAAGGCCAAGCGCATCACGGTGGACAAAGACAACACCACCATCATCGATGGCGCCGGCAAAGCCAAGGACATCGAAGGCCGCATCAAGCAGTTGCGCGCCCAGGTGGAAGACACGTCGTCAGATTATGATCGTGAGAAGCTGCAGGAGCGGTTGGCGAAGCTCGCCGGCGGCGTTGCGGTGATCAAGGTCGGCGCGGCTACCGAGACCGAGATGAAAGAGAAGAAAGCCCGCGTTGAGGATGCTCTGCATGCTACGCGCGCGGCGGTTGAGGAAGGCATCGTTCCGGGCGGCGGCGTGGCTCTGCTGCGCGCGGCTTCGGTGCTCGACGGCTTGAAGAGCGACAACGACGAGAAGATCGGCATCAACATCGTGCGTCGCGCTTGCGAAGAGCCGGTGCGCCAGATCGTCGGCAACGGCGGCTGGGAAGGCGCGATCGTGATCGAAAAGATCCGCGCTAATAAGGACGCTAACTATGGCTTCAACGCTGCTACCGGCGGCTACGAAGACCTGGTGAAGGCGGGCGTCATCGATCCGACCAAGGTCACTCGCTCGGCTCTGCAGAACGCCGCTTCGATCAGCGCACTGATGCTGACCACCGAAGCGATGATCTGCGAGATCCCGGAGAAGAAGTCTGCGGCTCCGATGGGTCCGGAGCACGGCGGTGGCGGCGGGATGGACTTCTAGCCACTTGCGTGGCGGCCATGGCGCCTTGCGGCGCGGTGGCGGAGTCTCGAAGACAAAGGGCCGCTCCGAAAGGGGCGGCCTTTTTTGTGTCCGGGGGGTTAAGCCCATATATATGGTAATATGGGTCTGTATGAAGACGACCGTCGAGATACAGGACGAGTTGCTGATCGAAGCGAAAAAGCACGCGGCGGAACATAGGACCACCGTGCGCGCGTTGATCGAGAACGGTCTGCGCCATCAATTGAGCGCGCCTGCAAAGACTAAGCGGCCTGCCATCCGTTGGGTCACCGTTGCGGGTGGGCTGCCCAAGGGCATGGATGTGGCTGATCGCGCCAAAATGATCGAGCGCCTGATGAAATGATCGCGCTCGATACCAACCTCTTGATCTACGCACATAGGTCGTCGGTTCCCGAACACCGCGCGGCGATACGGGCGATCGAGCAAGTCGCGGCGAATGCAAATGGCTGGGCCATTCCTTTTCCTTGCGTCGCGGAATTCTGGGCTGTGGTCACTCATCCGGCGTCGTCCGGACGCCCGTCGAAGCCGCGTGAGGCGGAAGCGTTTCTTGACAACCTAGTCGCCGCGGGCGCCAAGATTCTATTTCCGCGAACGGGGGCGATGGCCCGACTGTGCAAGCTAGCAGTGCAGCTGGATGTGCAAGGCGCAAGAATTTTCGATCTTCAAATCGGACTGACATGCCAAGAGGCCGGTGCCCGCGAAATCTGGAGTCACGATCGGAGCTTCATCGCCGTGCCGGGATTGGTTTTGAGCGACCCACTAAACTAAAAGAAGGCTTATGAAAAAATTCCTGCTTGGCTTCGTGATCGGCATTCTGTTCGTGGCGCTGGTGGGGGTGATTGTGGTGGCGGCGGCGATACGGTTTGGCGGGAGCCGGAGGCCGCAGGTGGTGGCGAATTCGGCGCTGGTGCTGCAACTCGAGGGCGATTTGCCGGAGCAGCCGGCGGTGGAGTTTCCGATTCCCTTCTTTGATAAACAGCAGCCGCTCACGATCGCTGAGAACTGGCAGATGCTGCGCAACGCGGCGGCGGATTCACGCATTCAGGCGATTGTACTGGAGCCGCGGGGGCTGAGCGTGGGGTGGGCGAAGATCGAGGAATTGCGCGCCGACATTATCAACTTTAAGAAATCCGGCAAGCCGGTTTATGCGTTTCTGCGGGGCGCGGGGACTAAGGAATACTATCTCGCTACGGCTGCCGACAAAGTTTTCATGTCGCCGGAGGACGAGCTCGACGTCAAGGGGCTGCGCGCGGAGTTGATGTTCTTCAAGGGGACGCTGGATAAGCTGGGCGTCGAGATGGAGTTCGAGCACGTCGGCAAATATAAAGACGCGCCGGATATGTTTACTAAGAACGAGTCCAGTCCGGAAACGCGGGAGGTGCTGAATCAACTGCTGGATCAGTTTTATGGGGACTTGATCAATACGGTGGCGGAGGGGCGCAAGAAATCGCCGGATGCGGTGCGGGCGCTGATCGACAATGGGCCGTTCATCGGCAAAGAAGCGCTGGATGGCGGGCTGGTGGATGCGCTGATCTACGAAGACCAGATGTACGATCAACTGCGGCAGCAGCTTAAGCTCAATGCGCTCGAAAAGATTGCGGACCATGATTATTCGCATGCGGCGGCTACGAATCTGGGCGTAGACGGGCCGACCAAGATTGCGCTGCTGGTGGGACAGGGCGATATTACGCGGGGCTCGACGAACGATTCGGGCGACAACGGGATCACGTCGGCGGGGATGATCCGGCAATTGCGCGCGGTGCGCGACGATGCTTCGATCAAAGGTGTGATTCTGCGGATTGATTCGCCCGGTGGGGATGGGATCGCTTCCGATGACATCCTGCATGAAGCGAAGCTGCTTAGCCAGAAGAAGCCCACGGTGATTTCGATGTCGGATCTGGCGGCTTCGGGCGGGTACTTTATTGCGATGACGGGCGATCCGGTGGTGGCTTACCGCAATACGGAGACGGGGTCGATCGGGGTGTTCTTCGGCAAGGTCAATTTGCGCGGGCTGTATGACAAGCTGGGTGTCAAGGAAGAAATAATGAAGCGCGGGCACTTCGCGGATATCGACACTGAATATGCTCCGCTGAACGACGAGCAGCGGGCGAAGCTGCGCACGGAGATCGAGGTCTTCTACAAGGGATTTGTACAGCGGGTGGCGGAGGGACGCAGGCGCAAGTACGACGATGTGGAGCCGCTGGCGCAGGGGCGCGTATGGACGGGCGCGCAGGCCAAGCAGAACGGGCTGGTGGATGAGATCGGCGGGATCGACCGCGCGATCGAGATGGTGAAGTTGCGGGCGAAGATTGGGGCGTCCGAGAAGATTACGCTGGTGGCTTATCCGCCGCGGCGGAATCTCTTGCAGGTGCTGATGGACCGGGACACGGATCTGCTGTCGATGGAATCGCGCCTGGTGGATTCGCGGATGGAAGCGCAGGTGCGGGAGCTGGTGGGGGATCTGCCGCTGCGCGTGTTGAGCCGCGGTGGAATCTTACGGCTGATGCCCTACAGCATTACTATCCGCTGACGCACTATTTACGGAAACGACGGTCGCCGGATCGGGTCTGCGAAAGGGCTCGCGGAGGCCGCTCCACTCTTCGCAAAGCAAGATGGAGTTGGCGGGATTCTTCGACAGATACTTCATGGCTACCATGCCGATCATGCGGTCGGGATCGGCGGGCAGGCGGTCACGCAAAGCGCTGACGTCCTGCGAGGCTTCGTATTGCACGCCGCGCACTTTATAGGTGTAGTGGAGCAGGTTCTCGCGGACTTCCGTCAGAAACGCATCGCCTAAGCGGCCGGTGGTGTGGATGGAGAGGCGGCGCAGGCGTTCGCGTTTCTCGGGCGTAGCGCGCATGCGGCGGGCGATCCAAATCGCCAGCGCCGCGAGGGCTGCGGCTAACGCGCAGGCGAATCCTATTTTCGCGCCGAGGGTCATGACTTTCGCCGGGGGATACCCGATTATAGCGAAAGCGCTTCAGGCGGATGGCGCGGGTAATGCGATCAAAGACTTCTTCGCGTAGTCGCCTTGTTCGGCTTCGAAGGCTTGCACGCCTTGCCAGGTGATTTCGAAATGATTGCCG
>CAVVZG010000057.1:0-8069 GCA_963752205.1 Bryobacterales bacterium | reverse complement strand
AGACATTGAGCTTCTACCACGGCTTGATGGGACTGGCCGCAGGGAAGCCGGCTGACTCCGTATATTCCTCCGAAAGCTTGGGACGGCTCACCGGTGTTCCTGCGGCCAAAATTACCATCAGCAGCGTGGAGATTCCGAATACTACTTTTACACCGGAGCTGTGGGAGTTTAAGGGTGTGGAGCGCCAACCGATCCATCCCCGCATGCAGGATCCTGGAGCACCTCAATTTACGCTCCAGTTTCCGGACCCGAGTCCGGCCCGGGCGTTTTTGAAAACTGCGGGTGTCGAGTTCCTCAGCCCGGGAGTGGTCTACGATCCGAATGGGATACTTATTTTGGTGCGGGGAGAGCCACCGAATAACTAGAGGGTGTGCAGTAAAATCTTGGAGAGTTGGCTCACGGAGCGATCTCAATATGAAACTCACTGAAATCAAGCGCGCGCGGTCGGTGGTTCTTATGCTTGGAGTGATCGGCGCCGTGGTTACCATGGCTGCGGATGACCAGGCACCTCCACAATACTTTGGGACTCTGTCCTGGTTCGACGCCGGCAGGGGTAGCGTTCTTCCTGCCGAGGTCGAGTTTGACGATCTCCACGGCAAGTTAGGTGTGGTGAACAGCGCCGGTCCAACCCAGACGAAGGGGCACCCGTTTTTCGAGCCCTTGGGGACCAACGGCCGTGCGTGCGTTACCTGCCATCAACCGGCCTACGCGATGAGTGTTTCGGCAGCCAGCCTTCGTGAGCGATGGCGCTCCACCAATGGCAAAGATCCGGTATTCGCCGCTATCGACGGCTCCAACTGTCCCAATCTTCCGCAGGACAGGGACAGTTCGCATTCGTTGTTGTTAAATCGTGGCTTGTTCCGCGTTTTTCTTCCGTGGCCCCCGAAGAACCAACCAGAGTTCACGATCGAGGTGGTTCGCGATCCCACAGGATGCAACACCAGCACGCTTTACGGCCTGAAAAGCGCCAACCCCACCATCTCGGTTTTTCGGCGTCCGCGCGTCGCCGCGAATCTGAAGTATGTGACTGCCGATACTGGTCCCTTCGTATTGAAAACGGGCATGCTGGCGGACCTCGATCCCGAAACTGGCCGCCCCGTCGGCATGAACATGATGGCGGACGCTCGCGAACCCACCTTGAAGACGCAAGCCATCAGCGCAATCTTGACGCATGAGGAAGGCAAGGTTGCGCCCTCCCGGGAACAACTGCAAAAAATTATCGATTTCGAGAGTGGCGTTTATCTGGCGCAGAGCGTCGATCTCACGGGCGGAAGTCTGTCCGAAGCGGACGGCCCCGAAGGTCTGGGCCCGCAGGCGATGGCGAAAGGCAAGATCCGCGTTCTGGGAGACAACGACTACAATCCCGTGTTTCATTTATTCGACGTGTGGAAGAAGACACCAGCGGGAGCAACCGAGCAGCAGCGCATGTTTCGGGCGTCGGTAGCTCGCGGGAGCGACATTTTCATGTTCCGCCAGTTCTGGCTGCGCGACGCCACGCACATTAACTCGATCGGCTTGGGAAATCCGTTGAAGAGAACCTGCGCGACTTGCCACAACGCGCAGATGACCGGCCAGGATCTCTCAGCAGGTTGGGTCGATCTGGGAACCAACAATTATCCCACCTGGACCGAGTCGCCCTTGTGGAATGAGTCCGCCGAGTTGCCCGTATTCAAGATTACTTGCGACAAGTCCGCATCGCCGCATCCCTACCTTGGGCGTGTGATTTATACGACAGATCCGGGACGAGCGCTGATTTCCGGCAAGTGCGTGGACGTTGGATCCATCGTCATGCAGCAGTTTCGCGGACTCTCCGCGCGTGCACCCTATTTTGCAAACGGATCGGCAAAAACGCTGGGAGAGCTAGTAGACTTTTACGACCGGCGTTTTGACATGAAGCTTTCCGAGACCGAGAAAAAAGATCTGGTGAATTTTCTGAGCGTCCTCTGACGCCGACAGCAAAGGGGAATACATGAACATCCCACGAATCGCTAGAATCATCGGCATAACCGCCCTATGTCTGGATGTCGCGGCGGCCCAGGAGGGAAGCTCGCAGGATTCGCGCCGGAATTTCGTTGCTTGCCCTATTGTGCGCGACACGAAAACCGTACCGTGCTTTCTCGCCGAGTACAACGGCGAAACTTACTTCCTAACCATTCAGCAGGACATCACCGCGGACGTCTACCCGCCTCAACTGAACCACGAGGTATTGGTGGAGGGAACCGTGGCGAGCGGTCCGCGAGTGTGCGGAGGCATTCCGCTCAAACCGTTGACGATTTCAGTGATGAAGGAACTCAATCGCTCATGTAATATCATCCTGCCGGCTGAGGAAGGCATCGATGCGCCCGCCAGTTACCGAGGTGCGGGTCCGTCCACGAAGCGCCCCGCGGGACCTCCTCCGGCGGCGCCAGTCGCCTATACGCCGCCTTTTGCGCCGCGGGACTTTAAGGTGACGTTTGATTTTGACAGCGATTTTCTGACCATCCGCGCCAGCAGGGTTCTCAGCGAAGTGGTTCGGTTCGCTGCCGCCAGCAAGGCTGCGCAGGTGCAAATCAGCGGCTATCGCGCGGCGACTTTGCTTTCCGACGGGCGCACGCTCAGTGAAGGACAGCAACTCGCCGAATCCCGTGCTCAGAAAGTAGCTGAAGTCCTGCGCGGACTCGGTGTGCCGTCGTCGAGCGTAAACGTAACTTGGAAGGCGGACGCGGAGCCAGCCAACGGCGTGATGGACCCCGCGAATCGCCGGGTCACGATTACCGTGAAGCCTTGAGCAGCATAAATGAATTCGTCTGCCACTAAGGCCAACTGGCTGGTCCCCTTTGCCTGCGCCGTCTTCGCGATGATGACCATGCAGATGTCCAGCCTCGGCTTCTCGCCGCTTCTGCCCGCCATTCAGAAAGACTTCGCCATTAATTTTTCCCAGATGGGCTTGTTCACGGGGATGTACGGCCTGATCGCCATGGTGGTTAGCCTGCCGGGCGGTATGCTGGCCCAACGGTTCGGGGAAAGACGCATGCTGTCGCTGGGCTTGGCCGGGATAGCCGCTGGACTGCTATGCCTGAGTTTGGCGCCGAACTTCGCCTGGGGACTGGCGGCGCGCGCATTGTGGCTGGTGGGTTATCGCCTGGCATTCGTTTGCGTGATGACGGCGGTGGCGCTCACCGCGCCGGCCGCGCTGCGCAGCTCCGCAATGGGAATCGTGGGCGCATTCTCATCATTGGCTTCGGTGATTGGCGCGCCCTTCGGCAGCTTGCTGGAGAATGCGTTCGGCTGGCGGCAAGGCATTCTCGGCTTTGGAGTCATGGCCGCGCTAGGGTTGCTAGTATTTTCGCTCGGCTATCGCCGCGTCGAAGCGGCCACTTCCGGTGGGATCCTGTTCGGACACGGTGCTGTAGCGGGACCCTCCGCACCGCCAGCTGGCACAACACGGAGTCCCTACCGGACACCCGTCGTGTGGGCCATGGTTTTGCTGGGCCTTGTGAATATGGCCGGTTTCAGCGCCACTTTCTTCGTGCCCTCCGCCGTGAAGACAATATTTCAGCTGCGGCCCATCGATGCGGCCTTCATCATCAGCACCAGTTACATCGCTGCCATCGTCGCGAACTTGCTGATCGGATATCTGTCAGACCGCTTTAATCGCTGGCATGTGATGATCTCTCTGATGCTGGTCTTGATCCCCTCCACGTTTGCCATGACCACGCACAACCTCCTGCTGTTCCGCTGCGCCACGGCCTTGGTAATTTCTCTGGGTCTGGCAGCCACCAACCAGATCTACGCCATCGCGCGGGAAGTAGTGAAGGGGCAGGATATGGGCTCGGTGATGGGCATCGTCAGTCTCGGTGGCGGCATCTTCGGCTACATTGGCCCGCAGATTCTGGGTTACCTGCGCGATCGCACCGGCGGGTTCCTCGCCGGATGGTATTTCGTAGCGGCGGGCACCTTGATCGGCTTGGTTGTGATCCTCGCGCTGAAACGCTACGCGGAGCGCTTGCAGACCGCCGTAGTCGCCGCGCCTGTATCGGTTGCCGTCTCTTAAACGAGTGCTAAACACCCACATTGCGGCAACTTCCGTGCTCGCCGCCGCTTACCACGAACGGGGCAGTCCTTTGTTGGAACAGGCCTGCAAGACTGCGCACATCGTGGGCATCACCTCCAACACCGTGCCCTGGGAATTGTTGCGCGCAGCAGGCTGTGTTCCGGTTCTAGTCAGTCCGCACGCGGGCCCGACTCCGCACGCGGATCAGTTTATGGAGCCGTCCTTTGATCCCCGCATCCGCCAGATTCTGGAATCCACAGTGGCAGGCAAAGCCGCAGCTCTCAGCCACATCATCATTCCGCGCACCTCGGCCGCGGAGTATCGCCTGTACCTCTATCTTCGCGAGGTCGCGCGACAAAAGCACACCGCGTCTCCGGCGTATTTGTTTGATCTGCTGCATACCCGCTCCCCGCGCACGCGTGCCTACGGAATGGGCCGTCTCATCGCCTTGAAGACAGCACTTGAGGAATGGACCGGCAAGCCCATCACGGCCGCCGCATTAGAGAGCGCGATCGCCGAGAGCAACGCCGCACGCCGTGCGATTCGCACGCTCCTGCGTCTGCGTCGCGGTGCCAGACCCCGCCTCAAGGGCAGCGAAGCCGTGATGCTCATCGGCGCCTGGAACTTTATGGACCGCGGCGAGTACGCGATTCTTCTCAATCGCGCAATTTCGGAAATCCCCCGCCGCCCGGCGCTGGCGGGCCCACGTATTCTCATCAAGGGATTCCCGCTGGATCATCCCCACCTGCATCACGCCGTTGAGAGCCACGGCGCTGTGGTGGTGGCCGAAGATGATTGGTGGGGCTCGCGCGCGGCGGGCGCGGCCATCCGCACGGACTGCGATCCCCTGGAGGCGATCTTCGCCAAATACTATCTCGACGCGCCCAGCCCGCAAGTCTTTCCGCTGCAAGCCGCCGATCGCTGGTTCGAACGCGAAGTGCGGCTCGACGTCGACGGCGTAGTGTTCTACCTGCCTTGCTACGATGACGTCTACGGTTGGGATAACCCCCGCCAGCGCCAGTTTCTCGATCGCCACCGCATCCCGCACGTGTTGCTACGCCAGCATGACAAAGCGCATGTCTCCGCGCAGTTAGAACCATTCCTTGCGGACTTGAAGAGGCCTCATGGCGTCGCCTAACGAAAAGCAACTCGAGACTACGCGCGCCGCATCGGAATACCAGAAGGCCTGGTTCGCCAGCCTGCGCTCGGAAATCTTCGAACAAAAGCAACCCTACGCCATCGTGCAGGCCGACATGCCTCTCGAATTGTTCCAAGCCGCCGGCGTTCCGGTGGTGAGCAATCAATGGTGGTCCGCGCTGGTCTCCGCCAAGCAGTTGGCGCCCGTCCTACTCGACGGCATGAGCGCCATGGGCTTCCATCCTGGTTTGTGCCGCTACTGCAGCCTGGCGATGGCTTCCACCATCGTCGACGGCGGGAAGCACGCGCCTTGGGGCGGCCTGCCCAAGCCCGCTGTGCTCTCGGCGCGCTTGACCTGCGATTGCATCCAGCGCGTCTTCGAGTTGTGGGCCGAAGCGTTCGGGTCACCATTCGTGCCTCTTTCGAATACCGGCGCGACGCACCTGCCGCCGAAGTGGTGGGAACTGAGCCGCCACCGCTGGGAGGAATTGTACGAACCTCACCGCCTCGATCTAATGACGCAGGAACTGCAGGTCCTGTCCACCGCGATTCGCAAAACGACGGGACGCCGCGTCGATCGCGCGCGCTTGTTGGAATTGATGGAAGGAGTGAATCGTCAGGAGGAATATTTCGAAGAGGTGCGCGACCTGATCTGCCGCGCGCCCCAATCACCCGTCCGCCTGAGCGAACAGATTCAAAACGTGATGACCGCGCAGTGGCATCGCGGCAGCGCATGGGCCATCTCTCACGCCAGAGCCTTCCGCGACGAAGTGAAGGATCGTGTGGAGCGCGGCATCGCGGCGTTTCCCGGGGAACGCCTGCGCCTGATGTGGATCGGACCCGCCGTGTGGCACGATCCCACTTTCTACACTGCCTTCGAAGAAACCCGCGGTGCAGCTTTCGTCTGGTCCATGTACTTGGCCTTTGGCCCGGATGGCTACATCCGCTATGGCCTCGACGACCCGTTGCGGGCACTGGCTAGCCGTGTGGTGAGCATGAATGAACAACTGCGCAATCCCCCGTGGGCTGGCGAATGGATGGTAGACCAGGCGCGCCGCCATCGCATCCACGGCGCACTCCTGCTGCAATCGGCCGATACTTCCTACCTCGCCGGAGGCACTCTTCTCATCGAGCGTGCTCTGCAACGAGCCGGCATTCCCACCTTGTTAATTCAGGGTGACATGGTGGATCCGCGCGGCTGGGATGGTGCGGTCATGCGCCGCACCGTCGAGAACTTCTTAGATCAACAAGTGAAACCCGATGCCTGAAGCCACCCTCTTGCCCCGTCCCCTCGAAGACGTCACTGTGCTGGACCTCACTACCGCGCTAGCCGGCCCCTTCGCCACCATGCTGCTCGCCGGTTTGGGCGCGCGCGTCATCAAAATTGAAAATCCTCTGAGCGGCGACAGCAGCCGCGAAAATGCCCCCTACCTTGGGGCCCACGGTGCCACGCTGGTGCGCCAGGATCCCGCTGATATCTCCGTATCCGCATTAAATCGCCTGCGCAACAAGCTCGGCGTCACTTTAAATCTGAAGAATCCCGAGGCCCGCGGTGTCTTCGCAGATCTCGTGAAAAAGGCCGATGTCGTCGTTGAAAACTTCAGCCGCGGCGCTCTCGACCGCGCCGGTGTAGGCTACAGCTTCGCAAAGGAAGCAAACGCCTCCATCGTCTATTGTTCCATCACGGGCTTTGGCAGTGATAGCGAAGGCGCCGGCAAGGCCATGGACGCCATTATCCAGGCATTAAGCGGGGTGATGCTTACCTCCGGCGGTCCGCAGGATCCGCCGGTGCGAGTAGGTGTTCCCTTTGCCGATTTGTGCGCGCCCTTGTTCGGCGTCATCGGAGTCCTCTCTGCCCTGCATCAAGCGAGACGTAGCGGCGTAGGCCAGCACGTGGATGTATCCATGTTGGGCGTGATGACGATGCTGGTCGCCGGCGAGCCTTTCGATTTGCTCGAGCGCTGCGGCGTCCCGCAACGTACAGGCCTCACCGTACCGCGCTTGGCGCCCTTCGGCATCTACCCCACCAGCGACGGCTTCGTCGCCATCTGCGCACCCACTGAGACCTTTGCCCGCTCCGTCTTTACGGCGTTGGGCCAGCCGGAACTCATGGGCGACCCGCGCTTCTCCAGCCGCGATGCGCGTGTGAAGAATGTCGCTGAACTCAATACCTTGATTGAGCGCTTTACCAACGCGCGGAGCACCGCGGAAGCCGTCGCCTTGCTTGAAGCCGCCGGCGCGCCGTGCGCCGAAGTGCGCGGACCAGAGGCCGCTGTGCGCGATCCCAGGGTGGTGGCGCGCGGAGAGACCGTGCCACTGGCGCATCCCAAGTTCGGTTTCGTAGAAGATGTTTACGGCATGGGGATCCCCATAAAATTCTCCGCTGCCTCCGCTGGCTTCAACCAACCTCCGCCGGAACTGGGGCAGCACAACGACTTCGTCTACGGCGGAATCCTGGGTTACTCGCGGAAACAGCTGTCGGATCTGAAAACGCGCGGCGTGATATAGCATCCGCTCCGATCGGCGTGCTGGGCTTCCGCGAAATAGATAAAGCTGGCGAAGTGCGATTGCCGCGGCGCGCCCTCTCTATATTTACCCCCAGTGACGAAGTTTCACGAGCTTCGGTAATGAAAGGACTTTGGTCACGACATCCCGATTCAGCCGGCAACAACGGCAAGTCTGGATTGCGGGAATTTCGCACTCAAGGTGATTTAGAATAGGGATTTCCCATGGTGTGCCGCGCATGATAGGCTCGACTGAAAGAATTCGTCTCTCTGCCAAGGGACTTATGAGGCCCCTCGTAACCACGCTTCTCGCCGCTGCCATGCTCCACGGACAAAACGCCCCCGCTGACCTCCACGATATTGCAGAAAGAGCCTACATCTACGCTTATCCTCTG
>CAVVZG010000056.1:0-27225 GCA_963752205.1 Bryobacterales bacterium | reverse complement strand
GCATCGCTACCACGCGATCCTCCATGTCGGCGATGGGCACGCGGGTGTCGAACTGGCGGAAAAGCGCGTGGGCCAAGGCGATGTGATCGCGGGTGCCGATGTCGCCGAGACGGGCGATCAAGAACTCGAGCAAGAAGGCCTCGGTGAGATCGCGGAAGCCGTCTTTGAGTGACGCAACAATAGTGGCTTGCGCCCGCACGCCGGGCTCTATGGGCGCGCCATCTGGAGCGAGGAATGTGCGCGCGCCGAGCATGGCGTTGCTGACGGCGCGGGCCGCGATCTCCCAATTGGAAAAAGCAAAGGCGTCGCGATGGGCCTCACGGCGAGCGTGGTTGGCGGCGTCACGAATGAGCCGCGAGAGAATGGGCGGCGCGGGGGATTGGGCGAGAGCCGTTTCGAGCGCCGAGAAAAGGCGGTCGCGGACACGCTTCTCCGTATAGAGGAGTTCGCGGCGGAGCCGTTCCGTCATCTGCGCAGAGCGGCTAAAGCGGTCTGCGTCCGCGGTCCTCGGCTGAACTTGCATTGGAGCGGAGTTAAGCACGGGGGCTTCCAAAAGGCGCGAGGCTGCAAGATGTTGACGCGAATCGGCGCTGGTGGTGGTTCGCGATTGCGGATTCAGTCTGTCCGAAGTTTTTACGGAAACTGTGCGGGAGTATTTACCGCTGAAAGTAACATTTGATTTTCCATTCGATGCTATGAGCAGAGACACGTCTCCTCCTCCCTTATCTAAAGAGTTGCGGGCTTGCTGCTGTCCTGGGCGAGCGGCGTTTTTAGGGACGCCGTTCGATGCAATTCAAGAAACTCGTGAGATGAAAGTACCATCGGGGCCAGGCGGAGTCAACGCAAAAACTACCCTAGTGGAGGAGTAGGCTGGGCTCTAATTCCATGGCACGGGCGGCGAGTTGTATACTCGTTTGCGGACTGGAAGGAGAGTGCTATGTCACATGGCTGGATTGGGTTGATGATGCTGGCGGGGTTCGCGGGTGGAGTGTTGGCGCAGGAGCCGGTGGTGCTGCGGCCGGCGCTGTTATTCCGCGAGGAATGGAAGCAGCCGCCGTACACCGGCAAACTGAACGATCAGAATCGCCGCGTCACGCAGGATGCGGTGACGAACGCGAATCTGGAACTGAAGCTGTATGGGGCGGATGCGCGGGACATTGGTGTGTACGTGCATGAGGGGCGGCAGGATTTGTGGAACGGGATCACGACGTCGCCGGTGGCGGTGACGCTGCGCGATAAGGCGAACTACTTCGACCTGACGGGGTTGGCGCGGCTGCGCTGGATTACGCGTACGTATGCGCTACACGTGCTGCATCCGGTGGTGCGGTTGGCGGATGGAACGCTGTTGGCGGGGAGCCATACGGATTCGACGGAGGGCGAGTATCTGGAGAGCGAGGTGGCGTTTGGGAATCAGCATTGGTTCAAGCTCGACCCGGAGAAGGTGAGCACTAGCGTCGAGGTTAAGAATCCGGACTTAAGTAAGGTGGACGAGATTGGGTATGTCGATTTGATGCCGGGCGGCGGGCATGGGTTTGCGGGATGGGTGAATGTGTCGGCGGTAGAACTTTACGCGAAGGCGGTGCCGCGGGCGCGTTAGGGTTTGCGGACGGCTTTGCGATCGCCGCTGCCGCCGTGGTAGATGAAGCCGGTGACGGCGCCTCGGGCGTCGGTGGTGAATTCCACGCGGTCTCCTTCGGCGCGGGAGACGAAAACCTTTTCGGAGTCGGCGGCTAGGGGACGTTTTAGGGGATTCGTACCTTCTTGCAAGAAGAGCAAGTCGGCTTCTTGTGAGATTACGGCTGGGCGGCCGGGGGCGTATTCGTAGGTGCCGACGTATTTTTGAAGCGTCGCGGGAGCGATGGTTACGGGGACTGCGCCAACCATGTGGGGGACGGAATGGTCGTTCTCGCAAATGCTTTCTAAGAGGTCGGTGTCGGGGACTAGCGTCTTGGCGATTTTCACGGTGAAGGGGCGGGTGAAGGTTTTGGGATCGGTGATGGTGAGCTCGAGATCCATGTGACCGAAGTCGCGGCGGTGGAAGCGCTCGGTGATATGGAGGGCTTCGGTGTGGGGGTGGCCTTCGATGTCGAGCCAGCCGCGGTCATTGAAACCGGCGGTATCGACTACCAGCGTGTCTGCTTCCCAGTGGCCTATTGAGTAGCCCATCCAAGTGGGGTTGGGATCTTGGGGAAGCGGGCGGCCATCGGTGAAGATGGTGCGGTGGACGCTGTTGGTGGTGCCTTGATATAAGACCACGGTCAAGGCTGGGGTTTGAACGAACCGGGCCAAGTCGACCATGTGGTAATAGGTGAAGGGATCGGGGAGGCAATTTGCGCGCGGGGCGTCTTTGCCCATCGCTAGGACGCGCTGTTGATAGAGGGCTTCGGCCCAGGGTTGGATATCGGAGGGCTTGAGGTCGCGGGCGATGTTGCGATCGTAGGCGCCGGCGCCGGGGCCGCTCCAGACACCGGAGAGGTCGGGCTTACCGTCGGCAGTGCGGGGCGTGGGGGCGGAGAGATTCGGTTTGCCGTCGGGGGTGCGCGGGGTTCCTGGCGTGGGATAGTTCAGCCACTGGGCTGGGGCTGTTGCACAGAGGATGATCGCGGCTGCGATTTGTTTTTTCATACTACACCGTTAGAAATTTTATGCAGGCGGGTTTGGGGACATCGGTCTTCGCGCCGGTTGCGGTGAGTTTGCCGGTGTCGGGATCTGCCGCGAAGGTCACCATTTGGTTGGTGGTTTGATTTCCCACGAACAAGAATTTTCCGGAGGGTTCGAAGTCGAATTCACGCGGGTTGCCGCCTTGGGTGCTGGTGATGTCGACGGGGATCATCTTGCCGGTAGAGTCTTCGATACGGAAGATGGCCAGGCTGTCGTGGCCGCGGTTGCTGGCGTATACGAATTTGCCGTTGGGGTGGAGGCGGATGTCGGCCAGGGCGTTGCGGTCTTTGAAATCGGCGGGGATGGTGGGTGCGGTGTGGATGGGGGTCACGTCACCGTTTTTGGAATCGAAGTGGAAGGAAGACAGGATGGACTCGCGTTCGTTGGTGATGAAGAAATAGGGGAGGCGCGGGTGGAACGCCGAGTGTCGGGGGGCGCGCCCTGGGGGCGTGGGGAACGACTTCGCAGCGACTAGCGTGCGGGAAGCGGGATCGAAGGGATAGACATAGATGTGATCGGCTCCGACGTCGCAGGCAACGGCCCAGCGGCCGGTGTTGTCGAAGTTTACGGAGTGGGCGGCGGCTCCGGGGCCGGGTTCGGTGGGTGGGCGCCGTTCGAAGACGGAGACGTCGCAGGCGGGTTCTAGAGAGCCGTCGGGCCTCACCGCGAACATGGAAACGGTTCCGTCGTCAGTGACATTTTCGATGGCGGGCATGCCATTTCGTTTGACAACGCGGACGGCTTTTGCGAAATCGCCGTGGTTGGCTACCAGGACGCGTTGGCCGGTTTTGTCGATGACCATGAAGCAGGGGTTGACGCCCATAGAGGGCTGCACGTTTAAGTGCGTGAGAGAGCCGTTGCTGCGGTTGATGGCGAAGGCGTGGACTCCGCCGCCGGTGCCGGGCTTGTTATCGAGATTGGGGGCTTCGTGGGTGCAGTAGAGGAAACGGCCGTCGGCGGAGATGCAGACGCTGCCGCCGTTGAGGCCGTCGAACTCGGGGGCGGTTTTCGAGACTTGGGTTAGGGAGCCGTCGGACATGTTGACGGTGAAGGTCGTGATGCCGCCACTGCCGCCTTGGCCGAAGGGGCCTTTGGTCCAGGAGGACACGTAGGCGTAGAGTTTTTTGGGCGTCTGGGCGGAGGCTGCTGCGGCGGCGATCGCTAATGATAAAAAGTTGCGGCGCTTCATGCGGCTACTCGTTTGCCGGCTAGGATGGTGGCGCTGGGGAAGAGGCGCTGGCGGCCGGTGCGCTTGCCTTCGAAGTTGTCCAGGAAATCGAAAGCGCCGTCTTTGAGTTCAAGCACGGCGATGTCGGCGGGAGCTCCAGCTTTTAAAGTTCCGCGATCGTGGAAGACGGGGAAGGCGCGGGACGGGTTGATGGTGGCGCAGGCGATGACTTGGTCGAGGGTCATGCCAAGCATCAGGAATTTCGAGATCACGTTGGGGAAATTCACTACTTGAGTGGGGCGGCCTTCGGGGGTCCAATCGGTGGAGAAGGTGTCGGGGAGGAAGCCGGCTTTGAGGATGCGTTCGGCCATATCCCAGCGCAGATGGCCGCTGCGGCCGTTGCCTAGATCGAAAATGACGCCGCGGCGGCGGGCGGCTAACACTTCAGGCAGAATGTGGCCGTCGTCGTCGATGATGCTGTTCGGAGGCGGGGCGAACATGTGGGTGACGATGTCGCCGGACTTGAGAATGGGGAACAGTTTGGAGAGCGGCGAGATGGTTTGGCCCATGTGAATCATGACGGGCAGATTGAAGGATGATGCTACTTCCTGGGCGCGCTTGAGGACTTCAAAATCGTTGGGGCCGGCGACGTCGCGGGAGAGGCGGGCTTTGACGCCGGCGATCATGTCGCGGTTGTGTGCGATGGCTTCGCGGGCGGCGGCGACGTCGGCGCGGTTGAGGTCCATGGTGTCACCTTCGGGCAAGATGCCAGCGCGACCGATGTTGATCAGGACGCGGCAGAGCTGCGGCGCGGCTTTGGCTACGGCGATGGTTTCAGAGATACGGTCCGCGCCTTGCGATCCGGCGTCGATCCAACCGGTGACGCCGTCGGCCAGGCACAAAGGGGCGGCTTCTTTCGAGCGTGCGGCGTGGGTATGGATGTCGATCAAGCCGGGCACAACTAATTTGCCGCTGGCGTCGATGGTGTCGGCGGCGTCGCCATGGAGGTTGGCGGCGATGGCGGCAATGCGGCCATTGGCGATGGCGATGTCGCGGACGGCGTCGAGCTTGCGCGAGGGGTCTATGACGCGGCCGCCTTTGATCACTAGGTCGTATTTCGTTGCTGCTGCAGCGAGAGTAGCTGCGCTGGCGGCTGTGGTTACAAACTGGCGCCGGTTCATCACTCCATTGTGCCTCCGGCGAGCAAGTATATCAGGTACGGTTGTGCCAGGCCCAGGCGGTTTGAATCATTTCTTCGATGTTGGTGACGCGCGGGCGCAGGACGCCGGCGGGATGGTAGCGACGGAATACATCGGCTAGCGAACACCGGGTCGCCATAGACGGGCACGGACGCGGTTGTGGCGCGATAATCGAATCAAGTTTGACTTCTGATTCCAGCAAGCGATTGTTGCCGTGGCTGGTGGCCATCGCGTTCTTCATGGAATCGCTGGACACGACCATTCTGAATACTGCTGTGCCGGCGATTGCGAGTGCTCTGAACGTGGCGCCGCTGAGTATGAAGTCCGTACTGGCTAGCTACACGTTGAGCCTGGCGGTGTTTATTCCGATCAGCGGGTGGATGGCGGATCGCTTTGGGACACGGCGGGTGTTTGCTTCGGCGATCGGACTGTTCACGCTGGGATCGCTGCTGTGCGGGATCTCAAGTAACATTCACGTTCTGGTGGGTTGCCGCATTTTGCAAGGCTGCGGCGGGGCCATGATGGTGCCGGTGGGGCGGTTGACATTGGTGCGGACGTTTGCGAAGTCCGAACTGGTGCGGACGATGAGCTTCGTGGCGATTCCAGCGCTGATCGGTCCGATGTTGGGGCCGATAGCGGGGGGCTTGATCGTCGGGTACTTTCACTGGCGCGTGATTTTTTTCGTAAACGTACCGATTGGTTTGATGGGGCTGTACATGGTCTATCGCCATTTGCCGGATTATCGTGAGGAGAACACGCATCCCTTGGATCTGGGCGGACTGCTGCTGTTTGGCTCGGGCGTGGGGCTGCTTTCGTATGTGCTGGAAGTTTTTGGCGAACATACCTTGAGTGCGGGCGAGGTCCTGGGGATGCTGGGGCTTTCGGCGGTGCTGCTCGCGAGCTATGGATTTCGCGCGGCGCGGACTAAGTTTCCGCTGCTGCGGCTGAGCCTCTTCCGCATCCGCACCTTTCGCGCGTCAGTGAGCGGGAGTTTTTTGACGCGGCTGGGGATTGGCGGTATTCCGTTTTTGTTTCCGCTGCTGTATCAGGTGGGGCTGGGATTTACTCCTATTCAATCGGGGATGCTGCTGATGCCGCAGGCCATCGCGGCCATCAGCCTGAAAATGACGATGCCGAGAATTTTGGCGCGCGTGGGTTATCGCGGAGTGCTGGTTTCGAATACGGTGGTCATCGGAGCGCTCATCATGCTGTTCGCGACGGTGGGCGTGGGGACTCCGGTTTGGGTGATCGTGCTGCAAGCGTTTTGCTTTGGGTTCTTCACGTCGCTGCAATACACCAGCATGAACACGCTGGTTTACGCGGATGTGACCGAGGAGCAGACCAGCAGCGCCAGCACTATCGCCAGCACCATGCAGCAGATGTCCATCAGTTTTGGGGTGGCTTCGGCGTCGCTGGCGACGGCCTTCTTTATTCCGGATCGTTTCCATTCGAGCGCGCCGGAAATGATTCACGGGATTCATCAGGCGTTCCTGGTGCTGGGGGCGTTGACGATTGTTTCTACTCTCATTTTCGGGGACCTGAAGAGTGGCGACGGGGACAATGTGAGTCAGCATAAGGTCCTGCAGCACGCCGATTGAGGGGTTTCGTACTAGGACTGAACTAACCTGGGAACCATTGCGCGGCGTTGGGCAGAAGCGCATGCTCGGCTTACTGAGCCCGGAGCCGCGGAACGACCGCTACCAACCCAGGCGCGACGCAGTCACGTAACGCCTGCCATTTCCGGCCTGGGCTCAGCTAAGAAGATGAACCGCACGACGCATAGCTTCGAGAATAGCTCGCGGGGGCTCGAGGGCGGCTATCAGCAGGTTCCGTCCGATAAGCCGCTGCGGCTGGCGTGGCTAGATCAGCGTGGACAAATTCGATTTGTGGTGGGACGCTGCATCGATATCACGCGCAGCCGGATTCACGTGGAAGTGAACGAGCAGATTCCTCTGCGGACTCGCGTGATGCTGAGGGCGGACGGAAGCAACATCGCGGGGTCGGCCTTCGTGAAGTACGTCACACCTTACGAAGCGAAGTTCATCGTGGTGCTCGAAACCGCCTGAGATTTAGGGTTGGCGGGCATGGCGGTCGAGCCACGCCAGGATGATATCGGCTAACTGCTGATTATTCAGATCCATCATCATCATGTGGCTGTTGCCATGGATGCCTTGGTCAGGCAGGTAGATGTTCTCCGCGGCGCCGTGGGCTTCCTTGATGTGTCCGACGGTGGCGACGCATTCGGCCATGCGGTCGGCCCAATCCGGGTCGCCTTTCTGAAAGTCTCCAAACATAGTGAGCAGCGGGACGTGTGTGAAGACGGACTGGATGTCCGCAGGCGCGGCGGCGCAACTTCTAGGCTCGACCGATACTACGGCTTTCACCAGGTTGGGGCGGGCGATGGCGGCTCCGATTCCGTAGGCGCCGGATTGGGAGTGCACCATGACGACGGCGGGGCCGATGCGATCGAGGAGCTTGGCGAGGGCGTCGATGGTATTCTGGCCGGCTCCGGGGAGCGTGGTTTCGGTGTTGGGAACGAGCTGGGCGTAGTATTCTTCTTGGGCTTTGACGGGGAATTGGGTGTTGGAGAAGGGGACGAAGGGTTGAGGTCCGAAGCGGAAGCGGACCCAGGCTTGTTCGTTGGTGAACTTGTTGAAGATGGGGGCGTGCGCCGTAGGGTCGAAGCCGGAGCGCGCGCGGCCGGAATGATCGACGACGTAGACGGGGACGCCGTGGCGCACGAAATATTCGGCCCAGCCCATGCGGCCGTCGGGTGTTTCCTCATACGTCTTGCCGGTGTGGGCGGAGCCGTGGACCATGATCACGGGGTAGGCGCGGCGGTTGCGGGCTTGTGGAATTTGATACTGGACGTACATGCCTTTCACGGAGACGTGGCCGGGTTGCGGGGTTCCGGCGGCGGTGGGGAAGGCGGTGGCGAGGTCCTCCTGGTTGATGAAGAAACTGCCTTGCCGGGCGAGCACTAGCGGCTGTTGGGCCGGTAACTTGGGGGCGAGTAGAGAAAAGGCGCTGGCGAGGAACACGACTTTGCGGTGGGTGAGCATGGTTCTCTCCTGGAAGCTGATAATATTCTACTGATCGAAAAAGGAGGTGAACGATGAACCTTACAAGGCGTGACGTGCTGCAACGGGCTTGCGGAGCTTTCGCGGTGGCGGCGATTCCGGCGCGGGCGGCTACGGGTGCGGTGGCGGTGAGTGAGGTCACTGCGAAGCTGGGCGCTTACATGAGCGAGGCTGGCGCGCGCGTGCTTCCGCGGGAAGTGATGGAGCATGCAAAGTATCACATCCTGGATACGTTCGCGGCGATGATCTCGGGGTCGCAACTGGCCCCGGGGAAGATTGCGATCAAGTTTGCGAAGGCGCATGTGGGCGAGAAGGTGGCTACCGTGGTGGCGTCGGATGCGCTTTGCGGGGCGATTGACGCGGCGCTGACGAACGGGATGCTGGCGCATTCCGATGAAACCGACGATTATGCTCCGCTGGGAACGCATCCGGGTTGCGCGGTGGTGCCGGCGGCTCTGGCGGCGGGGGAACAGTTCGACAACGACGGTTTGCGGTTTGTGCGCGCGGTGACGCTGGGGTACGACATTGCGAATCGCGTGGCTACGACTCTGGGCGGACAGGCGTTCAACTACGACGGGCACAAGAGCGTCCATACGGCGTCGGGAACATTCGGGGCAGCGGGGGCGGCGGGGTGCGTGGCGGGGTTCCATGCGCAGCAAATGCGCTGGCTGCTGGATTACTCGGCGCAGCAATCCTCGGGGATCGCGGCCTGGCAGCGTGATACGGAGCATATCGAGAAGGCTTTTGTGTTTGCGGGGCTGCCGGCGCGCAACGGGGTGACGGGGGCGCTGCTGGTGCAGATTGGGGCCACGGGCGTGGATGACATTCTTTCGGGAACGGACAATTATTTAGAAGCTTATATGCCCAAGGCGAATCCGGCGGCGCTGATCGATAAGCTGGGGGAGCGCTACGAAATCACGCGAACGACGATCAAGAAATGGACGGTGGGCGGGCCGATTCAGGCGGCGCTGGATGCGCTGGAGGCCCTGCTCCAGCGGCGGCCTTTCGAGGCGGATCAGGTGAAGCAATTGATCGTAAAGCTGGGGCCGCACATGGGCGGTGTGGTGAACGATCGTGAAATGCCGGATGTGAATGTGCAGCACATGCTGGCGGTGATGCTGCTGGATAAGACGGCGTCCTTCGCGGCGGCGCATGATAAACCGCGGATGAAGGATGCGGCGGTGCTGAAGCAACGTGCCAAGGTGCAACTGGTGTTCGATCCGATTTTGGAGCCGAATCTGGAGGCGCGGCAGGCGATTGTGGAGGTGACGCTGAACGATGGGACGAAGTTGACGGAGCATGTCAAGGCGGTTCGCGGGACGCCGGAGAACCCCATGACGCGGGAGGAAATCATCACGAAATCGCGCGATCTGATCACGCCGGTGCTGGGTGCGGCGACTAGCGCGAAGCTGATCGAGCGGGTGCTGGATCTGGAAAACGTCAAGAGCGTGCGGGAGTTGCGGCCTTTGCTGCAAGGGGCTTGACGCGCTCGTCGATGACGAAAATTCATAGCGAAAACTGCCGCTAAAGTATTGGCTCAAAAGGGCCGATCAAAGAAAAGCGGGAAAGTAACAGGTGTCCAGCCGCGTTGCTGGAGGTTTGGAACACGCTATGACAAACGCCGGGCCCACATCGACTGACTCCACGACGGAGCGCGCTGAAATAGCAGAAGGGCAATCACTGGTTGCCGTCAGCGAAGAGAATTTGGCTGCGCTGTTGCGAGCTACCAGCAATCCTCCTGAACCGGAGGTGCGGCAGCCGGAGGTGCAACAGCCGGATGAGGCGCCCCCCATCGAAACGGCAGTAGAAGTGGACGACGCAGCAGCCGTGGCGGAACCCGTCGCGAGTGCGCCGGTTGAAGTTGAACGGGTGGTCACGCCGGAGCCTGCGCCTGTGCCAGTGCCAGCGCCAGAACGGGAGTACCCGGCGGCGAGTCTTCCACCGGAGGCGGCTCCTATACAGGTCACGCTTCCTAAATCCCAGCCGGTGATGGCGGCGATGCCCGCACCTATGCCGGCACACATGCCGGCGCCGTCGCGGAACGGCTGGGTGGCGGGTGCGATCGGTGGCGCGTTGATTTTGGTGGTGGGTCTTTTCTTCCTGTGGCCGAAGGGGCATCCGGCGAAAGCGCCGGCGGCGGCTGTGGCGGCGCCCAAAGACAACGCACCTTTGCAAGTTCTGGCGGAGCCGTTGGGGAATGGCTTGATCAACGTCCGCTGGAACGCACAAAGCACGACGATCGCGCAGGCGCGGGACGGGCGGCTGGTGATTACAGAGCATGACAAAACGCCGCGGACGATGGCGCTCGACGCAGGGCAATTAAGAATCGGACATTTGACGTATCCCTCGACGGCGGAAAGTATTCAGTTCGATCTAGAGGTGAACAATAGTTCCGGGGGCGTCGCCAAGGAATCGATTCTGGCCATGGTCCCACCGGCTAACGCCGCCGCGCCTAATCCGCGCGAGGCGGTTGCGACGGTGAAGCCGCAGGCTATTGCGCCGACAGTTCCGCCGAAAACCCAGGCGCCTCCGCCACCCCCTGTTCAGGCGGTCGTGGAGGTTCCGCAAGCAAGCCCCGTGAAAGCCCGCACTTTCGTTCCGCCATCCACACAGCAAAACAGAGAGCAGGGCGCGATCATCGATGCGCCGCCGGCTTTGGCGAGTTCGCCGGCGACACCGGTGGGCGTGAATTTATCGGCGTCGCTCGGAGCCATTTCGCCTCCGACGGCGGCCGCGCCGCAGCCGGTTCGGGTAGAGAGCAATCTGCAGGCGGCCAACTTGATTAAGAAGGTTGTGCCGGTTTACCCGCTGCTGGCGAAGTCCGCGGGTGTCGAGGGCATGGTGCGATTCACGGCGCTGATCGGCAAGGATGGAAAGATGCGGAACTTGAAATTTATTTCCGGTCCCTCGCCGCTGGTGGAAGCCGCGAGCGATGCGGTGAAGCGATGGGTTTACCGTCCGACGCTGCTCAACGGGCAGCCTGTGGAAGTGATCACAGAAATCAACGTAAACTTCACCATCACCGGGACCACACGCTAGGGCTTTAGGGCTGCGCGGGCTTGGTAGTGACCAAGTGCTGGAGGTCACGGTTATTCTCGCTACAGGAATACTCGATCAGCTCCGGTATACGCGGTGAAAGTTTGAGCGGTTTGTAGACGCGCTGCAGCGTCCACGGCTGGGCGTACATTTTCGGATCGTCGACGGTGTACTGATACTCGATGGTATCGGGAGTCCGGCGGAACCTTTCGATCACATGCAGAGCGTCGCTGTGCTGATGGCCGGCGGTGTCGAGCCAAGTCCAGGGCGGACCTTTTAGGCCCACGGTATCGACTACAATTTCGTCGCCTTCCCAATGGCCGGTAGAATCTCCCATAAAGGCGGGCTCCATGTCGGTGGGATGCGGACGGGCGTTTAAGGGAATAGAGCGGAAGGTGTGCATGTATTCGAACAAGATCACCAGCTGATTCGGGGTTTGGATAAACTGTGCCGGATACGGCGACTGCATGATACGCGGGACGCCGGGGAGCCAGCAGTTGGCGGTGGGGTCGTCCTTGGCGTCGTGGTTGCGGTAGGCTGCTTTGCCCGCGGGCGTGTAAGGGATCGCGTCTTCTTTGCCCATGGCCATGTTGGGAGTGTATTGGACGTCGAAGAATCCACTGAAGTCGGGTTTGCCGTCGGTGGTGCGCGGGATGGCGTTGGTCTGAGCGCGGGCGGGCGGCGCGGTCCAACACAACATCGCCGCGGCTGCGAGGGCGAGCGGGGGACGAAACATCTTCATGGCAACCTCACTGGCTGGTCAGAATATCACAGTGCGTGGTGGCTTCACATTGAGCGGGCGTGTAAGCTGGTTGTCGGAGCAAATATGAAGAGGATCACTCGACGCGATTCCGTGAAGGGTTTGCTGGGAGCGGCCGCTTTGGCGCAGAGCGGCGGGCGTATGAGTGCCGCGGAGGAAGGTGTGATTCCACCGCAGGGGATCGGGCAGCATTTCCGTCACCTTGGTTATAGCGACTTGGGCGGGCGGCCGGATAGCGTGCAGGTGATGCTCAACCGGAAGCATCTTTACGTCGGCCACATGTTCAGCAATGGCGTGACGATTGTGGATGCGGCGGACCCGCGCAAGCTAAAGCCGGTGGGATTTTTCACGGGCGGAGACTTCACGCGGACGCATCATTTGCAGGTTTCAGACGATCTGCTGTTGCTGGCTAACGGGGCGAACATCGTGGCCATGCAATCCTACGACAACATTCGCGGGTACTTCGAGAATGCGCTTGCGGATAGCATTACCAGCCGCAAGAAATTCCGCTCGGGGTTGAGCATTCACGACATTTCGAAACCGGGTGAGATGCGGGAAATTGCGTTTCTGGAAATGCCGGGGCTTGGGATCAACCGTCTGTGGTGGGCGGGGGGACGCTACGCGGCAATTGCCGCGCATCTGGATGGCTTCACGGATCACTTTCTGTGCATGGTGGATCTGCAGAATATTACGAAGCCGGAGATTGTGGGGCGCTGGTGGATGCCGGGGATGAATCGCGCGGCGGGTGAGGCGTCGACACTGAAGCCGGGACGGCGCGTGGGGCTGCACCACATGATCACCTCGGGGAACCGGGGCTACGGGGCTTGGCGCGACGGCGGCTTTACGGTGCATGATTTGAGCGATCCAACGAAGCCGAAACTGATTTCACATATTAATTGGAGCCCGCCGTTTCCGGGGGGAACGCACACTCCCCTGCCCTTGCCGGGGCGGAAGCTGGCGGTGGTGGCGGACGAAGCGAACGCGGAAAAGTGCGCGAAGGGAATGTTCTGCACGTTCCTGGTGGATCTGCGGGCGGAGGAAAACCCGGTCTCGATTTCCACGTTGCCGGCACCAAAGGAAAGAGACTTCTGCGGGTTCGGCACTTTCGGGCCGCACAACTTGCACGAGAATCGGCCAAACACGTTTCGTAGCGAAGAGACGATTTTCGCGACCTACAACGTGGCCGGGGTTCGAGTGTTCGATATCAAGGACGCCTTTTCGCCGAAGGAGATTGCTTACTGGGTGCCTCCGGCGCCGAAGAAGTTAATCGACCCGCGTCCCAATACCGCGCTTGCCGCCAAGGCTGCCGATATTCTGGTCACGAACGACGGACTGGTGTACGTTACGGACTGGAACGCCGGATTAAACGTCTTGCAATACGAAGGCTGACGTTGCTTGGGGCATTTTCCCCAGGGATCTAAATCGCGGCCTTCCGCTTGGGTGTTTTCGCGCTAGCGGTAGTAAAAGGAAACCCAAATAAATCCGATGACGGAGAGGGCGAGTAGGGCGCCGATTCCGTATAACTCCAAGTCTATCGAGTGGTTTGCTTTCGAGGTCATGGCTACTCCTTTTTTTCGGCTGTTTTTTCACTGCCGGAACTGGCTTACGTTTCGTTGTGTGGAAGGTGCAAGCGGAGGTCCACTGAAGCGGAGACGTTTGGCCGGCGGAGTGCATTAATGTCCGGCGAGGAGAAATCAGATGAGCCTGAAAAATTACTTTCTCTTGTCGGTGGGGATTTTCGTACTTGCGGTGGCCGGCCTACACTATTTGCCCATTCCGGTTTTGCCGTTCGTGGTCATTCTCCTGGTGGGTGAGACTCTACTGGGTTTCCAAGTGGAAGATCACCGAGTCCCACGGCTCTTGAGACAGCTTTTTAGCGGACCGAAACGTCATTAAGCACCGGTTAGAGGTCTTCGATCCAAGCAAAAATTGTGAAATAAAAATTCGCTTCCCTCGCATGAGGTTGAGCTTCAAGAGGTTCTGGTGCGGTTGCCAGGAACGCTGCGATCACCAAAAATGCGGCGACGAGCGCAGGGGGAGTTTGCGTTATCGAATTCTTTTGCTTTCGGCGGACTCATAGCGGTTCTGGCGTTCTGGGCCGGCAGCGTGAGTGGCAATGGCTGATCCGGTAAGCTAGATCCCAGTGGCTCCTCTTGCTTCTTCCGAGGTTGGGTTCCATCGAGAGCCGGCTTTGAGCGCGATTGTTCTGGTCGGCCACGAGAGGGTGAGAGCGCAGCAGGTGCTTGACCGGTTGAATGAGCAGACCGCAGCGGAGCAGATGGAGATCGTCATTGCGGATACCGCATGTAGCTCTTATCCGCGATTAAAAGTTGACCCCGGCGGTGTCCCCACGGTCTATTTGGAGTTTTCGGCGGACCAACGATGGGGCGACGTGAGGGCAGCAGCAATTCACGCGGCGAAGAGCCCGATCACTGCGTTTACGGAGGACCACAGCATCCCTTTGTCCACTTGGGCGGAAGCCATTATTCGCGCGTCCTCGGGTCCTTGGGTGGCTGCGGGCTACGCGTTCCTCAATGCGAATCCGGGGAAGGACTTCGGTTGGAAAGCGTATCTTTCGCAGGCTGGGTTTATTGCGGACTATGGCGCTTGGGCGCATCCCGTCCCGTCCGGTTCTATCCGGCACATGCCGTGCAACAACGTCGCCTACCGCCGCGAGGCGCTGCTTGAATTGGGTGATAAATTAGGCGGGATGTTCCACACGGACTCGACGCTGCAAGAGCATTTTGCCCGCGCGGGGAAGCCCATGGACATCATCCGGGACGCGATTGTCGCGCACCAAAATCATGAAGAACTGGGGATCCTTCTGGAAGGTAATTTCGCCCATTGCCGAGTGATCGCTGCCTCGCGAGTGGCGGTGGGAGGTTGGGGCTGGCCGCGTCGGCTGGTGTATGCATTGGCGGTTCCGATCGCCGTGCCGTTTATGAAACTGGGACGGTTGTTGCGCGTGCAAATGAGACGGCGGGTCCTGTGGGGAGCTACGCTCGCCTCCTTGCCGGTGGCGATGGCAGTTTTTGTCTGGTCATCGCTAGGGGAGACGATGGGCTATCTGTTCGGCTTCGGAAATTCGGTGAAGCGCTTCCAGGAGATCGAAGTTTCGACGCCGCGCTCCGCTGAATTGACCGGGAAAGCTCCTTAGGCCATGCCGCAAGTCTCCGTGATTCTGGCCGCATATTATTCGGGCGCGACGCTCGGAGATTGCCTGCGGGCGCTGCGGCGGCAATCTTTCCGCGACTTTGAAGCGATCGTCGTGAACAGCTCAGCGGAGGAGCGCACGGCAGCGGTGGCGGCGGCGTTCCCGGAGGTGCATTTTATTCAACACTCCACGCGGCTCCTGCCGCATGCCGCACGCAACCTGGGAGTGGAGCGCGCGACGGGCGAACTGCTGGTGTTTAGCGACGCGGACTGTGCGGCGGATGCGGATTGGCTCCAGTATCTGGTGGAGGCCTGGAAATCAGGCCGCGCCGTGGTGGGAGGCGCGATGGATGTGGCGAGCCAGAGGTGGTTCGAGCAAGGCGTCCACATTTGCAAGTTCCACGGGTTGCTGAAGGGCCAAGCCCCTGGGCCGCGATGGATTCTGCCGACTGCCAATGTGGCTTACGCCCGCCGGGTGTGGGATCAAATCGGTCCTTTTAATGGCGAAGTATTCGCTGGGGACGCGATTCTAAGCTGGCAGGCGAAGGCGGGAGGTTTCACGCCGTGGTTCGAGCCCCGGGCCATCGTGGCGCACCGGCACGAGGGAAACGTGCGTGGATTTCTGCGGCAAAGAATATCTCGCGGGGCGGAGTTCGGGGCCGTCCGCGCGGATTACGAAGGATGGTCGAAGGCACGCTTGATTGCGAGTTTGCCGGGCACGCCCCTGTTGATTTTTTCGGTACTTTCACGGGCGGCGCTCGACGCGGCGCGGGGCAGTTGCCTGGGACGTTATCTATGGACGTTTCCCCTGCAAATTGCGGGGCACGGATGGTGGGGCGCGGGTGAGGTCAGGGGTTACTGGACAGCGCTCACAAAACCGCGGCCGCCGAGCGTAAACCGCGGCTCTTCCGCGCAGGGCCTGGCCAAGCCCTTGCCGTGAAGTTTTGCATGATCACCACGTTTTTCGGGCCGCATAGCTTCGGCGGCGATGCGGCCTACGTGGACCGGCTGTCGCGCGTGCTGCTGCGCAGTGGGCACGAAGTCGAAGTGATCTACAATATCGACGCCTTCGAAGCCGTGCGCGGGAATCATCCGTTGCGCAGCTACGAACCGCCGCAAGGTCTGCGCATCCATGGATTGCGCGAACCGTGGGGACGCTTGGGACTGTTGTGGACGCATCAGACGGGGCGCATGAGCACGCTGCGCAGGAAGCTTGAAGAGAGGCTGGCGGAAGGCAAGTTTGACGTCATTCATTTCCACAACATTTCTCTGATCGGCGGAATGGAGGTCTTAAGCGTAAACGATCCGGGCAACGCCGTCCGTTTGATGACCGCTCACGATCACTGGCTGCTGTGCCCCTTGAGCCTTCTGTGGAAGCAGGACAGCAAGGTATGCGACCGCCCCACCTGTATCTCTTGCACCTTGGCCGCCGGTCGGCCGCCGCAGGCCTGGCGTTACACTGGCCTGCGGGGGCGGATGCTCGGGCATCTGGATGCGTTGCTTGTGCCGAGCTCTCACACACAGGAAATCCACCGGGCGCGAGGAGTGGAGCGAGCCATCGTGCGGCTCCCTTACTTTCTTCCAGATCCTATGGGACACACCCAGGTGGGACAAACACAGCCGGATGTTACGCCCTGGCGCCCTTCGTCTGAGCGGCCGTACTTTGCCGCCGCGGGACGGTTTATCAAGGAGAAGGGGTTCTCTCAGGTGATCGTGCAGATGCGGCACCTTCCGCAAGCCGATCTCATCCTGGCGGGGACGGGGCCTTATGAAGCAACCCTGCGGGCGGAGGCGGCCGGTCTACCGAACGTACAATTCGCGGGCCTACTGGCATACCCTGATTTATTCCGTCTGTATCAGGGTGCGCGGGCATTGATCGTGCCGTCGTTGTTTCATGAAACGTTTGGCTACGTTGTGCTGGAGGCATTTTCCGCGGGCACTCCGGCCATTGTGCACGATCGCGGCGCGCTTCCCGAGTTGATCCGGCAGAGCGGCGCGGGAGATGTTTACGGGAGCGAGGCCGAACTGCTGGCGACGATGAAGCGTTATTTGGAGGACGCGAATCTAGCCCGGACCTTGGGAGAAAAAGGTAAGAGCGCTCATCAGATTCACTGGAGCGAAGCACAGCACATCGAACAATATCTGGAATTGATCAACGCTGCCCGAAGGGAACGGCTGATGCGAACCGCTCCGCTCCGTTAGGCGACGGACTTATTTGTGCGGGCCGGCAGAGGCGGCGGCGCGTTCTTCGGCACGAGCTCCGGACAGAATACCTACCATCCCAATATTGCCTTCGTGGCAGGCGTATTCGAAAATCGGCTTCGGAGAGTGCTTCAGGGAGATCATCAGGCTCCAGGGTTTGGTCCAGGTGCCCGGGTCGTCAATGGTGATTTCGTATTTCAGGCTCTGGGGGCCGGTGCGGGAAAAGCGCTCGGTCACGTGGAGCTTTTCGCTGGATACGCTCATGAAGCTTCTGGGCTTGTAGTTGAGGGTATCGACGACGAGGGTATCGCCTTCCCAATGGCCGCGCGAGTCCCCCAGCCACTGATGAATCGCGGATGGAAGATGGGGGCGTCCGTCGAGCGGGATCACACGGGTATCGTGAATCATCTCGGTCATGAACACTACCGCGGCGGGAGTCTGCAGGATCTGATAGTAACTTTGGTACCCGGCCGTCAACTGCGGCGAGCCGTAGGTGATGCAGCGCTCTTGCAAGGGCCGGTCTTCTGGTCCGTCGGGCACACGATTCATGGCTGCAATGTTGGATTCGCGCCTCCTTTGCCCTTCCGGTGTCATAGCGGGCAGACGCCCGTCGGGCGGATCGGTGATGAGCGAGGTTCGATTGTCCCATTCCCTCTGGACCGTCCAGACCGAGCTGTAATCCCCGGTGGTGCCATCGGTGCTTTTGAAACCAGACTTGGTTCCATTGACATTCGCGAGCACGGCTTGAAATACGGTATCGCCGAAGGCGGCGTCTCCCTCGCCGTTGAAGAGCTCGGCGGCCTTCTTCTTGAAGGCGGCCAGTTCTTGGTCGGTGAGAAAGGCACGCCCTGCCAGTTCTTTTGGCCGCTCGAGCGGCGTGGCGCTGTTGTTGGCCCAGAAGCCTTGCAGGTCAGGATGTCCGTCAGAGGTTCGGGGCACTACCCAAGTCTGCTTGACCGCTTTGGTTTCCGCCAAGGCCGAGTGCGGCGCCACTTGTCCGGGCGCCAGCGAAACCAGCGCGGTGAGTCCAGCTACGAAAGAGAGGCATCGAAAGTTCATCTTCCCTCCTGGCAGCGTTCAGTATACGCCTTTCGGGCAGTGAGTGCCGGCGGAGGCACCCCACCGGCCCGAAATCTGTGGTAGCTTACTTGTATCCTCGTCAGAAACGGCCCACGTAGCGCAGGAAGGGATGCTGCCTTATGCTGGCTGGAAAACGCTTCAAGCTTCGCGAACCTGTCATTGCCACCGCCCTCGACAAGAACGGCGAAAGGATGGCCGCGATGATTCCTACGTCGTCCATCATACAGATCATCAGTGGAACTGCTTCGGGATTGCGAATTCTGGACGTGTTATGGGAAGGCAAAGTCTTCGCCATGTTCGAGAGCGATATCGCACTGCGGGGCGATGAGCTTGGCGACCAATCCGCTGAGCCGCGTGCGGCGTAAAGCTGGAGCTACTTCTTGACGTATTTCGTCACGCCCCTTAGTTGCGCTTCGGCGGTATAGATGTTGCCAGCAGCGTCCACCGCGATGCCTTCCCCCATCGCTCCGTCCGGAGAATTTGGCGTCATGTGGGGCGGAATAAACACGGTCACTCTCCCGTCCGTTAAACTCCCGATGCGGATTCCCCGCTGCCAGCCCGGGTGAACTTTTTCGGTCGACTCGGAATCGGACGTGTAAATCACGTCGTTCTTGTCGATGGCCAGTCCGCTGGTGCGGCCGAAGTCATCGTATTCGAGGATAAACTTCCCCTGCTTCGTGAGGACTTGAATGCGATGGTTGTGGCGATCGGCAACGATTAACCGGCCCCTAGAGTCGAACTCCAGCGCGTGCGGGGTGCGGAACTCAGCAGGCCCGGTTCCTGTTTTCCCGATGACTCTGAGAAATTTCCCGTTCTTGTCGAACACCGAGATGCGCCCGATGAGATTGGGATCTGCTACGTCGGTATGGCTCTCGGCAATGTAAACGTCACCATTAGCCGGGTCAGTCACGACGTCCGTGGGATCGGTTAGGGCTTCGGGCGGGTTTCCGCGCACGCCGGGCGTGCCTAGCGTCATCAGGACCTTGCCTTGAGGGCTGAATTTTATGACAACGCTTCCCTTCTGGTCTTCTCCGGGAAATTTCTGGAGGTCGTCGGTACTGGGGGCGCGCGCGTCGGTCACCCAGACGTTGCCTTCGCGATCGACATGGACGCCGTGGGGCCACACGAACATCGCGGCACCAAAGCTCGTGATCTCTTTCCCGGACTCATCGAAGTGGTGGATGGGGTTGGCTTTTGTGCCGAGGCAGCCCGGGGTTGTTCCGGGCGAGCAGCGGTCCGTCGCCCACACCGACTTGCCATCCCGGTCGATGGCTACGCCGTTCGAACCGCCCCACGGCCGGTCTTCACCCAGATGCGCCCAGTCCCGAATGACGCGATAGGGGTTGGCGCCGCTGTTCACGGGCTCCACTTTGTCGGTCTGAGCGGTGCCGCCGCGCTGCTGTGCCTTAACGCTGATGACGATCAGCAGTGCTGTGAATCCGAACCTCGCGACACTTGAGACGGACATCTGGATCCTCCTTCGCGAACGGCGACTTACTTCCAGCTTTGAATGGCTTTGTAGTGCATGGACTCCGGAGGGAGTTCGGTGAGCTCGATGCGGCCCATGTAGGGGTCGGTGATATTGGCAAGGATGGCTTTGGTAGGACTGGCGCTGGTATCGGTCACTGTCACGCCGTTCTTCCTGAACATGGCGACGGCCTGCGCCGCGTTCTCGACCTGGAGCCCATAGTGACTGAACCCAGCGGGCCGCTCGGGGGTTACCGGGTTGAGCTCGAGAAATGTATTCTTGCTGATCTGCATGTAGACCAGGCGCGGCTGCCCTTTTTCGTCGTTGACGCGGAACGCTTCACGGTAACCCATTTTCTGGGTGTAGTAGGTAACCGCCTCCGGGATATTGGACACGCTGATGCCAACGTGATTCATCATCACGACACCGCTATTGGGGTACTGCGCCATGCCTACCTGGATTGCCAGCCCCGCGAAGAGTCCCACTGCAAAAAGCATTGCACCACGCATACAGCCTCCTCAAAATGGATTCGTCAATAGCCAACCCATTCTGCACCAGGCAGACGGTCAAAACAAGTGAAGGGGATCTGTGAACATACGAGATATCATTTGCTGGCTGCTTCGAATCTTGAAAGCGCCGGCGGACCTTGTGGGCTATTGCCCGCGCGAGGGTGTGTCCTCGACGACGCGGAGGCGGACGTCGGTGTGCCGCCGGTCACTGTTTTCTTTGTTGAGCAGATGGATGGCGGTGAGGCTGAGCGCGCCCACCAGTAACTCCATTGACTCGGCGATCTCGGCGAGTTCCGTAGTGAGCCAGATTTGGTGACGACCCAGGAGAATCACGGCCTGACAGAGAGGCAGCAAGCCGATCGTGAGTGCCAGGAGGCGGATCCTCCAGTTGGAGCTTCGCTTGGCCAAGATCAAGGAACAGACCACACTGAGCAGGTACGCAAACAAAGCCGATCCCATGGAAACTGACATCGTGATTCCTTTCGGCTCTTCCTAGTTGTCCCTATTGATCGGACGTTGTCTACTTTCGCTGCATACTCCTTCGCCGGGAGGCGCGGGCGCTGGTTGTCAATGCGACGGGTCTTCGATTTTGGCTTTGGGTTTGGGAGCTTCCTTGGGAGTTACCGGCTCGGGCGCGTCTGGAGATTTCTTGGTGTCGGTCGGGCCCGCAACTGAATCGGTAGCTGGCGCCACGGGCGGGGGAAGAACCTGGGCGGCTTCGATGAGGTTCTGTCGGGCTTGGCTGACCGCCTTCTCGAAGGCGAGAACCCCGTCGAGTCCGGGATCGAGGACATAACCGCGCACGGGCTTGCCATCGACGGTCGCCGTTACCGAGTAGCAGGTGGTAGCGCTGGCAATCGCAAAATGAACCGCGAGCGGGGCATCCTTGGCGATGAGCGCGCGCACTTCCGAGGATGGGTCACACTCACTCAATATCTTGTATTGGGAAGCGGCGGAAACGTCGAGTGCGACGCCGAGCATGACAACGATGGTTCTCACGCAGAGCCGTTTATTGGATCTCACACTGTAACGAATCGGTGGGCGGAGGGCAAAACAGTAGGCGCGGTGTTCGGAAGTACGCATGGTCTGGTGTTGGCGCTGCGAAGTGAGGGTGCGAGGAGATACGTCCTAAGGTATCTGTCCGAGTACGGCTAAGGTGAACCTGCTTACGCCTGGGAGGCGAATTTACGACCGCAACAGCCGATCATCCGCTTGGTGAGCGGTCCGGGATTCATGCTGGGGCCGGGCCGAGTAACTCGAGGAGGACACAAAATTGTTTCAGAGCATTGTAATTTCTCCGAATGACAACATGCGGGGGCCGCTGGCCTCGGCTCTACAGGCGACGGGACACGTCAACATGGCGCGCATGATAAACCGTTATCCAGCCGCCGTCGATCTGGTGCGGGCCTTACGAGCACACGCGGTGGAGTTGGTATTCATCGATTTTGCTTCGGCCGAGAAAGCCAGCGAACTGATCACGCTGCTGGAGCATGAAGCCAGCCACGTGCAAATCGCGGCGTTCCACGAAACCCTGGATCCGGCCGTGATGCAGCAATCGATGAGAGCCGGCGTGCGTGAATTCCTGGCACCGCCCTTTGAGCAGAAGAACATCGTCGAGGCGCTGGCGCGGTTCAAGACTTTGCTGGAACGGCGTCCGGTGATGTATAGCAGCAGCAACCACGTTTTTTCGTTCTTGCCCTCGAAAGCCGGTTCCGGCACGTCCACTATTTGTTTGAACACGGCCGCAGCCTTGGCGCGCAAGCCGGATACCAGGGTATTACTCTCGGATTTCGATCTGAATTCCGGAATGATACGTTTCATGCTGAAGCTGAGCAATAAAAACAGCGTTCTGGACGCCGTCGACCACTCCGAGGAGATGGACGACGACCTATGGGCTTCGATGGTGACGCCCACCAACGGCATGGACGTGCTGCACGCCGGAGGTATCCGTCCGAATACGCGTATCGAACCCACCCAGATACGGAATCTGGTCACCTTCGCGCGCCGCCAATACCAAGCCCTGTGCTTCGATCTCTCCGGGAATCTGGAAAAATATTCTCTAGAGTTGATGCAGGAATCCAAGCGCGTCTTTTTGGTGTGCACACCGGAAATTTCCTCTTTGCACCTGACCCGCGAGAAAGTGGCTTTTCTAAAGGCGTGCGAGCTGTCCGACCGGGTCTCGATCATTTTGAACCGGGTTCACAAAAAGGCGCTGCTCAACAAACAGCAGGTGGAGGATTTACTTGGCATGCCGGTGGTCGCCACATTCCCCAATGATTACGCGGGAACTAGCGATGCTTCCAGTGAAGGGACGGTGGTGAGCAAAAGCTCTCCCATGGGCCAGAGCGCCGAAGAGTTCGCCGGCACGCTGTTGGAGCGCGAGGATCCCAAACCGCATCGAGATAAGCACAAATTCCTGGAGCATTTTTCCACGGCCTCGGAAACGATCCGGCGAAAGCGGGGAGACCTAGTTAAAGTCGGGGGCCGCCGGTAAAGCGCAAGCGAACCTTGACGCGAACTCGCGGAGCAAGGCTGGCGCTAAAGTCCCGCGGCACAGTATCGATAGAAAAATGTTCACTGGAGAATAGCATGCTTGGAAATCTGCGCTCCCTGCTTGGTCTGTCGGGGGGCGGATCGGTGGGCTCGCGTCTTAGTTCCTGGGATTTAGGGAAAGAGCAGAAGGAAGGCGAGCGCCTGTTTGAAGAAGCCGACTACGCCGGTGCGGAATTGCACCTGTCGCGGGCCATCGAAGGGGAGCGGGGGCATGAGTCTCCGGAGCAACGCATTTTGTTGCGGCTGGAACTGGGGGAGGCGCAGCGAAGGCAAGATCAAAGCGGCGCGGCTGCGCAGAAATTGGCGGATGCGGAAGAGACAGTCCGCTCCGCGGTAGATCTGGCAACGCGAAGTGGGGATCGCGAACTCTTCCTACAAACCTTGGACGTGCTGCTGACCATTACGGCGGAACGCGGCAATCTCGAAGAAGCAGAAAGGCTGCTAGAGCAATTGGACGTGCTCGAAGCGAAGCGCCGGCAGCGCGATCCACTACAACGGGCGCAGCGCCTGCACCGCTTGGGCTTACTGCGGCAACGGAAAGGCAAATTCCGCGAAGCGGTTGAATTTCTCGCGGCGAGCGCGGCGGTTCACGAACAAAGTTTGGGGGATCTCCATCCGGCGACGGCGGAACAATTCAGTGCTTTGGGTGCGGCTCACCACGCGGCGGGAAATCATGAAGAAGCGCAACGGTGCTTGCGCCGGGCGATTCGTGTCCACGAACGCCATGAGGGCTTGGATTCACCAGCCGCAGCCGTGGATTTACGGATATTGACCGAGTCTCTGGAGGCGACCGGGGATATTGCCGGAGCCGCCGCCGAATTCGAACGGGTGTTAACCGCCAAGTTGCGCATGATGGGCCAGGATCTGGACGGGATCGCGGAAATGCAGTGGGAGCTGGCTCAGCGCTATCTGGATTGGGGAAACAATTCGCGGGCTCGCGAGCTGTTGCTCGAAGCGGTGGCAACCTTCGAGCGCTCGGGCGGCGTTCGGCTAGCGAGGGGTTATGAAGCGCTGGCGCGGCTGGAGGAAGACAACGGGTGTTTTCCAGAAGCTCTGCGGCTGGGGCGGCGGGCGGGCGGAGTCTGGGCGTCCCTGGAGCCCGAGCACCTGCCCGAGCTGATCGGGAACCTCGAGCGCCAAGTGGCTCTATTTGAACTCCTGGGACAGCACGACGAGGCGGCCTTTCTGCGGGAGCAGTTGACGGCGCAGGGAGGCTAAGGCGGCATGCTCCGGCTCTAATCCACCAGGATTAGTATGCCGATGGACTCCTAGGCGGGCCGGCACGACTTTGACAGCGGCCCTGGTTCTCGCGTGGCCTACCTACGAGTGCTTAGGGTGGTATTCCGTGTCGAATTAAGGGCTATGGTGTGAAGCAACTACTAGGACTAGCCGATAGATCAGCAGGTCAAAGTACATGAATATAGGATCGGAGGACAAGCAGTAATGGGCTCGCGGATTGCCGTTTCGGCCACGCGGCGGCGAAGATCGGGCGGCAACGTCATTCTGGAGAGCGTTTTCACTCTATTGCCGACGTTTGCCCTCATTTTCGCGCTGACGGATTTTGGCCTGATGATTTTCCGCTGGACCACACTGCAGAACGCGGTCCGCGAAGCGACCCGGTATGCGGTTACCTTCCAGACGCAGACCGGGCTGGGACAAGACGCCTCAGTCGAAAACATTGTGCAGCTAAACGCCTTGGGCTTCGTGAAGACCACAGACAGTCCGCAAACGATTTATGTGAAGTATTACTCCACCTCGAATCTAAATACCCCGATCGCTTCCGGCGGAAACGTACCGGGCAACATTGTGGAGGTCTCGGTGCAAGGTCTCACTTTGCAGTGGATCGCGCCATTGAGCGGAAGTTTTAATGGGATTTTTTATGCGACTAGCCCACTCACGCTGAATGTTTTTTCGTCGGACATTCTCGGAGGATATCCGGTTGGTGTGACCAGCGTCACGGAGTAAGAGAGTAACCCAAATGGAAAAGCAAGCAACCAGTACTCGCAGACGGCGCGCCCGGCAGGGAGGACAGGAAATCATGGAATTTGGCATGGTAGCCATCTTTTTTGTGCCCCTGATTCTGGGCACCTTCGTCACTGGAATGGGATTAATCAAGAGCCTCCAATCCAACTTGGTGGTCCGCGATCTGGGCAACATCTACATCCATGGGGGAGATTTCTCGTCCTATTCGATGCAGCAACTGGCGCAGCGCCTGGCTACCGGACTTAATTTGCAGATGCCGGCTTTTGGAACCGGGAACACCAATCAGCAGAGCAACACGGGCACCAGCGGCGATGGCATGATCTGGGTGACCCAGATCATGTATATCGGATCGAACACGGATCCCAACTGCGTCGCCGCGATTGCCGCCGGTCATGCTTGCACGAACCAGAACAGCTTCGTCTACACCCAACAGATCGAGTTCGGAAATTCGACCGTGGCCGCAGCCCACCCGAATACTCTTGGAGATGCCGGCGCCAATGGCGTCACCTTTGGTTCTGGGGGAGCCGGCATTGTGCAGAATTTCGTATGGGACTCGACGGCTAAACTACCGGGTTCCGCCCAGACGACCATGGCCAGCCTCTTTGCGGTGAGCACCAATGGCCAGGCACCATTGGTGGACGGGCAGGTGGTGTATGCCGTGGAGGGTTACTTCCAGACACCGTCGTTGACGTTAGGATCATTTACAAGCAATGGCGTGTTCGCTCGCAGCTTTTTCTAGGAGCTGACTTTTTTCGAGGAGCTTACAATGAACTCAAAACCCAAAATTAAGCGCGGCGAGAGCGGGGCCTCTCTCATTGTGGCCACGTGTTCGCTCGTCTTCTTGATTCCGATGGTAGGACTGGCGGTCGACACTGGGTTCCTTTATTCCGCAAAAGCGCGGCTGCAAATGGCCGTGGATGGATCGTCGCTGGCGGCGGCGCGGGCGTTGAACCTGGGCGCTACGCTGCAATCACAACAGACTGCGGCGGCGCAGAACGCGGTCAATTGGTTTTGGGCCAACTTCCCTTCCGGCGCCTATGCCACCACAGGAACGGTCATGAATACGACGGGCGCGACCAACAGCGCCTCCGGATTCACCAGTCCTTCGGTGAACATTTTCCCCGATGCCACCAATCCGCAATTGGACCACGTGAACGTGACCGCGACGACGAACGTGCCGACGTGGTTTATGCACTGGTTCGGCTACAACAACATCACAATCGGGGCGATTGGCAATGCGACACGGCGCGCCGTGGTGGTGATGCTGGTGCTCGACCGCTCGGGTTCGATGTGCATGTCCGGCGGTACCATCCACCAGCCGTGCACCAAAACCAATTCCACTTATCCTTGCGCGTTGATGATCCAGGCGGCAAAGCAGTTCACGGGGCAGTTCGCGCCTGGCCGCGACTATATTGGGATGGTCACGTTTAGTACCAACACATACGTGGCATCGGTTCCGACGACCAGCTTTCAGACGGCTTTAGGGTATAGCAACACTTCGGGGTCGGGGACCGGAGCAATCGACAACATTACGTGCGCGGGCGGTACGAATACGGCCGAAGGTGTTTCGATGGCGTACCAACTGCTTTACCAGACGGGATTGCCGGGAGCGCTCAACATCATCATGTTGGAAACCGACGGTCTGCCGAATTCCCTGGCCGTGAATTTCTACGACGCCGCGAATAAGGTCACTGGACTCAATAATTCCAGCGGCTGCCAAGACACGGCGGGCAAGACGGTTTCGCAAGCCGGCAGTTTTGTTCCGTCCGTGTCGGTGCCCAATCCACCGAGCTCCACAATTCCGAGTTGGACGACCGGACTGACCCTGAACGCGGCTCCTTTCCTCACTACGGCCGGCTACTACTCCAACATCCCCGCTGGCATGATTGGCGTCATCTATTCCGACGATCCGGGTGGCAACAACAGCTTTACCCTGATGTTCAACGACTGGACGAACGGCGCGCCGCAAAGTCCGCAATCGACCGGCAGCGGCGGGAATCCATACAACACCAATACCTATATAAACGCGAACGGCTGCGGTTTCAGCGGAGGACAGAACACCACGAATCCGTCGGACTTCAAATGGTTCCCGGCTGCAGATGTATTTGGAAATGCGGTGAATCCGGCCAACGCTTATAAGACGGTGACGACAGACGCCCAAGGCCACCTTACGCAGAGCGGGTCCAATCCAGGCAACTATACCAACTTCCACAGCGGAGCTCTCAATGCGACCGACAATGCTGCCTACGTGGCTCGCGCGAACGCGACCATACCGGCGTATGTGTTTGCGATCGGTCTGGGTGGAAACTCGACTAACGGACCTCCTGATCCCATCCTTCTGCAGCGCATGGCTAACGACCCGAACGGGGATCT
>CAVVZG010000055.1:0-18692 GCA_963752205.1 Bryobacterales bacterium | reverse complement strand
GGACCGGTTTTTGCTGGTGGACGATACGCTGGGCGATACGATCTGGTCGTTCGACGTGCAGCCGAAGGTGAAGGGTAAGGGCGTCAAGAAAACGGAGTTCGCGAAGATTCCGCTGTTGACGGACGGCGAGAGTCTGGCGGACGGCATGGCGATCGATCGCGAGGGGCGCGTGTACGTGACTACCGGCGCGGGGATTCAGGTGTTCGATAAGAAGGGCAAGTTTTTGGGGAACATCAAGGTGCCCAAGCAGCCGTCGAACGTGGCGTTTTCGGGGCCGGATAAGAAGACGCTTTACATTACGGCGCGCGAGGCTGTTTATAAGTTGAAGATGCTTTCTCAGGGGCCGGAGCGGCAGGGGAAATAGAATGGCCCTGACGACTTACACGATCTCAATGCCCTCGGCACGTTCAGCCCGCTCCAGTGAATGGTCCGTCGTCGCGATTGCGATCCGGTGACGCATAGCCGATTCGAGATAAGCAGCGTCATACGCCGTCAGTGCGTGCTTCCGGCAAAGATCTTGCGTCGAGTGAAACGGCGTCGGGAAAACACCAAATCAAAACAATTGACGCGTCCAAGACAAAACGCGTGACGGCCTGCTCTCGTCGAGCAGTTCCCTGATCGTCCTGCCGCTCAGGGACAAACCGTGGCGTTTGCCAAAGGTTCCAAGGCGACGCGCGGCGTCAGCGACGGTCGAATCCGGTGGTTGGCTGAGCTCGTCGTGAACTTCAGCGAAGGTTTCGAGCGGAAGACCGCTGTACAAGGTAACTGGCAAATTGTGGTTCATGGGAACGTGGCAAGATGAGCTTATGCGCAGTGTTCAAGTTTCTAAACCCAACGGTCCTTTTGAGATTGTGGAGCGGGCGATTCCGGAGCCGGGGGCGGGGTCGGTGCGGATCAAGGTGCAGGCTTGTGGGATTTGTCATAGCGACATGATCGCCGTCAATGGGCTGATGGGCGTGCAATATCCGCGCGTGCCGGGGCATGAGGTGGTAGGTGTCGTCGATGCGCTGGGGGCGGGTGTTCAGGGATGGCGCGTGGGGCAGCGAGTGGGCGTGGGGTGGCACGGGGGGAATTGCGGGTATTGCGATTCTTGCCGGCGGGGGAAGAGTTTTGGTTGTCTGACGGAGACTGTTATCACCGGACTTACTTACGACGGGGGGTATGCGGACTACATGATTGCTCGGGCGGAGGCGCTGGCCTTGGTGCCGGAGGAGTTGTCGGCGGTGGAGGCGGCTCCGCTGATGTGCGCGGGCGTGACCACCTTTAATTGTTTGCGGAACAGCGATGCTTCGGCGGGAGAAGTGGTGGCGGTGCTGGGATTAGGTGGGCTGGGGCACTTGGGCGTGCAGTTCGCGGCGAAGATGGGATTTAAAACTGTGGCGATTGCGCGCGGGAAAGACAAAGAGGCGCTGGCGCGGCAGTTGGGAGCGGTCGAGTATATCGACAGCCAGACCGCGGACCCGTCGGCGGAGCTTCTGAAATTGGGCGGGGCTAAAGTGATCTTGGCGACGGTCACCAATGCGGACGCTATGAAGGCGGTGCTGGGCGGGTTGGGGCTGGATGGAACCTTCATGATTATCGGGGCGGTGCCTTCGCTGGAGGTGCCTCCACTACAGCTTTTGACGAAACGGCAGGCGGTGAAGGGGTGGTATTCGGGCACGTCCATCGATTCGCAGGATACGCTGGGGTTCTGCGCGCAGTCGGGCGTGCGCTCGATGAACGAAGTTTTTCCGCTGGAAAAAGTCAGCGAGGCTTATGCGCTCATGTTGAGCGGCAAGGCGCGGTTCCGCGTGGTGCTGACTACCGGGCAGTAGAAGCTTTGCGGGCTTCGGCGGCGTCGTAGCTTTCGCCGTAGATCGACGGTACTTTCGCTCCCATGGGGCGCAGGTACATCGATAACTGGCCGCGATGGTGGATGGAGTGGTGCAGCACGAAGCCCAGGTACATTACGGCGGGTAACTGGAACATACCGCGGAAGTCCACGACCTTCGTAAGTTGATCGGGGGACAGGCTGGTTAGTTTTTCCAGACGCGCGGCGAAGTTTTCGGCGTACCAATGAGCGAGGGCGGCGGAGTCCTGGATGGATTCCGGGCGGGGACGCGGGGTGAAGTCGAAGGCGCCGGCGGCTACGGCCTCGGTGAAGAGCATTTCGGTGGCTACGATGTGCCAGGCCAGATCGAGCGCGCTCTTCGAGACGCTGTCGGGGCGGTAATCGCTCTTGTCACCTGGGATGGCTTCGATGATGGTCTTGGTGATGCCGTGCTCGTTCTTGAGTCCGGGGAGATAGACGGCTTGCAATAGGAACGTCGCTTGATCGGGTTGAATGGTTGGCATGTACTAAGCTTATATTCGATGGCTCTTATCGAACAAATCCAGAAAGACATGACGGCGGCGATGAAAGGGCGCGAGGAAGCGCGGCTGGATGCGATCCGCATGATTAAAGCCTCGCTGCAGCGTTACACCATCGACACCGGGAAGCCGCTCGATGAGGCGGCGGAGCTGCAGATTTTGAATACCTTGGTGAAGCAGCGGCGGGAGTCGGCTGACATGTTTCGCAAGGGCAACCGGCCGGAGCTGGCGGATAAAGAAGAAGCGGAGCTGAAGCTGATTGAGTCTTATATGCCGTCGGCGCCGACGGAGGCTGAGATCGACGCGGCCCTGGCCGCGGCTATCGCCGAAACCGGGGTCACGTCGCTCAAGCAGATGGGCGTGGTGATGAAAGCGGCGCAGGCTAAGCTGGCCGGGAAACGCGTCGACGGCAAGGCTCTGAGTGAGCGCGTGCGTTCCAAGCTCAGCTAATTTTTTTTAGCGGGTCTTTAGCGCTCGCCGAAGTGATAGCCGACGGCGACGGTGGCTTCGGGGACTACATCTCTGCCGAACTGGTCTGTGAAGTTCGGCACATAATGCAGGTCGAATTGCGGGCGGACGAAGATGTGGTTGGTGAGCGCGATCTGGACGCCGGCTCCGAAGTGGAGCTGGAAGTGAGTGGAGCTGCCGACGGCCGAGGTGGAGGTGGAGCACACGGCGGTCCCGGCGCAGCCGCTCTGCGAGATGATGAAGCCGGTACTGGCGCTACCGATGCCGCCCTGCAATTGCACGATGGCGCGCTTAGTGATGAGGGGCTCATAGATGCCGTTCACATCGACGAAAGTTTGGCGGTACTCAAACGGGCCGTAGTCCTGATGGGTGGGCTGGAAGTTGACTTCCGCGCCGACACCGAAATGCTGGCGGAACATAATGTCGCCGCCGAAGCCGAGGAAGAAGCCGTTCAGCTTGGATGTGGCCTGACAGGTAGAAACGGAATTCGGCACGCAGGAGAGGAAGGTGGTGTTGTCGATGCCCGAGCCGGTGGCGGAATCCCAGGCGGATCCGAAGTTCACGTTTACATCCAGGGCGCTTTGCGCGTGGGCGAAAGCGGGGAGAAGCAGTAGGGGAAGCAGACCCAACAGTTTTTTCGTATGCATACTGCTACGACGCCGCTCCGCCGAGGGGCGTTTCGAGGGAATTTATCCCTTATATTTGTCGCGGCACTGGGTGGAGCAGAAGTAATACGTCTGGCCGCCGACGGATTTCTGGAAGGCGGTGGCGGTGGAGATAAACGTGCCGCACACGGGGTCTTTCTTGAGTTCGCCGCCGGAGGGGGGAGAAGAAGGGCGGGAGCCGGGTGCTCCCGCCTGGGGAGAAGAACTACTGGAGAATCCACTTACAGCTTTGGAGATGATAGCCAGTACCGATCGTAGCACGCTGATTACGACCAGAAAAACGAGCAGGTACAGGCCGAAGCGGAACATCTACCAACTTACTGCTTTTTCTTCTGCTGCGCCGGGGCAGCTTTGAAGTTGGTCTGCACGGTGGCGCCCATGCTGGCCATCATGGCTTTGGCGACATCGGCGTTGGGACCGTTGGGGGCCAGATCCAGATACTTCTGGAAGGCTTCGGCGGTGCCCGCGGGAGCGACCGTCTTGCCGTCGACGATGGTGGCTTTGCCGATCAGCGAGAGGCCGTACTGGAAGTAGGCTTCGGCGTAATTGGGGTCCAGATCGATGGCCTTCTTGAAGGCGGCGGCGGCGGGCTCGAGGTTGCCGGTGTTGACGTAGACGGCTCCCAGGTTGAAGTAGAACTTGCCGGCGCCGGTGGGATCGATCTGCGCGGCTTTGGTCAGCTCGGCCTGGGCTTCGTCGAATTTCTTCTGTTGACCGAGCACGAGTGCGTAGTTGTTGTGATAGGCGGAATCGTTGGGGTTGATGGCGATGGCCTTCTGATAGGCGTCGGCGGCTTTGGCCAGGTCGGCGTCCTTGTTGGCGGGAGTGGCTTTGGCGCGGCTCACGTAGGAATCGGCCAAGTTGCCCCAGACAACGTGCTGGTTGGCATCCACTTCGCTAGCTTTGCTGAAGCCGTCGATGGCGGCATCCCATTGATTGGCGGCGGCGGCGGTTTTGCCGGCGTTAAAGGCGTCGTTGAGGGCCTTGTTCTTGGCCATCGCGGCGACCTGTTCCTTATTGGCTTTTTCCTGTTCGGCTTTTTGGGCCGCAGTCAGTGCGCGTCCACTTTCGTCTACGGTGGCCGGCCCGGCGTCGGCGGCTAGATCGAAGCTGATATCGGAGGTTTCACCGACTTTGGTGCGCACGCCGTTCTTGGCGTCTTTCTCCTGGCCGTCGACCAGCACCGAGATCTTATAGTTCCCGAGCGGCAAGCCTCCGTAGAAGTAGTGGCCTTTTTTATCGGTCTTGACGGTGTAGTTGCCTTTTACGTCCTGGCGTTCGAGCTTGACCTGGGCGCCCGGTAGGGGCTTGCCGTCGGGACCTTTTACGGTGCCTTCAAACGCAGCGGTCTGCCCCCAGCCGGTGATGGCAAAGATGAGGCCAAGCGGCAGAATCAATAGGGACTTTCGAAGTAGTGACATGACCAAAAATACCTCCCGAGCTTCTAATGGATGGTTTCCCTCGTCCAGGATACTACAGCGTCTTGGAATTCGCCTACTAGTGGAGCCCGTTTGCGCACAATAAATAGACGCATCCGATAAGCCGAATGGCACATCCAACGGTATGAACATTGGTTCATATAAAATAGATTTCAAAGGGTAATGGCGGGGGGTGGAGAACAGGTATGCGGGGAAATGTTTTGATCGTCGCCGGACTGCTGTTCGCCGGGGGCTTAGCGGCCCGGGCGGAATCGCTGGCCTGGACGCGAGCGCATGAGCTGTATCAGCGGACGGATTACGCTGGGTCGCTCGAAGTGTTGACCGGCGGCGGAGAGCAAGATGCCGCGGTTTTTCTGTTGATGGGGCAAGATTACTTTATGTCGGCCCAATATAGAAAGGCTAGTGAATATCTGGAGAGGGCGGCGGCGCTGGCTCCGCAAAACGCCGAGTGTTTCTTGTGGCTGGGGCGGGCTTATGGAAGACGGGCGGAGATTGCGAATCCGTTTACGGCTCCGGGGTATGCGTCGAAGGCGCGGCAGATGTTTGAGCGGTCGGTTGCGTTGGACCCGAGTAGCCGGGAAGCGGTGGGGGATTTGTTCGATTACTATCTAGGCGCCCCGGGATTCCTGGGCGGCGGAGCGAACAAGGCGGCGGCGCTGGCGGCGCAAGTGGCGCTGAGAGATCCGGCGGAGGGGCAGTATTATCAGGCGCGGCTGGATGAGCATCGAAAGGAATACGATTCGGCGGAACAGCATTTACGCACGGCTCTGGAACTGGCTCCGCGACAGGTGGGACGCGTGATTGCGCTGGCGAGATATCTTTCGGCGCATGGGCACGATAAAGAAAGTGACACGCTGTTCGATCAGGCCGAGCGGATTGCTCCGGGGGATCCGCGCGTGATTTACGAGCGCGCTTCGGCGTACGTGCATAGCGGGCGCAACCTGGACGAGGCGCGGCGGCTGCTGCATCGTTACTTGCAGGCGCCGCTGACGCCGAGCGATCCGCCGAAGTCGGACGCGGAGTCCATGCTGCGGAAGATCGGGGCTTGATGGTCACTGGCGAGGCGCTGCGTTTCAGCTTGCAGGCGCTGCAGGCCAACAAGGTCCGGACATTTCTTACGGCGCTGGGGCTGGTGATCGGCAATGCTTCGGTGATTCTGGTGGTGACGATTTCGCTCACCAGCCGGGATTACATTCTGGACCAGATTCAACGCATTGGGTCGAACCTGATTTACGCGCAGTTCGAGAGCGGCAATAACCTGGCGGGCTCGGCGTCGGCGGCGGATTACGTCAAGCTGGCAGACGTGGAGGCGGTGCGCGATCAACTGGGGTCGCGGATCGTGGCGGCTACCGGGGTGATGAATAGCTTCGACCGCATGCGTATTCAGACGGGCGAAGAAGATGTGGCGATTATTGGATCGGACCAATACTATCCCGAGGTTCGCAATCTGGATTTGCTGGCGGGGCGGTTTCTGGACGAAGGGGACGTGAATCAGCGGCACCGCGTGGCGTTGCTGATGGAGCGGCTGGCGCGGCGGCTGTTCGGGAGCCAGAGCGCGGCGGTGGGGCAGACGGTGAAGCTGCACGGGCTGCAGTTCACGGTGATCGGGACTTTCAAAGAGAAGACGGAGAGCTTTGGACTTTCGGAGCTTTCGGGCGAGAACGTATTGATTCCGATTACGGTGCTGCGGTATTTCGCGCCGATTGAGCGGATCGATCCCATGTATGTGCAGGCGCGGAGTGCCGGGGACGTGCTGCCGCTGACGGGGGCGGTGAAGGCGATTCTGGAATCGCGGCACCGTGTTGGGGCTAAATACCGGGTGGATAATTTGGCCGCGATTCTGGATGCGGCCGGGCGGATCGCGAACGTGCTGACGGTGGTGTTGATTTTGGTGTCGGCGCTGGCGCTGGTTATTTCCGGGATCGGCATCATGAACATCATGCTGGTGACGGTGACGGAGCGAACGCGGGAGATCGGGCTGCGCATGGCGGTGGGGGCGGCGCGGCGGGATGTGCTGGAGCAGTTTCTGGCCGAGGCTGTGATCATCAGCATGGCGGGCGGGGTGGTGGGGATTTTGATCGGCGTGGCGATTCCGTTGAGCGTGCGGTTCTTTACGGACGACTTCGCGGTGCCGATTTCGCCGTTGTCGATTGCGGTGGCGTTCACGGTGTCGTTGATCGTGGGGCTGGCGTTTGGGCTGCTGCCGGCGAATCGGGCTTCGCGGTTGAATCCTACTGAGGCGTTAAGGTACGAGTAGTGTGGCCAAAAGGGACAGTACACTCTGTCCCAGAACTGCGGGGGACAGAGTGTACTGTCCCTCTTGCTCGATACACTTAGGGGAGTATGAAACTCTCATTCGCACTACTCTTCTGCTGCCTGTCTCTATTCGGTGAGGTTCGGGTTTTGACTTTGCGGCAGGCGCTGGATTTGGCGCTGGCGCAGAATCCGGATCTGCTGCTGGCGCGGTTGGATCAGCAGAAGGCGCGCTATCAGGTGACGGTCACGCACGATCCTTTCTCTCCTAAAATTTTCGCGGGCAGCGGGGCGGCTTGGAGCACGGGGTTCCCTAACAGCATCGAGGGCAGCGCGCCTTCGATTGTGACGGTGCGCACGCAGATGGCGCTGTTCAACCGTCCGCAGAGCTATCTGGTGGCGCAGGCGAACGAGGATGCGCGGGGCGCGGGAGTGGACGTGGCGCGGCGGCAGGAGGAAGTGATTTATCGCGTGGCGTCTTTGTATCTGGATGCGGAGCAGGCGGCGCGGAGTCTGGAGGCGGCGCGGCGGCAGGCTGATAATTTGACGCGGGTGCGGGAGTTGATGGCGCAGCGCGTGGCCGAGGGTCGTGAGTTGGAGATTGAGTCTAAGAAGGCCAACTTGGCGGTGCTAAGGGCGGGGCAGCGCGTGGACAATCTGTCGATGGACTTGACGACGGCCGAGAGTTCGCTGGCACAGGCGTTGGGATTTGGGGCGGATGACCGGGCGCGAGTGGCCGCGGAGGAACGGGCTCCGCTGGTGGTGCCGGTGTCGGAGGAGGCGTCGATCGAGAAGGCGCTGGAAGGCAGCAATGAGATAAAGCGGTTGGAATCGAGCATGCAGGCGAAGATGCTGGAGATCAAGAGTTATCGCGCGGAGCGGCTGCCGAAGGTGAATCTGGTGGCGCAGTATTCGTTGTTTGCGAAGTACAACTACCAGGATTATTTCGCTAAGTTTCAGTACAACAATGCGCAGGTGGGGGCGTCGATCGAGATTCCGTTGCTGGTGGGGCGGGCGGCGCAGGCGCAATCGCTGGAGGCGGAGGAGGACATTGCCAAGCTGCGGATCGAGGTGGGGCGGACGCGGGCGCGGATTACTGGGGATTTACGGGTGGCGTATCAGAATTTGAAGAGGGCTGAGGCAGGCCGGGATGTGGCGCGGGCGGATCTGGATGTTGACGCGGGAGGAGTTGGGGATCGATTTGGCGCAGATGGATGAGGGCCGGCTGCCGTTGGCGGTGGTGGAGGCGTTACGGGCTACGGAGAATGAAAAGTGGGTGGCTTATTATGAGGCTCAGCATGCGGCGGAGGTGGCGAGGTTGAATGTGTTGCGGCAGACGGGGACGTTGGAGGCGGCGCTGCGGTAGATGCGGAGTGCCGGACCGGAGGTCCGGCGCGGACGGGGACGTCCGCCCCACTTGCACCTTCTCTTCGGAATTTGGTTAGAGGTGGACTAAGTGGGCGATGGTTTCTAGGTGATAAGTCTGGGGGAAGAGATCTATTAGGGTGAGGTTCGCGATGCGGTAGCTGGTAAGCAAGGCCAAGTCGCGGGCTAGGGTGGCGGGGTCGCAGGACACTATGGTGATGCGCGGAGGAGCTAGGCGTTCTAGTTGAGTGACCACTGACTTGCCTAGGCCGGCGCGTGGGGGGTCGGCTAGAACGAAGTCGGGGGTGTCGGCGAAAGTGCGGAGGAAGTCTTCTACTCTGGCACGTTCGGTTTGGAGGCGGGCTGCGGCGCGGGCGGCGTTCACTTCTAAATCGCGGGCGGCGCTGATGCTGGATTCTACGGCGATTACGTGTTCAAAGCGGGCTGCTAGCGGGAGGGCGAAGAGGCCTACGCCGGCGTAGAGATCGAGCGCGGTTTTGCCAGTGGCGTTTTGCAGGGCGGCGTCGACCAGGTTTTCGATCAGGAAGCGGTTTACCTGGAAGAAAGACCGCGGGCTGACGCGGAAGGTTCCGAAGGACGTGGCGTAATCGATGGCGACGGTCGATCCGCACCAATCGTAAAAGGAGCGGGCGACGGGGCGGTCGGTTTCGAGCGCGTTCACTTGGATTTCGGTTTCGTTGGTGAAGATTTCGAGTGACTGGACGAAGCGGGGGAAGCGCGGGTCACTGAGGCGGTCGCGCATTTCGGATAGGGCTTGGTTGAGGCGCGGGGAGGAGATGGGGCAGTCTCCGGTGACGGGGACTAGCGTGTGGGAGCGGGCGGCGAGGTAGCCGATGGCTCCGTTGGCGATGTGGAATTGGGCGCGGTTGCGGTAGTTGAGCGGCGGGCCGCTGATGGTGTCGATGTCTCCGGAGTATTCGATCTTGCCTACGCGGCGGAGTTGTTCGCGGAGGATTTCTACTTTGCGGGCGAGTTGATAGGGGTAGGGCGCGTGCTGGTAGTGGCAGCCTCCGCAGCGTGTGAAGAGCGGGCATGGGGGGGCGATGCGGTCGGGCGAAGGGGTGAGCACTTCGGCCAGGCTGGCGTGGATGCCTTCGTCGACATCGAGGCGCGCGGTTTCGCCGGGGAGCACGAAGGGGGCGAGCACAACGCGGCCGTCTAGGCGAGCCAAGGCTTCACCGCCGTAGACCCACTTTTCGATGGTGACGGAATTCGTTAACACTGGCGCGGACACATCGTTTACGATAAAAGTTCTCCCCATCCAACATGAAAGCAAGAGTCCTCTCCGGCATACAGCCCACCGGCAGCCCCCACATTGGAAATTATCTTGGCGCCTTGAAGAACTGGGCCAAGATTCAATATGACTACGACAGTATCTACTGTATCGTGGATCTGCACGCGATTACTATTTACCAGAAGCCGGAGGAGCTGCGGGCGAAGATTGAAGAGCTGGCGGGGATGCTGCTGGCGATTGGAATCGATCCGCAACATTCGTCGTTGATCGTGCAGTCGGCGGTGCCGCAGCATGCCGAGTTGGCGTGGATGCTGACCTGCGTCACGCCGGTGGGATGGTTGGAGCGCATGACGCAGTTCAAGGCGAAGTCGCAGGCACAGGAAACGATTGGCGACGGGCTGCTGCAGTATCCGGTGCTGATGGCGGCGGACATTCTTCTGTATCAAGCCGCGATTGTGCCGGTGGGGGACGATCAGTCGCAGCATCTGGAGCTGGCGCGGGATATCGCACAGCGGTTTAATTCGCTGTACGGCGAGACGTTCACGATGCCGGCTACGCACTTGCCGACGGTGGGCGCGCGGATTATGGGGCTGGACGATCCGGAAAAGAAGATGAGCAAATCGGAGACGGGCGGGGGGCATGCGGTGAGTTTGCTCGATCCGCCGGCGGTGATTCGCAAGAAGATTTTGCGGGCGACTACGGATTCGAATCCGGGGGTGGATTTCGAGGCGATGGGTCCGGGGGTGCGGAACCTGCTTAGTATTTTTCAGGCGTTCAGCGGGTGGAGCGATGAGAATACGCGGGCGCATTTTAGGGGATGCGCTATGGGGATTTGAAAAAGCAGGTGGCGGAGGCGGTGGTTAGTGCGCTGGAGCCGGTGCAGACGCGGTATCGGGAGATTATGGCGGAGCCGGGGTTTGTGGCGAAGGTGCTGGCTGATGGGGCGGAGCGGGTCACGCCGATTGCGCGAGGACACGGTGGATAAGGTGAAGAGGGCGATGGGGCTGTATACGGCATAAGTTCCTGCTTGACTCGCGCGGGCGCGCGCGGTACAAACTATTAACTATCCCCCGAAGGAAATGATGAGTTCCGCAACCGGAGTGCAGACGGTGGCGGCGGTCCCTGAGGCGCAGTTTTTGCCGGCGGCGGTGGTTCTTGAAACTATCGCTCACGAATTGCGCCAGCCGCTGAGCGCTATCGAGTCGATCGCGTACTACCTAAGCCTCGTGCTACCGCGCGATGGTGGGCTGGTGGGGGAGCAGGCGGGGCGGCTGCAGGAACTGGTGGAGCAATCCAACTGGATTCTTACTTCGGCGCTGCAGCTTGCCGATTGTTCGCCGCTGGCACCGCAGATGGTGAATCTGGAAGAACTGATTCGGCAGGCGGTGGGGGAGGATTCGGCTATCCGGCTGGAACTGGCGTGCGGACTACCGCTGGTGCGGCTGGATCCGGGGCGCGGGCGGGCGTTGCTGGAGAATTTGCTTTTGCTGTTCCGGCAGGTGGCTAGCGATTTGCATCCGGTGCGCGTCGCGACGTCGGCAGGCGAGGGCGGGGTGGTGCTGGCGCTGGCGACTGCCGTGCCGGGGTATCGCTCGGCGACGGCTTTGGGTCCGGGGTGTGGGTTGAGTATCGAGAGCGCGCGGCGCGTGATTGAGGCGCATGGCGGGACCTTCCGCATTCATGTGGACGCGGTGAGTGGGGTCGGCGTCGAGGTGGTGCTACCATGAAAATTCCCTTTCATGGCAGTGGCAGTCCCAGATATTCTCGCTAGAATTGTCGACCACAAGCGCTCCACGCTCGCGCGCTCTCGAAGCAAGCGCGCGGAGCTGGAGCGGCTTGCGGGCGATCGGTCTCCTGCGCGGGATTTCCTTGGTGCGCTAACGGCGGAGCCTCCGGCGATTATTTCTGAGATTAAAAAGGCGTCTCCCAGCAAGGGTGTCTTCACCGAAGATTTTCGGCCGGCTGGAATTGCGAAATTGTATGCGCCGGGGGCGCGGCGGCTTTGAGTGTGCTGACGGACGAGGAATTTTTTAAGGGGAAGCTGGGGGATCTGGAGGCGGCTCGCGCTGCGGTTACCGATTCCGGTTTTGCGGAAGGACTTCACGATTGACGAACTCCATGTGATCGAGGCGGCGGCGCATGGGGCGGACGCGATTCTATTGATCGCAGCAATTCTGGATGTTGGGCAGATGCGGGGATTTCGTGAGCTCGCCGCGCGGTATGGGATGGCGGCGCTGGTGGAGGTTCATGACGATCATGAATTGGATGCGGCGCTGGAGTCGGGGGCGGAGATCGTCGGCGTCAACAATCGTAATCTGCATACGTTCGAGGTGACGCTGGATACTTCGCTGCGGTTGGTTGAGAGGATGCCGAGCGCGGTGGTCAAAGTTGCCGAGAGTGGGATTCATTCGCGGGCTGATGTCGAACTGTTGCGGGGCGCGGGGTTTCATGCGTTTTTGGTGGGCGAGCATTTGATGAAGTCGGCTGATCCTGCCGGGGCGCTGCGGGAATTGCGGTCATGATGGTGAAGGTTTGCGGGATCACGCGGCGCGAGGATGCGCTGGTGGCGGCGCAGGCGGGGGCGTCGGCGATTGGATTTATTTTTTATCCGAAGAGTCCGCGCTTTATCACGCCGGAGCTGGCGGCTCAGTTGGGCAAGGGGTTAAATGTATGGAAGGTCGGGGTTTTTGTGGATGAATCGCCGGTGACTGTCGAGGCGGTCATGCGGGCGGCGGCGCTGGATGTGGCGCAGATTTATGGCGGGGGCGCGGCTCCGGGGACGCGGGTGTGGCGGGCGTTCCGGGTGGCGGAGGCGTTGTCGTGGGAGGGCGAGGCGGAGGCGATTTTGCTCGATGGAGTGAAGAACGGGGTGTCGTTCGACTGGTCACTCGCGCGGGGCGCGGCGGAGAAGGTGATTGTCGCCGGTGGGCTAGATGCGACTAACGTCGCAGAGGCGATTCGTATGGCTGAGCCTTGGGGCGTGGACGCTAGCTCGAAGCTGGAAAGTGCGCCGGGGATTAAGGATCACGATAAAGTGCGCGCCTTCGTGAAGGCTGCGCGGGAGGCAACATGGTAACGTCGCAACCGGATGCGACCGGGCACTTCGGGCCTTATGGGGGGCGGTTTGTCCCTGAGGTTCTGATGTCGCCGCTGGAGGAATTGGAGCGGGCTTACTGCGAGGCGTCGGGCGATCCGGCGTTTCAGGCGGAGCTGGCGGATCTGTTGCATAACTATGCGGGGCGTCCTACGCCGCTTTACTACGCCAAGCGGTTGAGCGAGACGCTTGGCGGCGCGAAGATTTATCTCAAGCGCGAAGATCTGCTGCATACGGGGGCGCACAAGATTAATAACTGTATCGGGCAGGCTTTGCTCGCTCGGCGGATGGGGAAGAAGCGCATCATCGCGGAGACGGGGGCGGGGCAGCATGGCGTGGCGACGGCTGCTGTGTGTGCGTTGTTTGGGCTCGAATGCATTGTCTACATGGGCGTCGAGGACATGCGGCGGCAGCGGCCCAACGTTTTTCGCATGCGGTTGATGGGGGCGAAGGTGGTGGGAGTCGCTAATGGGAGCCAGACGCTGAAGGATGCGATCAGCGAGGCGATGCGCGATTGGGTTACTAACGTTCACGACACTTATTATTTGTTGGGGTCGGCGCTAGGGGCGCATCCTTATCCGGTGATGGTGCGGGATTTTCACCGGGTGATCGGGGTGGAGGCGCGGGCGCAGATTCTGGAGCGCGAGGGGCGGTTGCCGGATGCGGCGGTCGCTTGCGTGGGTGGGGGAAGCAATGCGATTGGGCTGTTTCATGCGTTCATCGGCGATGAAGGGGTGAAGTTAATTGGCGTCGAGGCCGGCGGGCGGAGTGCGCTGTTGGGTCAGCATGCGGCGCGGTTCTCGGGCGGGTCGCCGGGGGTTCTGCACGGGACGCTTAGTTATTTGTTGCAGGATGCGGATGGGCAGGTGGCGTTAACGCATTCGGTTTCGGCGGGGCTGGATTATCCGACGGTGGGACCGGAGCATGCTTGGCTGCATGACCGGCAGCGGGCGGAGTATACGTCGGCTAGCGATCCGGAGGCTTTGGCGGCGGCGCTGCAATTGGCGCGGACGGAGGGGATTATTCCGGCGCTGGAATCGGCGCATGCGATCGCGGAGGTGCTAAAGAGAGCACCGGCGGCTCAAGGACAAATATTCATCGTCAATTTGTCGGGGCGCGGCGATAAAGACACTGACATTTATAGAGAAAATCTTCCAGAGCTTGATGCCGACACGAATTGAGCCTCTTTTTGCCGCGCTGAAGGCTCAGCGGCGCGCGGCGCTGATTGCTTATGTGACTGCTGGGGATCCTACTCCGGAGCGAACGCCGCAAATTGTCGCGGCGCTGGAGCGCGGTGGGGTGGATTTGATTGAGCTGGGCGTGCCTTTTTCCGATCCCATCGCGGACGGGCCGGTGATTCAGGCGGGGGCGGAGCGGGCTCTCAAGGCGGGGACGACGCTGCACAAGGTCCTGGAGATTGCGCGGACAATCCGGCAGACTTCGCAGATTCCACTGCTGCTGTTTACCTATTTGAATCCGGCTATGCGGTATGGGTTTGAGAAGTTGGGCGCGGACGCGAAGGCTGCGGGGATCGACGGGTGTCTGCTTACGGATTTGAGCGTGGAGGAAGCCGAGCCTTACGTGAAATCCATGCGGTCTGCGGGGCTGGATACGGTGTTTCTGGCGGCTCCGACGAGCACGGCGGAGCGGTTGAAACTCGTGGCAGAATACTCGACGGGCTTTGTGTATTTGGTTTCGCGCACGGGAGTCACGGGCGAGCGGGCGGCGTTGTCGGACGCGCTGGGGCCGCTGGTCGCGTCGATGCGTTCGGCTACGAAACTGCCGCTGGCGGCGGGGTTCGGCATTTCGACTCCGGCGCAGGCGGGCGTGGTGGCGAAGATTGCTGACGGCGTAGTGGTAGGGAGCGCGTTTGTGCGGTTGATCGAGAAGCAGGCAAGCGACGCGGAGATTGAGGCGTTCGCGCGCTCGCTTCGAGAAGGCATGGACCAATGACACAGGCGGAGGCACAGGAGCTGCTCGCCGAATGCCGGCGCAAGATAGATGCGCTGGACCTGGAATTGCGTGAATTGCTGAACCGGCGGGCGGGGATCGTCTATGACGTGGTGCGTGCGAAAGAAGCCCTGGGGATGCCGGTTTACGAGGCTTCGCGTGAGGACGACGTGGTGCGCAAAGTGACTACCGGCAATGCGGGGCCGCTCAGCGATGACGCATTTCGCCACATATTCGAGACAATTATGCGGGAAATGCGGATGATTCAGCAGGTATATCTGGATCAGCGGCGGGGAAAAGCGGAGTGAGCGGGGAGTGGCGGGTCGTCACGATCGCGGGAGTGGGGTTGATCGGCGGGTCCTTCGCGCTGGCGCTGCGGCAGGCGGGGTTTGCGGGGAAGATCATTGGCGTTAGTTCGCCGGCAACCATTCAGGCGGCGTTCGAGCGCGGGGCGATCGATGTGGCTTTGCCACTGGCGGAGGCGGCGGCGCAAGCGGACGTCATTTATCTGGCGCAACCGATCGCGCGGATTTTAGCAACGCTGGATGTGATCGATGAGGCGGTGAGACCGGGCACGCTCATCACCGATGCGGGCAGCACTAAGCGCGCGATCGTGGAGCGGGCGCGGGAGACGATCCGGCGCGGACGGTTTGTGGGCGGGCATCCGATGGCGGGCAAGGAAGCTCGGGGTGTCGAGGCCGCTGACGCTCACTTGTTTAGAACGCGGCCTTATGTGCTTACCGGAGCGGACGCGGAACTAGAACGGTGGATCGAAAAAATTGGCGCGCGGTTGGTGAAGTTGGACGCAGCCGAGCATGACCGGCGGGTAGCGCTGGTGTCACATCTGCCGCAATTGCTGTCGACGGCGCTGGCTTCGTTGATTGCGGATCAGCCGGAGGCGGCGAAGGTGGCGGGGCCGGCGGCGGCGGATTTGACGCGGCTGGCGCGGAGTCCGTATGAGATTTGGCGCGATATTTTTTTAACAAACGCAGAGGAGATCGATCACGTCCTGAGCGATGCGATTGCGCGGCTGCAGATTTTGCGTGAGGATCTGCAAGTGGAAGCCGACATGCAAGCTTTATTCGCGCGTGCCGCTCAGGCGGCGTCGCAATTGAGACAGTCCTGATATGCTGGGAGTGCAAAGGAGTGACACACGATGGACGACGATAGCAAGATGTCTTTTTTCTTTCTAGGACTGGGGCTGGGGGCGGCCTTGGGTGTTTTGTTCGCTCCGAAATCCGGGTCCGAGACACGCGATTTTTTGATGTCGAAGGCGAATGAGAGCGCGGATCTAGCGAAGCGGCGGGCACAGGAATTGAAGGATCAAGCCGCGGACACAATTGAGCGGGGCAAGTCGCAGGTGCAGCGGCACAAAGAGAGCTTATCGGCGGCGGTGGATGCCGGACGGCAGGCGTATCGCGACACGGTGAATCAACCGCTGCCGGAATAGTCGCGCCGGTTGGGATCAATATGGACGAACATACTCTGCTTACAGTGATGACGGTGTTCGTGATCGTCTCGGCGGTGGCGCTGCTGATTCAGGCGGCGATGCTGGCGGGGATTTTTATGGCGTCGCGCGGGCTGCAGCAGAACGTGCAGCGGCTCACGCCCAAGATCGAAGGCGTGCTGGAGACTTCACGGCAGACGATCGAGGATAGCCGTAAGCAGATCGCTGACATTACTTCTAAGACCAGCGAGATTCTGGAGACTACGCGGCAGCAAGTGCACCGGATCGACGAATTCCTGGACGATGCGGCGGCGCGGGCGCGGGTGCAGATGGATCGCGCGGAGATGGTACTGGACGACGCCATGGTGCGCACGCAGCGCACGGTTGCCGTTGTCGAGGGCGGCATCTTGAAGCCGATCATGCAGGTGCAGGGCGTGGCGGCGGGGATTATGACGGCGCTTAATTTCTTGCTGCGCGGGCGGCCTAATCCGGAAGACGCTCACTCGGACGAAGAGATGTTTATCTAGGGCGGCTGCGCTGCACCCTCAACGATCGATTACGATAGCTGAGGGGGAAATCGAGTGATTGCATCACTGGACTGGCCGCAGATCTGGCTCGTGCTCGAGCGACTCGCGATTACTTATGCGCTTACCGTTTTGATCGGGTGGGATCGGGAAAAAGAAACGCACAGCGCGGGCGTCCGCACGTTTCCTATCGTAGGGATGGCCAGTTGCGGGTACCTGATGATCCTGGGACCGCATCCGGATTCGGGGGATCAGTCGCGCTTGCTGCAGGGGCTGATTACGGGTATTGGATTTGTCGGCGGCGGGGCGATTTTGAAGGACGGGCCCACGGTGAAGGGCACAGCTACGGCGGCTAGTATCTGGAACGCGGGCGTGATCGGGTCTTCGATCGCGGTGGGACGGTACGAAGTCGCGATAGTTCTGGCGCTGCTGAATTTGTTTACGCTAAGGGCGCTGTTGCCTTTGAAGAACTGGCTCGATAGCAAGAACAAAGTGGAATAGTTAGAGCGGCGCTTTGCGCAGGTCTTGCGCAACTTCTTCGGCTAAGCCAGTAAAACCAGCTTGAATTTCGCGCGCACGCTCCAGGGCGGCTTGGGCGTGAGGCAGGATATTGTGCTCGCCGATGTGTTCGATGAAATCGGCGCGCTGCAGCATTTTGGCGGGCTGATGGCGGGCGCCGCAGAGGAGCAGGGTCCGGCCGGATTTCTTGAGGCGCGCTGACAGGACTTCGAGCGCATGGAGGCCAGTGGCATCTATGGCTGTCATATGGCGCAGGCGCAGGATCACAATGGGCGTGTAGCGATTCAGGTCCGCGGTTTCTTCGAGTAGCTTTTCGGTGGAGCCGAAGAGGAAGGGTCCGTGGATGCGCAGGATGGTGACGTAGGGGGGCACTTGTTGGTCTTGCAACTGGTGCGGGCGGGCGTCCTCCACGTCTTCTTGAGTGAGCACTCCGACGGTGGTGGTTTGGGCTACGCGATAGATATAGAGCAGCGCGGCTAACGCCATGCCGACTTCGACGGCTACGGTGAGATCGGCCATCACGGTTAGGGCGAAGGTGATGAACCACACGGAGCGGTCGGCTGCGCCCAGGCGAACGATGGAGCCGATCTCGCGCCACTCGCCCATGTTGTAGGCAACCACGAACAGAACAGCGGCTAGCGTCGCCATGGGCACGAAGCGGGCTAGCGGGGCTAGCACCAGCACGACTCCTAAGAGCGTTACAGCGTGAATCATTCCAGCTACCGGAGTCTTGGCGCCGGAGCGAATGTTGGTGGCGGTGCGGGCGATGGCGCCGGTGACGGGAATGCCGCCGAACAGAGGGCTGGCGATATTGGCAACGCCTTGCGCCACTAGTTCGGCGTTGGAATTGTGGCGGTCGCCACTCATGGAATCGGCGACTACCGCGGAGAGCAGGCTTTCTAGCGCGGCTAGGATGGCCACGGTCAGCGCGGAGGGGAGCAGGGGAAGAATCAAGTCAGCGCGAAATTGCGGGATGTGGATGGGCGGGAGGGCGCGGCTGATGCCTCCAAATTTGCTGCCGATGGTTTCGACGGGCAAGTGGAAGACGGCTGCTACCAGGGTTGCGGCCAGCAGGGCAACGATCGAGCCGGGGACGCGCGGGAAGAGTTTGGGTACGAAGATGATTAGCGCGAGTGAGCCCAGGCCTACTGCCAGCGCGGTCAAATTGGTGGTGCCGAGGTGGTCTGCTAGCGCTCGCATGCGCGCGAAAAATTCGCTGGGATTTTCCTGCATCGTCAGTCCGAAGAAATCTTTGATCTGCGTGGAGGCGATCAATAGGGCGATGCCGTTGGTGAAGCCGATCACGATGGGGCGCGGGATGAAGCGCACGGCTGCGCCGAGGCCGGTGAATCCAAGAAAGAGCA
>CAVVZG010000054.1:0-12215 GCA_963752205.1 Bryobacterales bacterium | reverse complement strand
GCCATCCGGCATCACCAGTAAATCGTCCAAGCCCAGCCGGAACTTGCCTGTGCGTTCGCCCGGCGCGATCGACATCGGAGGCGACAGCACGGTCCAATCCAAGTCATGCTCGTGTTTCAGCAATTCCTTTACTACCGCAGTGGATTTTGCCCCGCCCTCGAAAGCCTTGGGAAAATCCGCACGGTCCATCGTTCGCACACCGTCAACCAGCAAGGTACCCGCCCCGCCCACCGCGAGGATCCGCTTCACCCCGGCGGCTTTCGCGGCTGCAATGATCGACTTGGTGCCCGAAGTCTGCGCATCGATTCGCGATTTCACATGCGCCTCGTGGACGGCGATATCGCGCGGCGCGTAGCTCGAGATGGTCTCCATCCGCTGGTGTCCCGCTTCGATCGCCGCGAAAACGAAGGCTCTCACCTCTGGGTCCGGAGACGGAGCGTAGGAGTGTACCACCGCGTCCTGCCCGCGAAACAATTCCGTTAACGCCACCACGTCGCGGACATCCGCCTTAGCCGGGCGCATGTTCGCGTGTGCCGGCAGCTTCTCCGGCGCCCGCGAGATCGCCGTCACCACATGGCCGCGATGCAAAGCCTCCTGGAGCAGCTTGGACCCGATGAATCCGCTCGCTCCCATCAATGCAATCTTCAAAGTGACCTCCTGATAGAGCACTACAGTATCATTCTTACGTCCCTGACATCCGCGGCATTTTCGTTCGGCCTTGTATAATCGGATCGAAAAGCCAATGCGGACGACGATTGCGATTACGGTGCTGCTGGGATTTCTTCCCGTGAGTTTGCTCGCGCAGTGGGACAAGTATCCGACGGCGCGGGTTCCCAAAACGCGCGATGGCAAGCCGAATCTGAACGCCCCCGCTCCGCGCCTGGCGAATGGCAAGCCGGATTTCAGCGGCGTGTGGGGAAATCCGCCCTGCACCGGGGAGTGTCCGCCCGGCACGAAGGATGAGTTTCTCCCCCTGCCTGCGCAGTTCATGGACATCGGTTGGGGCATGAAGGAAGGCCTGCCCTATCAGCCTTGGGCCGCGGAACTCGTCAAAGCGCGCATGGCCGACTTCGGCCGCGGCAATCCCGACGCCCACTGCAAGCCCATCGGGATCGTGCAGTTGGATACCCATCCCTACCCGCGCCGAATCATGCAGACCCCTGAACTGCTGGCCATTCTGAACGAGAAAGACGGCATCTTCCGCCAGATTTTCACGGATGGACGGCCGCTGCCCGTAGATCCGCAGCCCTGGTGGTACGGCTACTCGACCGGAAAATGGGCCGGCGACACCTTGGTTGTTGAGACCAAATCTTTCCCGGAAAACGGCTGGTTGGATTTCCGTGGCGCTGTCTTCACCGGCTCTGCGAAAATCACCGAGCGCATCCGGCGTCCCAACTACGGGCACTTGGAACTCGAGATCACCGTCGACGATGCCAAAGCCTACACCAGGCCGTGGACCGTCAAAATAAACCAGACCATCCTGCTCGACACGGATCTATTCGAGTTCTTCTGCGAAGAAAACGAAAAGGACGTGCAGCACTTCAAGTAGTTTGCGGCGTCCGCATCCTGGCCCACAACGTGGGTGCGCCCGCGAAGCACCAGGCCGCAATCACCGGATCGCAAATCGCGCAGCCCAAAGACGACGTGAGACTAAACGGCAGCAGCGGGTTGCCATATAGATGATGCAGAACATCCCAACCTGTGTGCAGCAACCAGCCGATACCTATAAAACGGTAGGAACGCAAACCCTGATACGCGCACACTGCCAACACAGCGCAGAAAGCCATCTCCCATAGTCCAAAGCCGCCTCCGCTCAAATAGGCGGCGCCCGCCCCGGCGATCATCACCGCCATGATTTTCTGGCGCGCCGGCTCCTTGATCAGCGAAACCAGCAGTATAAAGATCAGCGCGATCACCACCGGCATGATCCATTGAATCGGCGTCTCGAAATTGGCGGTTCTCATGACTACCTCTCTTTGTAAGTTCCGTGCCGTTTCGCGGTTTCGATCAGGGTGGGATAGAACTGCACGAAAGTGTTATCGGTAGCCGCGTGTTCTTCGTGGCAACTGTAGCAAGCCGCCGCTTTCGGAAACAGCTTGCCCGTCTGCGCGCCATTTTCAAATCCGAAGAACGCCCATCCGCCCTTGCCCGCGTCCTTTACTTCTGCCTCCACCGCCAGCACCCTCGCCGTCTGCACCCGACCGCTTTTGTTGATCGATACGTTCGTCGCCGATTCACGCATTTCCGCGATCAAAACCGTTTTATCCGGCCAAATGCCCGTCTTCATGAACTTGTCGTAAGCAGAGGGTTCGGCAAACACGTTCGTGAAGGGCGGATTCTCGTGGTTGGTCTCGGTGTAGGACATCCCCACGCCCGACCCCAAGTAAACCCACTTCCGATAGTCCGGCAGAACCAGCTCCCCCGCACCCGAATAATGCTGCGCGACAATCGCACCCGCGGCTAACAACACAAGGGCAATTACTTTTTTCATCTGCCTTCTCCCGCTGCGATCTGGCGCGTTGCCCTATTGGCCGGCTCCAGCGACGCCAACAGTTGTTGAGTCAAAGCCGCCCCGGCGCCCCTCGGCGATCCCGCTTGGAAAGGCGGCTGAGGATCATATTCCATGGCAAGTTGCGTGATCTTCGCGGCATCGTCTCCGCGCAGTTTCGACAGCAGCACCAGCCCGAAATCGATTCCAGCGGTGACGCCGCCTCCCGTAATCCGGTTGCGATCGGTAACCACGCGCCCGTCCGCGATTTCCGCTCCGAATAGCGGCAGCAATTCCGTAAAAGCCCAATGCGAGCTTGCCTTGTAGCCGCGCAGCAACCCTGCCGCCCCCAGGACGATCGATCCCGTGCAGACGGATGTGACATACTTCGCCCTGGCCCCCCGATCGGCCAGGAACGCGAGTACTTCCGCATCCTTCATTACCGGAATCATTCCCGGGCCGCCCGGCACGAACAGCACATCCAAGTCCCTCGGACACTCGTCCAGAGTTGCGTTCGGCTGAATCCCGATGCCTGTGTCCGTCTGGATCATGTCTCGCGTCTTCCAAACTAAGTGAATCTTCGCGTGGGCGGACAACACCGTCTGCGGCCCAATCAGGTCGAGCAGTGTTAACTGCGGGTACAGCAGCATCCCTACCTGAATCTGCTTGTCGTCCGCCAGACTCTTATTTGTCCCCAGCACCGCGGAAGCCAACCCCGCTGCCGCCATCTGTTTGCCAAAATCTCTTCGCTTCATAATGCCTTCTCCTTTGTGATATGAACGGACACACCTCACCCACGACGTTTTTCGTAACGCCCTCACTCGCCACTTGCAGAAGATTAGATTTACTTTTTCTTGCGTTTAACCGGCGCGGCTCGTTCCAGCAGCGCCGCGAACGCCGTTTGCGCACGCCGATCCGCGTCTGGTGATTTCAGAAAACGCTGCGCCGCGTGATGACTCAAATAAATGCCGCACAATTCAAACACGAATTGGGCGGCGTCCACATCGCTCCGCAGATGCCCCAGCGAACTCGCTTCCGCGACGGTTTGCGTCAGCAGACCCCGCCACTGCGCTTCCATCTCCAGAATCTTGTCGCGCACCGGGCCTTCCACGTCGTCAAACTCAAACAGCCCGGCGGCCACCGGACACCCACCCGGCAACCCCGCGCGAGGAGCCCAGCCAAACCAATGTTTCACCAGCGCCTTGAGGCGGGGAAGTCCCGCCGATTCCTTCATGGAGGGCGCGATAATGTGCTCCGCCCCCACCGCGCCTGTATGTTCCAGCAAACGAATCTGCACTTCCTCTTTCGATCGAAAGTGCGCGAACAGCCCGCTTTTTGACATCCCTACTTGATCGGCCAGCACGCCGAGCGTGACACCTTCAACCCCGGCCTGGCTCATCAGCGCGAGACCCTGGTCGAGAATCCGCTCACGCGTGGATGCTAGATTTCCCATGCAGGGAGAATAGCACGACCGGTCGTATTGGTCAAGGAAAAATGTTAGACAAATTACGACAACGCTACCGTTGCAGCGCCCCGCTCCTGATATAGACTCGATGGGAGAGTTCCAGGAGACTTCTATGCATCGAATTCTGAAAGTGGCTCTGGCTGTGTTAGCCGCCGCGCCCGTGTTTGCGCAGCGCAAGGCGACCATCGAAAATGTGCCCGACATCCCCTATACCTCGGCGCCGAATTTATTGAAGCTGCCCCCGGGCGAATATCTGGGCGAGTCCGTCGCGGTCGCCACTAATTCCAAGGGCCACATCTTCGTCTATCACCGCAGCGCCAACACCCGCTTGTTTGAATTCGACCAAGCCGGCAACTTCGTCAAGGAAATCGGCAGCGGCTATTACGGCTTTGAATTCGCCCACTCGGTGCGCGTCGATAAGGACGACAACATTTGGACCGTCGACGAAGGCACCAACATGGTCACCAAGTTCAGCCCCGACGGAAAAGTGCTGATGGTGCTCGGCCGCCGGCCGCCCGCTGTCGACGGCGCGCAAGCCGCGCCCGCGGGCCCGAATCAACCGGCGCAGAAATATATTTTCTGCCGCCCGACCGATGTCGCCTGGGACCCGCAAGGCAACATCTTCGTTTCCGACGGCTACTGCAACAACCGCGTCGTGAAATACGACAAGAACGGCCGCTTCCTCGCGCAGGCCGGCAGCGAAAAGGCGGGCACCGCTTTGGGACAATTCAACCTGCCGCACGGCCTGCAAGTTGACGCCCAAGGTAACGTGTGGGTCGCGGACCGCTCCAATTTCCGCTATCAGGTACTCGACAACAACCTAAAGCCCATGCGCGAAATCACCAATCTGGGCGTCGGCTGGACCCTTTGCATCTCGCCCGGCCCCCACCAATACGCATTCCTGTCGAATTCAAACCCGAACGGGAACATGCCGGGATCGTGGGACATCACCGGCGAGATCTACAAGACCGAGCTCGACGGCACGGTGCTCGGCAAGTTTGGCCACGCCGCCAAACTGGCTCCCGGCTTCCAGGTAGTCCACACCATGGATTGCCGCAATCCCAACGAAATCATCGCGGGCGAAATCGAATCCTGGCGTGTGCAGAAACTCATCTTGCAGCCCACAGCGGCGAAGCCCAAGATTTCCGCCGCTGCCGCGCGATAGGAGCATCCATGAAACCTCTAATGCCAACTCTGCTGGCCGCGGCCCTGATCGCCGTAGCCCCCGCGTACGCGCAGAAGGACGTCCCTGAAATCAAATTCGATTCCGTGCCCAACGCTCTGCAGCTACCGGCCGGACTCTATCTCGGTGAAGTAGCCGGCGTAGCGACCAATTCGCGCGGCAATATTTTCGTCTACACGCGCACCGGCCATCCCACCATCTCAATCGGCACCGCGCGCCCCTTCGCCCACGGCGGCTCGCGGCTCTTCGAGTTCGACCGCAACGGCGCCTTCGTCCGCGAGATCGGCAAGAACTCCTACGGCTTTATGTTCGCCTCCCAGGTCCGCATCGATCCCAATGACAACATCTGGGTCGTAGATCAAATGACCAACATGGTGATCAAGTTCGATCCGCAAGGCCGTCTCGCGATGCTGCTGGGCCGCAAAGCCGAATCCGTTCCCGTCCCAGCGCGTCCCCCGGCAGCGGGCGACGGCGCGGGCCAGCCGACAGACCTGTTTGACCGCCCCACCGACGTCGCCTGGGACGCAGCCGGAAACATCTTCGTCGCCGACGGCCTCGCCAACGCCCGCATCGCCAAGTTCGATAAAGAGGGCAGGTTTGTGAAGTCCTGGGGTAAGAAGGGAACCGCGCCCGGAGAGTTCGCCAACGTCCGCAGCATCGCCGTCGACGCTCAAGGCAATGTCTACGCCGCCGACGGCGGAAATAAGCGCGTGCAAGTTTTCGACAACGACGGCAACTTCAAGACGGCCTTCACCGGTGTCGGCAATGCACAGGCGCTGTGCATGACCAAGGGAGCAAGCCCAGTCCTTTACGTCTCCAATTCCAACCCGCCCAACGACATTGACCGCGACGGTGAGATCTACAAAATGCACCTGGACGGAACCATGACCGGCAAGTTCGGCAGGGCAGGGAAGTTGCCGAAGGAATTCGGGACCGTGAATGCCATCGATTGCCGCAACGAAAACACGCTGTATGTGGGAGAGATCGGCAATCTGCGGGTCCAGAAGCTGGCGCTTCACTAGGGGGCGCCAGCCCGCGCGAACCCGGTAGCCGCCACGGATCGCGGTATAATGCAAGCGCTTGTGGAATTTCGCCGCCCTAGCCTAAAGTCGCTTGCGATCCTGCTGCTGATCGTAGCCACGCTCTCGCTGCAGGCGCTGCCGCTTTCCGCCCATCACTCGACAGATCACCTCAACCATTGCTGCGCCTTCTGCCACTTCGCCCACTTGGCGTGGGCCAATCCGGCGCAGGCCTTGGGCGTACTGGCCCCGGTCGCCTCCGAATGGCACATTGCCATTCAAAAACGCTCCGGCTACCGCGAAACCCTGGTGGCCCTGGGCCATTCCCGCGCACCGCCCGCCTAGTCTCTTCCTCAACGTCCCCGGTCCTTCTTGCATGCGCAAGAAGGTCTTCAATTTTTTTGAGTTCAGTGAGTTTCTGTTTATAGGAGACTATGAAACGACTGTCCACGCCCTGGATCTTGTTTCTCTTTCTCGTTCGCGCCGCGCCCGCGCAGCAACAGCCCGTACGCATTACGCTCGAGCAGGCCATCCAGTTCGCACTCGCGCACAACCATGCGCTCGAAGCGGCCCGCACCACCGTCGCGCAAAATCAGGCCCAGGAAATTACCGCCAACCTACGGCCCAACCCCACCATTTCTTGGGACTCCCAGTTCCTCCCGCTCTTCAACCTGAACCAATTCAATCTGAATTACATCAGCAACAGCGCGCAATTCGACCTGGGCGTAGGCTACACCTTCGAGCGCGGCCAGAAGCGCCAGCACCGCTTGCAAGCCGCCCAGGACCAAACTACCGTAACGCGCTCGCAAGTGACCGACAACCAGCGGACCCTCACCTTCAACGTCTCCCAGCAATTCGTAGCCGTGCTCTTAGCGGAGTCCATGATCGACCTAGCCCAGCAGGACCTAGCCAGCTTCCAGCAAACCGTGGACCTGAGCGAGATCCAAGTCAAAGACGGCGCCCTCGCCGAAGGCGACGCCATCAAGATCAAACTGCAATTACTGCAATTCCAAACCGACGTGTCCTCCGCCAAGCTGTCACGAGTTCAGGCGCTAGCCGCCCTACGCCAGTTGGTGGGATTCGAATCGGTCGCGGAAAATTACGACGTCGATGGAACCCTCGACTATCAACCTGTCCACGGCGATCTCGACGCCCTTAAGATGCTTGCCGTAAATTCCCGTCCCGACTTGGCAGCCGCCCGCCAAGGCATCATCGCCGCCCGCAGTCAGGAGTCGCTGGCCCACGCCAACGGCAAGCGCGACCTAGACGTCAGCTTTAACTACTCGCACGTCGCCGACATTAATTCCGGAGCTTTCTTCTTCAACATGCAAATTCCCGTCTTCGATCGCAACCAAGGCGAAATCGCCCGCACCCGCGCCGCCATCACGCAATCCCAGGAACTGGCCGCCGAGGCCAACGAGCAAGTGATGTCGGACGTACTTAGCGCCTACGAAGGCGTCCACACCAACGATCAGATCATTACTTTATATCGGTCCGGTTATTTGGATCAGACCACCCAATCCCGCGACATCAGCCAGTACGCCTACCAGCGCGGCGCCTCCAGCCTGCTCGATTTCCTGGACGCCGAACGTAGCTATCGCGCCAACCAGCTCGCCTACCGCCAGGCGCTCGCCGCCTACATGGTCGCGTTAGAGCAGTTACGCGAAGCCGTCGGTACCAGGAGCCTCCCATGAGAACCCCGCAGCTCCTTGCGATTTCCGCGATCCTGTTTCTCGCAGCCTGCGCCTCGCGCACCACACAAAGCGAATCGCAAATGACCTCCTTCACCACGGGAGAAACCAAAGCCGACACCGCCAACCTGTTCACGCTCCCCGCCGACCAGATTGCCCACCTGCAAATCGCCCCCGCCATCCGCGGAACCCTGCCGCGAGTCTTACGATTCACCGGATCGGTAGCCTACAACGCCCTCGCCACCACCCCCGTCTTCTCTGCCGCCGGTGGCCCCGTGCGCGAAATCCTGGTGATGCCCGGAGACATGGTGCGCGCCGGACAACCGCTCCTCAACATCAACAGCCCGGATTACTCGCAAGCCCGCTCCGCCTACCTCAAAGCCAAAGACGCCTTCGCGCTCGCCGACAAAAACTATAAACGTGCGCAAGACCTGTTCGAGCACAAAGCCATCGCCGAACGCGACGTCCAGCAAGCTGAATCCGACCGCGCCCAAGCCCAAGCCGACGTCGAATCCAACACCGACGTCCTCCGCGCCCTGGGCGTGTCCGACCCCGAAACCACCGTGAAAGCCTCCGCCACCCTACTGGTCCCCTTGCTAGCCCCCGTAAAAGGAGAGATCGTCGAGCGCCTGGTTGGCCCCGGCCAACTGCTGCAAGCCGGCATGACCCAATGCTTCACCATTTCCGACACCGGCACCGTCTGGGTCCTCGTCAACGTCTATCAAAGCGACCTAGGCAGCGTGCACATCGGCGACCCCGCCGACATCACCACCGACGCCTATCCAGAAGTCTTCCGCGGACGCATCTCCTACATCGCACCAGCGCTCGATCCCACCACCCGCACCCTGCAAGAGCGCATCGTGACCGAAAATCCGGCTCATAAATTAAAGAAGGACATGTATGTCACCGCCACCGTGCGCGCCGGAGCCATCGGCAACGCCATCCTGGTGCCCGACGCCGCCGTCCTGCGCGATACCGAAAATCAGCCCTTCCTCTACCTCCAAACCGGAGCCACCCAGTTCGCCCGCCGCCTGGTAACCATCGGCGAATCGTCCGACGGCCGCACCCAGATCACCAGCGGACTAAAAGAAGGAGAACGCGTCGTAGGAGACGGCAGCGTGTTCGTTCAGTTCCAAAACTCCCTGCAGCATTGAGCGCCCCCGAGAACCCATGATCGATCAGATAGTCCAATTCGCCTTACGCCAGCGGTTCTTGATACTGATCCTGGTCGCCTTGCTGATCGTCGCTGGCACCTTTTCCTTTCAGCGCATGCCCGTCGACGCCTATCCCGACCTCTCGCCTCCCATGGTCGAGCTCATCACCCAGTGGCCCGGCCACGCCGCCGAAGAAGTCGAGCGCCTAACCACGCTCCCCTTGGAATTGGCGATGAACGGCACCGCCAACCTGCACGTGATGCGCTCCATCTCGCTCTACGGTCTCTCCGACGTCATCCTGACTTTCGACGAAGGAACCGATGGCTACTTCGCGCGCCAGTTAGCGTTCCAGCGCATCAGCGATGCCTCGCTCCCCAATGGCGTCACTCCCAGCATGGCGCCGTTCTTCAGCCCCAGCGGACTGGTTTACCGCTATGTCCTCGAAAGTCCGGACCGCACGCCCGCAAGAACTAAAAACTTTCGAAGACTGGGTCATCGAGCGCGCCTACCGCAGTGTTCGGGGCGTCGCCGACGATTCGGGCTTCGGCGGCACCACCATGCAGTATCAAGTGCTGCTCGACCCCGCGCGTCTTTTGAACTTTCATATTCCAGTAGCGCAAGTCGTCACCGCCATCTCCGCGAATAACTCCAACACCGGCGGCGGTTTTTATTCCATAGGCCAGCAATTCAACTACGTTCGCGGCATCGGCCTGCTGCGTTCCACGGAAGATATCGGTGAAGTAGTCGTCGGCAGCGCCAACGGCGCCCCCGTGCGCGTCAAAGACATCGGTCATGTCGAGATCGGCCACGCCCCCCGCCTTGGCATCTTCGGATTCGAAAAGAACGACGACGCCGTGGAAGGCGTCATCCTCATGCGCCGCGGCGAGCAAACCCAAAACGTCCTCCGCGACGTCGAAAAGAAAACCGATGAGATCAACCGCTCCGTTCTGCCCCCGGACGTAAAAGTCCACCCCTACTACGATCGCAGCGACCTCGTGCGCGTCACCACCGACACCGTCGAAGGGAACCTAATGCGCGGCATGCTGCTGGTGTTGGTTGTCCTGATCTTCTTCCTAGGCAGCGTTCGCGCCGCCCTCATCACAGCTTTAACCGTCCCCCTGGCTCTGCTCTTCGCCTTCATCTTCCTGCACGCCCGCGGCGACGCCGCCAACCTGCTCTCCATCGGAGCCATCGATTTCGGCATCATCGTCGACGGCACCATCGTCATGGTGGAGAACATCTACCGCGAACTAGGCGCCCGCCACGGCGCCGAATTCAACCTGCGCGATGTCATCATGGCCGCCGCCCGCGACGTTGACCGCCCCATCTTCTACTCAGTCGCCGTGATCATCGCCGGCTACCTCCCCATCTACGCCCTAACCGGCCCCGCCGGCCAGCTCTTCCGCCCCATGGCCAATACCATGGCCTTTGCCCTGATCGGCTCCCTGATTCTCACTCTCACTCTGGTCCCGGTTCTCGCCGCAACCTTCCTGAAAGGCGTCAAAGACAAGCCCAATCGCGTCTTCGATTGGATTCGCAATTTCTACGGAAAGCTGCTAGGCGGCTGCCTGCGCCACCCGGCTCTCACACTGATCATCGCCGTCCTGATTTTCGGCGCCGCGCTTCTGCTCGTCCCCCAAATCGGTGGCGAGTTCCTCCCCCACCTCGACGAAGGCGCCTTGTGGGTCCGCGCCACCATGCCCTACACCATTTCCTTCGAAGAAGCCGATAAGTTCGCGCCCAAAATCCGCGACGTCCTCAAGGCCTACCCGCAAGTGACCCAAGTCGGATCGGAACTGGGACGCCCCGACGACGGCACCGATCCCACGGGCTTCTTCAACTGCGAATTCTACGTCGGCCTGCGCCCCTACACTGACAAAACCTGGCAGCAAACCTCCATCCACACTAAAGCAGAGTTGATCGAAGACCTCGGCAAGAAGCTCGCCGCGTACCCCGGTGTGATCTTCAACTACACCCAGCCCGCCGAAGACGCCGTCGACGAAGCCCTTACCGGATTGAAAAGCGCTCTAGCCGTCAAGATCTTCGGCCCCGACCTCAACGTCCTCGAAACCAAAGCCGTCGAGATCAAGCGCGTTCTCGACCGCACCGCCGGCTTCAGCGACCTCACCGTAGTGCGCGAGCTCGGCCAGCCCAGCCTGACCATCGAGCCCGACCGCCCCAAAATCGCCCGCTACGGCATCAACGTCGACGATGTAGGAACCGTAGTGCAAGCCGCCATTGGCGGCCAGACCGCCACCCAAGTAATCCAAGGCGAAAAGCTGTTCGACTTAGTAGTCCGCATGGAGCCCCAGTTCCGCACCGGCGCCCGCGAGATCGGCAACCTTCTCGTGCCCGCACCCGCCGGCCAGCAAATTCCATTGTCAGAGCTAGCCACCATCCGCCAAACCAGCGGCGCTTCTTTTATCTATCGCGAAAACAACTCCCGTTACATCGGAATCCAATTCTCCGTGGTGGGGCGCGACCTAGAAGGCATAGTCAACGCCGGCCAAGCCGCCGTGAGCAAGGCCGTGCAACTCCCCGAGGGCTATCACTTGGATTGGGGCGGCGAATACAGCGAACTCGTCGAAGCCCGCTCGCAATTCGTAATCATCGGCCCGCTAGCCGTCCTGCTGATCTTCATGATCCTGTTCGCGCTCTACGGCAATTTCAAATTCCCCATCACCATAGCGCTAGGCGTCATTCTCACCGAACCCGTCGGCGCGCTCGTGGCTTTGAAACTCACCCACACCCCCTTTAGCGTGTCGAGCGTTCTCGGATTGCTCGCGCTCCTCGGAGTCTCCGTAGAAACCGCCGTCATTCTAGTGAGCTATATCAACAAGCTTCGCAACGAAGGCCTCAGCATTCGCGAAGCAACGCTGCAAGCCTCGCTGCTGCGCCTGCGCCCCATCATGATGACGGCCCTGGTTGCGTGCCTAGGCCTGCTCCCCGCCGCCCTGGCAACAGGCGTCGGCAGCGACACCCAGAAGCCCTTCGCGATCGTAGTAGTAGCCGGCCTGATCTCGCGCCTGCTGCTTGGCTTTTTCGTCAATCCGGTTTTGTACGAGATAGTCGCGCGCGATGGCGACATCCTGCAAGTCTGACGATCAAAGCTCCAGATTGCCGCGATACATCATGTCCCGCAGAGTGAACTTGCACTTCACCTCCAGCGGTCCGACTTTCGCAAAGAAAGTAACCTGCTTGTCCTCCGGCATATG
>CAVVZG010000053.1:0-27768 GCA_963752205.1 Bryobacterales bacterium | reverse complement strand
TTCCTTTCTCGGCGAAATCGGCTTTGGTGTCAAGGGCCAGTCCGGGGTCCGCGAATGACCTCTATGACGCGCGGGTCGCGTAGGCGGCGCTCCATGCGGCGCCAGGCCAGTTGCAACTCATCGAGCGACATCAAGTAATTGCGTAGTTCGGTGCCTTCGAGAATCGTCTTGCCGCCCACGCCTACTTCGACTTTCAGGTTCTCCGTCGCGCGGCGCAGAATCTCGCGTGTAAATTCCTTGTCGTCCTTGATGTACTTCTCGCTCTTGCCTTTCTTGATGCGGTAGAGCGGCGGTTGCGCGACGAATATATTGCCGCGCTTGATCAGCTCCGTCATGTGGCGGAAGAAGAACGTCAGCAGCAGCGTGCGGATGTGCGAACCGTCGACATCCGCGTCGGTCATGATGATGATCTTGCCGTAGCGGATCTTGGTAGGGTCGAAATCGTCTTTGCCGATGCCGGCTCCGATGGCCGTGATCATGGCGCGAATTTCTTCGTGGCCCAGCATCTTGTCATAACGGGCTTTCTCGACGTTCAGGATCTTGCCGCGCAGCGGCAGAATCGCCTGATAGCGCCGGTCTCGCCCGCCCTTAGCGGTGCCGCCGGCCGACTCACCCTCGACTAAAAACAACTCACAACGATCCGGATCGCGCTCCTGGCAATCGGAAAGCTTTCCGGGCAGGCCGCCGGAATCGAGCGCGCCTTTGCGCCGCGTTAGATCGCGAGCTTTACGTGCCGCTTCGCGGGCACGCGCCGCATCGATCGCCTTCGACACGATCTTCTTCATCACCGACGGATTCTTGTCGAAGAACTCACCCAGCTTTTCGTTGATGAGCTGGACCACGTAGCCTTGAATATCGGAATTGAGCTTGCCCTTGGTCTGCCCTTCGAACTGCGGCTGCGGCAGCTTCACGCTGATCACCGCGGTGAGGCCTTCGCGTACGTCGTCGCCGGTGAGATTCTCTTTGACGTCCTTGAACAAGCCAGCCGCCTGCCCCGCCGCGTTAATGGTGCGGGTCAGCGCGCTACGGAAGCCGCTCAGGTGCGAGCCGCCATCGACAGTGTTGATGTTATTGGCGAAGCTGAACACCGTTTCGCTGTAGGAATCGTTGTACTGTAGGGCCACTTCCATGGTCAGCGTGCCGTTCGGCAAATCGCGCTCGCCCTCAATGAAAATTGGCTTCTCATGAAGCACGCTCTTGCCCTTATTCAGATGCTTGATGAACTCCGCAATGCCGCCGATGAATTGGAATTCAGAAACGCGCGCGGGTTCCTCGCGCTCATCGGTCAGTGTAATCTTAAGGCCTTTGTTCAAAAACGCCAACTCGCGCAGCCGCGTGGCGAGCGTGTCGAAGTTGAACTTGGTCGCGTCCATAATGGACGAATCTGGCTTGAAAGTGATCTTAGTCCCGGTCTTCCGTCCCGCTTTGCCAGTCTTCGCAAGAGGAGCTTTGGGAGCGCCCTTGGCATACTCCTGCTCCCACGTCGACGACGCGGTCTCGCCCTTCGCCGGACGCCAGATTTCAAGCTTCAGCAATTCCGAAAGCGCATTCACGCAGCTCACGCCCACGCCGTGCAGTCCGCCCGACACTTTGTAGGAATTCGAATCGAACTTGCCACCGGCGTGCAACTTAGTCATGACGACCTGCGCCGCCGATACACCTTCGTCTTCGTGGAGATCGACAGGAATCCCGCGGCCGTTATCGACCACCGTCACCGAATCGTCTTCGTGAATGGTGACGTTCACTTCGTTCGCATAACCCGCCAAAGCCTCGTCGACCGAGTTGTCGACCACTTCGTAGACCAGGTGATGCAGCCCGGCTTCGCCGGTCGACCCAATGTACATAGCGGGCCGCAGGCGCACGGCCTCGAGGCCCTCCAGCACTTTAATGCTGGTGGAATCGTAAACGTTGGGATCTATCGCAGTAACTTTGCTTGACATAGTTTGTTGCTGATCAAATTCTCATCGGCATGATCACGTAACGATACGTGTCCGCCTTGTCGCCGCCCGGCCGCAGTTCGCCGGCACTGTGTGGATCTTTAAACCAGAAACTGACCTGATCTGTCTGCACCACGCGCAGGAAATCGATCAGGTACTGCGCGTTGAATCCAATCTCCACCGGCGTCCCGTTGTATTCGGCAGGAATACTTTCTTCGCTCTCTCCGGTTTCAGAAACCGAGGAATGTACTTTCACTTCACCATCGCCTACGCGCACGCGAATCGCGCGCGAACGTTCGTCGGAGAACTGGGCGACGCGTTCAATCGCCGCTCGAAATTCTTCGCGCTGCAGAGTGACTGAGTTGGGCTGATCCTTCGGCAACACGCGCTCATAATCCGGAAAGTTCCCGGTAAGTTTGCGGCTCAATAGCAAACGGTCGCCAAGTTTGAAGAACAAATGATTCTCATCACCGGAAAACTGCACGATGGCGTCAGGAGTAGAATCGCTCGCCAGCTTTTGCAGCTCCAACATCGCCTTGCGCGGCAGCAGCGCGCGAAACGCCGCGTTCACACCAGGCAGCTCGCCAGAGCTCTCGACCATCGCCAAACGATGCCCGTCCGTGGCCACCATCACGATGCCGCCCTTGCGTAGCACCAGGAGCGCACCATTCAACGTGAAGCGTGATTCTTCACTCGAAATCGCAAACACCGTCTTCGCGATCATGGCGCCCAGGACGCCGATCGGAATCTCCGCCAGCATCTCCGGCATCTCCGGTAGTTCCGGAAAGCTATCGCGCGACATTCCGGCGATACGCGTCTTTGAGCGCCCGCACACCAGATTCGCCCAGTGGTTGTCGCCGACCTTCACCTGCACATCGGAATCCGGCAGCAAGCGCACGTAATCGAGCAGGCGGCGCGCCGGTATCGTGCCCGCGCCGGACTTCTTCACCCGCGCGGCGCAGGAACAGCGAATACCCAATTCCAAATCCGTAGCCGTGAGAAGAATGCGATCTCCGTCGGCCTCGACCAACACATTCGACAAAATGGGAATGGTGGTTTTCTTCTCAACTACGCCTTGCGAGAGGTTCAATTCCCGCACTAGATCGGCCCTGCTGACGGTGAATTCCATGCACGGTTCCTTCGCGATTCTTCTCTCTAGATTTCTCTCTCAAATAGACTTGAAAGAGAACCGGATTCATAGGGGCTGTTGAAACGTTGATTTCTCCCTAAATTATAGCAAGATCGTGGGGTTAAAGTCATCACAAAGTGTGGGTTCCTGGGTAGATTTTGTAGCATGATCGGGCCTGGTCGATTTGTTCCTCAGGAGTCCACAACCAGGCGCAAAGGCGGTTTGAGGATAAGTCAAATAACCTCAATGGATGGCGTCGATTACGTTGTGGATGAGCCTGTTCAAATCGGCGTCTTTCTGGCGCAGAGCGTCGATTTTGTGAATCGAATGCAACACAGTCGTATGGTGCTTGCCTCCAAACATGCGTCCGATCTCAGGCAATGACGAGTGCGTCAGCTCTTTGATCAGGTACATCGCGATCTGCCGCGGGTAGGCGATTTTCTGCGTGTTGGTCTTCAACTTCAATTGCGCCGGCTGCAATTGGAACTGATCCGCCACCGCGCGCAGCACCGAGTCCATGGTGATGCGCTTCTCTTGTCCCGGGATCAGATATTTCAACACCTGTTGCGCCATCGCCAGCGTGATGGGCGTCGCCATCACCGATGAATACGCCACTAGTTTCACCAGCGCGCCTTCCAGTTCGCGAACGTTGGATTTGGTCTTCGTCGCGATGTACACCCGTACATCCTCGGGCAGGCTCACGCCCTCGGTCTCAGCTTTCTTATCCAGAATCGCCATCTTGGTCTCAAGATCCGGCGGTTGGATATCCACCATCAACCCCCATTCGAAGCGCGAACGTAGACGTTCCACTAGACCTGGCGTTCCTTTTGGTGTCGAATCGCTCGACACCACAATCTGCTTCTGGTGCTCGTGCAGCTCGTTGAAAGTGTGGAAGAACTCTTCCTGCGTGCGTTCCTTGCCGGCCAGGATGTGGATGTCGTCGATCAGCAGCACGTCGGCCGAACGGTAATAACGGTGAAAGGCCGGCATGCGATCGCTCTTGATGCAGCCGATCATCTCGTTCATGAAGCGCTCGCTCGAAGTATAGACAATGCGCATGGAAGAATACTGTTCGGAAAGCGCCGTGCCAATCGCGTGCATCAGGTGAGTCTTCCCCATGCCCGAGCCGCCGTAAATAAACAGCGGATTGTAACTGCGCGAAGGACTGTTGGCCACCGCGCGCGCCGCCGCGTGCGCGAACTGATTGCAGGAACCCACCACGTAGTTGTCGAAACGAAATTTTTGGTTGAGTTGGCTAGTGGGCGACGCAAATAACGGTTCCGGCGAATGACCTACCGGAACGGCGCTGGCGGGTCGGGCCGTGTAGATCACCCGCTCCACCGACAAGTTCAATTCGCGGATCGCCTCCCGAATGTCCTCGGCGTATTCCTGTTCCATCCACTCCTTGGTGACCTGATCTGGCACCGAAACTCGCAGGGACCCGCTCTCCGCCCCTTCGAACACCGTTCGAGTAACCCAATCTTCGTAAGCTCGTCCGCTGATCTTTGTAGTCAGCCGCGCCTTAATTTGTTCCCACGGATTTGCCAATGCGAGCACTTCCCCCGTCATACGTCCTCCGGCACACAAAATTCCCACACGATTTCCACAGCCTGTGGAAATTGTGTCCTATCCTACCGATTCTGTTTCCTGGAATCGTCGCGCTCCAGCGGTCGCCGAGGGGTGGTTCAGGTCCGGCGGACTGTCTTTCGCGGAATTCAAGAATAGCACAGAAATTCCAAACGCAATAAATTACTTAAAACTTTTTAAAGCTTTTAAATTCAGATAGATATAGGACTTATCCTAAAACAAACAACATTGTATGAACATCCTGTTTCAGTGGGTCTGAAACGCATTTGACAATCCACGTTTGGGGCGCGACAATGGGTCCTGTTCGTCTGCCGGATGCGGGAGTAACTCAGCTGGTAGAGTGCGACCTTGCCAAGGTCGATGTCGCCGGTTCGAATCCGGTCTCCCGCTCCAATCCACCCCAAAACGGGCCCCAGCGGCTCCACGCCCGCTAAAAATCCTACTTTCCTAACTGCTGCGTTTCCAGTATGATTGGGGTAACGAGCCAGAATATTGAAACATTTTGGCGCTTGTTTCGTATCTATGCTAAAAGCACGCCGGCTGAAAGCACGCGGCTGAAACGCGAGTGAGCCGCGATGCCGATTAGGTGTTATGGACGTTAAGCGCGAAGGTGTGGCGAAAAAGAAAATGATCCGCCGGGTCCTGTACCTGGTGTTGCTGGTGGCAGTCGTCGCGGTGGTCGGGTGGCGCGTCAGCCTGCTGAAGCCCGCGGTGCCGGTGGTCGAAGCCGCCACCATTTGGCCCGACACTGTGAAGCGCGGTCCCATGGTGCGCGAGGTTCGTGGATTGGGCACGCTCGTTCCGGAAGACATCCTCTGGTTCCAAGCCGAGTTCGATAGTCAGGTCAGCCGTATCCTAGCGCGCTCCGGAGACGATGTGAAGCCCAACACAGTTTTGTTGGTGCTCACCAATCCGCAGATGGAAGCGGACGCTGTCGATTACGAATGGCAGACCAAGCAAGCCGAAGCGAACTTGGTAGATCTTCGCGTCAAACTGCAAAGCCAGGCCTTCGATCAGCAATCCGCCGTCTCGACCGCGCAGGGCGAGCTCAAGCAGGCCGACATCAATCGCGATAAAGAACAGCAGCTTTTCAAAGCGCAGCTTGAACCGGAAATCAACATGCGGCTAGCCGTCGCCAAGTGGGAACAGGCCGACGCCCGCTTCCAGATGGAGAAGCAAAAACTCGATATCTTTAAGGAATCCGTGCAGGCGCAGATCGATTCGCAAAAGGTGCAGGTTGAGAAACTGCGCGCCACTTACAAGCTGAAGAAGAGACAGCTGGAAGAGCTCACCATCCGCGCCGGCATCCGCGGCCGCATGCAAGAGATGACTCTGCAAGTAGGACAGCGCGTGAAGCCCGGCGATGTGCTGGCGAAAGTCGCGCAGCCGCGAAAACTGATGGCGCGTTTGCAGATTCCCGAGACCCAGGCCAAAGACATCGTGCTCGGCCAGTCGGCGCAGATCGATACCCGCAACGGCATCGTGCGCGCCCACGTCATCCGTATTGACGCGTCCATCGTGAACGGAACGCGAACCGTCGATTGCAAACTGGACGGTGTATTGCCGAAAGGCGCGGTGCCGGATCTGAGTGTCGATGGGACCATTGAAATCGAACGCCTCACAGACGTTCTATATGTAGGCCGTCCGGTGTTCGCGCAGCCTGGCAGCCCCGGCACCTTGTTCAAGATCGATCCCGATGGCAAAGGCGCGGAGCGCGTGCCTGTGCGCTTCGGACGCGCGTCGGTAAACGCCATCGAAATCGCCGAAGGCTTGAAAGCCGGTGACCGCGTGATTCTGTCCGACATGGCTGCCCAGGAACAAACCGCGCGTGTGCGCTTGAACTAAAGAAATTCTCATGCCCGAATCACTCATTCGTCTGGAGAGCGTCACCAAAGTTTTCGTCACCGATGAGGTGGAAACCCACGCACTGGCCGGTATCCAAATGGATATTCAAAAAGGCGAGTACGTCTCGATCTCCGGCCCTTCCGGCTGCGGGAAGTCGACGCTGCTGGCGATTCTCGGTTTGCTCGACACTCCCTCCGACGGCACCTACGTCCTCAACAATCGCCCGGTGCAAGGCCTGAAGCTGGCCGAGCGCGCGCGCATCCGCAATCGCGAGATTGGGTTCATCTTCCAAGCCTTCAATCTCATTGGCGATCTGACGGTGTATGAGAACGTCGAGCTCCCGCTCACCTATCGCGGCATGCCTGGCGACGAGCGCAAACGCAAAGTGCAGGCGGCACTCGAACGCGTAGGGATGGCGCATCGCATGAAGCACTACCCGTCGCAGCTTTCCGGAGGCCAGCAGCAGCGCGTGGCGGTGGCGCGCGCGCTTGGCCGGCGATCCCGTCGATCCTGCTGGCCGACGAACCCACCGGCAACCTCGATTCCGCCAACGGCGAAGCAAGTCATGGATCTGCTGCGCGAACTGCACCAGGGCGGCGCCACCATCTGCATGGTGACGCACGACCCCCGCTACGCCACCTACGCCGATCGCTCCATCCACCTGTTCGACGGCCGCCTGGTGACGGACAACCTTCAAAAAGCGTAAAATTTGGTGTGCAGCCGACTCTAGCAGGACCGGCGTCGTTACCTACGACATCCGCTACGGCGCTCCCCAAAGCAGCCTCTAAGGACAATACCGCCGAAGGGCTGCGCGGCCTGACCGCGATCACCGTTTTCCTGGCGCACTTTTTCGTCGCGTTCTTCCCGCGGGGCTTCGATTACCTTTACCCCGGCCTGCAAACCTCGCCCGCCACCGATGGCACCATCGAAAGAATCCTGCGCATGCCGTTCATCTCCATCCTCTGGAACGGCAATTTCGTCTGCATCTTTTTCGTGCTCAGCGGATACGTCTTATCGCGGCCGTATTATTTCGGCAACCGCCTGGAGACTCTCCGCGACCGGCACTTAAAACGCTACCTCCGTCTCAGCATCCCCATCGCCGCGTCGGTTTTCATCGGTTACTTCATGATGAAGTACGGCCTCCTGTTGAATCACGCGGGCGCCGCCGTCTCGCACTCTGACTGGCTCAACAGCTACTTCGCTTTTGTCCCGACCTTCCCCGACGCCCTGCGCGACGCCACCTATCGCGTGATCCTGCTGCGCGCCGACCGTTTCAATCCGCCGCTATGGACCATGAAGATCGAATTCATCGGCTCCCTGATCACTTTCTCGTTTTACACGCTGATGCCGCAAGGCAACTGGCGCAAAGTGATCCACTACGCGATCGCCGTCCTGACCATCGGAGTCCTGGCCGGCAAAGACGGCATCTTCTACTACTCGTTCTTACTGGGCGGACTGATCTGGGCTCTGCCCAAACCAAGCGGCATCTACACCTGGCTGCTGTTGGCCGGAGCCTGGTTGCTGGAATCGTTCCAATACACGCCGCTGTTCCACTGGATGCCCGACCCAATCGCGTGGGATCAGAAATTCTTCTATGGCGTCCTCGGCGCCTTCGCCGTGTTGTGGTTCCTGCGTTCCGGAGCGTGGGATGGTTTCCTGGGATCTGCGCCCATGCGCTCCCTCGGACGCATCGCCTATTCCATGTACGTGACCCACTTTTTCATCCTCTGCACCTTCTCCTGCTGGTTCATGATGCGCATGTATGGCCGCGTGCCGCGCCCGGTGTGGGCCGCCGCCGATCTGGTGCTCAGCGCGCTCATTATCTTCGCCGTAGGCTATGTCTTTGAGCGCCTGGTGGATCGCCCCGGTACGCGGTTTGCCAACTGGGTCATCGGCCGGCCCCCGGTCTAACCCAGTACCCTACAGAGCGGACCGAATCTGTCCGATAGACCCTAGAGGAAACCCTTGTGAGCGCCGTCGTCGACCCTATCGAAGCGAATCAACGAAGCACCGCCAGCGGCATCCAGCCTCCGGTCCCGGAATCTCTGGAGGAGCTGGCGATTCCGCCGGCTATTGTCGAGCAATTAGTCCTGAAATATCTGTATTTTCGCGGCGAATTACTGGGCCGCGAGATCGGCAGCCTGCTGGGCTTGTCGTTCAGCCTGATTGACGAACTCCTTGAAACCATGAAGCGCCAGCACTTCGTCGGCGTCAGGAAATCCCTGGGCATGGGCAACATGTCGGGTATCTTCGCGCTGACCGAAGCCGGCCGCAATCTGGCGCGCGAACATCTGGGGAACAATCAGTACGCAGGTCCCGCTCCCGTGCCGCTGTATCAATACGCCGAAGTAGTGCGCCGCCAAAAATTGGCGGACAACTGGCTGAACCCCCAGTCGCTGGTCGACGCCTTCAAGCATCTGGTGGTCGAAGCCGACGTCCTGGCGCAGATCGGGCCGGCGGTGAACGCCAGCAAATCCTTCTTGATCTACGGACAGCCCGGGAACGGCAAAACCGCCCTGGCCGAGTCCTTGTTCCGCGTCGATACCGAGCCCATCTTCATGCCGTACGCACTCGAGTGCCAGGGCAACATTATTCAGCTCTACGATCCCATCTATCACCAGAAAATAGACGATCAGCAATCCGAAATTTCCGCGCTGGCCACCGAGATGCCGTACGACGGACGTTGGTTCAAGTGCCGCCGTCCCTTCATTATCACCGGCGGCGAGTTGACGCTCGATATGCTGGACCTGAGCTACAACCCGCACTCCAAAGTGTACGACGCGCCCTTCCAGCTCAAGGCCAACAACGGCATTTATCTGATCGATGACTTTGGCCGCCAGAAGGCCAACCCCGCGGAAATTCTCAACCGCTGGATCGTTCCCATGGAGCGCCACATCGACTATCTTGAGCTTCCATGCCGGCGGCAAAATGACGGTGCCCTTCGAGGCGTTCCTGATTTTCTCCACCAACCTGCGCCCGGATCAATTGGGCGACGAAGCCTTCCTGCGCCGCATTCAGTACAAAATGTTTCTGCGCAGCCCCAAGCGCCCCGAGTTCACCCACATCTTCACGCGTTTCGCGGGGTCGAAGAAACTGGAATGCAGCGAAGAAGTAGTCGACAGCTTCATCCAGAAAGCACTACCTGTCCGCCGACAAACGCTTCCGCCGCTGCCATCCGCGCGACGTGATCATGCACGCCATCGACATCATCAACTTTGAGAGCCTGCCCATGGCGCTCACCGATGATGTTCTCGACCGTGCTTTCCAGAGCTGCTTCGTCGAAAACATCGACGTGAACGATTAGTGGGGCGGGCCTGCGGCCCGCAGCCAACGTCCACGTTGGCCGATTCCCCTGTTACCCTTTGGGATGGGGAAACGATCATGTCCACCATCACTCGCCGTGAATTCTCACAGCTTGCCGTAGCTCTAGCCGCCTCCGCCCGCGGTCTGCGCGGCGGCACCAGCATCGACGACACGCTCCGCATGGGCATCCAGCGCAGAAGCATTCCGTGCGTAACAGCCATGGTGGCGACCGCGGATAAGGTCACCTATCAAGGCGCCTTCGGCAAGCGCGACGCTGCTTCCGGCGTCAAAGTAACTGCGGACTCAATCTTCGCCATAGCCTCCATGACCAAGGCCATCACCTCCGCCGCCGCGATGCAATTGGTTGAGCAAGGAAAAATCACGCTCGACGAGCCAGCTTCCAAATTCCTCCCAGACCTGGCCAAGCTAGAAGTGATCGATGGCTTCGACTCAGCCGGGCAGCCCAAGACGCACACTGTACGTACGCCCATCACGCTGAAGCATCTGCTCACGCACACCTCCGGCCTGGCCTATCCGCAGTGGAGCGACGTGATGATGCAGTACACCAAGGCCACCGGCAAATCCTTCCGTCCCACCACCGTCGCGCCCATGGCGCCACTCATTTTCGAGCCGGGCACGCGCTGGCACTACGGCTTCAGCGCCGATTGGACTGGCAAGCTGGTGGAAAAAATCAGCGGCCTCACACTCGAACAATATTTTCAACGCAACATTTTGCAGCCGCTGGGTATGAAGGACACCAGCTTCCTCTTGCCTCCAGAGAAGTTCGCCCGGCTCGTCAGTAAGTATGATCGCCAATCCGACGGCATGCTGAAAGAAGAACCGCGCACCCTCCCCGCCGATCCCGCGGACTTCAACGGCGGCGGCGGCTTGTATTCCACCGCCGGCGACTACGTAAAATTCATGCAAATGATTCTGCGCCACGGCCGCTCGGCCGACGGCAAGCAGATCCTGCAATCCAAGACTGTAGATATGATGGCGGCAAATCAGATCGGCAATTCGGGCGCGGGCAAGCTCAAAACCCAGATGCCGGATCTGTCGAGCGATGTCGACGTTCATCCCGGCGCCATCGACAAGTGGGGCTTAGGATTCTTGATCAACACCGTACCTTACGCTGGTGGCCGTTCGGCAGGCAGTCTCGCATGGGCCGGTATCTGGAATACGTTTTACTGGATCGACCCCAAGCGCCAGATCTGCGCCGCGATCATGATGCAGTTCTTGCCCTTCGTCGATAAGCAAGCGGTCGGCATGCTCGGTGACTTCGAACGTTCGGTGTACGCCGCCGCATGAACCTTCGCAACTGGTTTGACTCGACGTTCACGCAGCGCGCCCAACAGGAAGCGCTGGAGTGGGCCGGGTCAGTTTACACTTTTGGTGAAATCGACGCGCGCAGCAATCGCATGGCTCGCGCCCTCACCGCACGCGGCCTGGCGAAAGGCGATCGCCTATGCGTTTATCTCGCGAACTGCGTGGAATTTATAGATCTGTATCTGGCCTGCATCAAACTTGGAGTGATTTTCGTCCCCATCAATATTCTGTATCGCGATCGCGAGATGTCGCACATCCTCAGCGACGCCGAACCCAAGTTGCTGGTGACAGCCGCCGAGATTCCCGGGCTCCTGGCGGAATCATCGGCGCAATCGAGTGACGCGCTCCCGGAGGCTGCGCTAGGTGGCGATGACGTCGCCGCGCTGGTTTACACCTCCGGCACCACCGGCGTCTCCAAAGGCGCCATGCTCACACATAACAATTTCGCCGTGAACGGCGCCAGCCTGATCCAGGCCTGGAAAATCACCGCAGACGACCGCTTCCTTTTAGCTCCGCCGCTGTTCCACGTGCACGCGCTAGGTAACGGCTTGCACTGCTGGCTACTTTCGGGTTGCCGCATGCGCCTGCTCGAACGCTTCGATCACACCACCGCGCTTTCCCACTTTCTGGATTTCACCCCCACCTTGTTCTTCGGTGTCCCCGCGATGTACGTGCGCTTGCTCGACACGCCTCCAGCACAGGCCCGCGAGATCGGCCAAGGCATGCGCCTGTTCGTGTGCGGCTCAGCGCCGCTACCCGCGCAGATTCTCGAAGAGTTCCGAATTCTTTTCGGCCACACCATCCTCGAACGCTACGGCATGACCGAAACCCTCATGAACTTGTCGAATCCCTACGATGGTGAGCGACGCCCCGGAAGCGTCGGCATGCCTCTGCCCGGCGTTATCGTCAAGATCGTAGGGTCCGACGGCAAGCCCGTCGCCGATGACGAAACCGGCGAGTTGTGGCTCAAAGGCCCCAACGTATTCGCGGGCTATTGGAAGCGCGAGGAAGCCACCAAGGCCGCCTTCGTCGACGGCTGGTTCAGGACCGGCGACATCGGCTCGCGCTCCGCTGACGGTTACTACACGCTCAGCGGCCGCAAGAGCGATCTCATCATTTCCGGCGGCTTCAACATCTATCCCCGCGAGATTGAAGAATTCCTGATGGAGCAGCCCGAGGTCGAGGAAGCCGCCGTCGTCGCCGAAGCCGATCGCGTGCGCGGCGAAATCCCCGTCGCCTACATCGTGTGGAGGGCCGGCGCCGGCGACCCCGCCCCGCTCGAATCCCGTTGCCGCGAAAAGCTAGCATCCTTCAAAATCCCGCGCCGCTTCGAATCCATCGACAAGCTGCCGCGCAACGCCTTAGGTAAAGTTCAGAAACACCTGCTATGTCGCGAATCCTGATGGTGACGTCGGAAGCCGCGCCCTTCGCGAAGACGGGCGGGCTGGCCGATGTCCTGGGAGCCCTGCCCCCCGCGCTTGCGAAACTCGGAGAAGAAGTGGCCGTGGTCATGCCGCGCTACGGCAGCGTTCCCGTCGACGGCGCCGAACTCCTTTTGCCCGCCCTGCCGCTCACCGTCGGGCCGCGTTCGTTCAGCACCGCCATCTATCAGATACAGCGTGAGGGCGTCCGTTATCTATTCGTCGATTGCCCGCCGCTCTACGCGCGCGCCGGCATCTACAACGAGTGGGGTGCCGAATATCTCGACAACCACATCCGTTTCGCCGCCTTGAATTTGGCCGCGTTAGAAATCGCCCGCACAATCTTTCCCACGGATATTTTTCACGCCCACGATTGGCCCGCCGGATTGCTGGCTACCTACCTTGCAGCCGACCCCGCCTTTGCCGGCGCAAAGTGCGTGTTCACCATTCACAACCTGGGTTATCAAGGCAACTTCCCCGGCTACCTGCTGGCGGATCTGGGATTGAGCCCGGCGCTTCTCACCCCGCAGGGTCTGGAATTTTGGGGCGAGTTGAGTTTCTTGAAAGCGGGCATCGTGTGGGCCGATGCCATCACCACCGTCAGCCCCACCTACGCCCAAGAAATCCAGACGCCTGAATACGGCTTCGGCCTCGACGGTGTTCTCCGCGCCCGCTCCGCTAAAATCAGCGGAATCCTCAACGGTGTAGATTACACCGAGTGGAATCCGGAGGACGATCCCCACCTGACAAACCGCTTCTCGGCACAGGATCTATCCGGAAAGCACTTGGCAAAACACGAGCTGCTCACGGCCTTAAAGCTTCTGCCCGAAATGAAGCGTCCGCTGATCGGCATCGTCTCCCGCTTCGCCTCGCAGAAAGGCTTCGATTTAGTGGAAGCCATCGCCCCGCAATTGGGGGAAATGGATCTCGCCATGGCCGTGCTTGGTTCCGGCGACTCGCGCTATGAACAAGTGTTCCGCGGCATGGCCGAAGCGCATCCTGAAAAATTCGCCGTCCGCGTGGGCTATGACAACGAACTAGCTCACCGCATCGAAGCGGCCGCCGATATGTTTCTGATGCCCAGCCAATACGAGCCATGTGGCTTAAACCAGATGTATAGCCTGCGCTACGGCACGGTACCGGTCGTTCGCGCCACCGGCGGACTGGCCGACACCATCGACGAAACCACTGGATTCAAATTCGACGAATATACGCCCGAGGCGTTGCTGGCGGCAATCGATGAAGCACTCGCCGCTTGGCAAAATCCCGATCTATGGCTTGAGCGCATGCGCCGCGGTATGGCGAAGGACTTCTCCTGGGACGTCTCGGCTGCCGCCTACCAACGCCTCTATCGCAGCCTCATCGCGCCACCGGATTAAACCAGCGCAGGCCCGGGAACCTCGCGAAATCGGTATCGGTCGACGCCAGTTCGCCCCGGTACTCAATCGCCAGCGCCGCCAGGTGAGCGTCGGTGGTCAGGTCTCCCGCAGTCCCCATCTGCTCGATCAGCCGAAAGAAAATCTCCGCGTGAAATTCCCCCGGTGTCAGGATCTGCGCCCCCGGCACCGCCAGCCAATCTCGCACGCGCGCGATAGCGTCGTTCGGATACATCGGAATCTTCAAGATTCTTGGGGTGGTCATCACGCGGATAAAACCAAGGATGGTGACCCAAGGCAATCCCACAGGCCGCGGCTGCGACAGAGTCTCCTCCCACCAGGCTCGACACACCTTGTGATGAACGTACGCTGCGTTGTACGCGTGAACCAGAACGTTCACGTCAGGAATGATCACAGGATCCCGAGTTTACGCATAATCCGTTCATCTTCCATCCGGTCATCCCACTGGCCGAGTTTGTCGGGATCGATGCCCGGCAGGAAGCCACCGCCATCCCAGGGAATCACCTTAAACGGAACGCGCGTCGGCGCGTCCCTCGCCGCCAAGCCCACGCGCAGCGCTTGATTCACAGCGGCCTTCAGCGTTAACTTCTGTTCCGCCATCTTGCGCTTCAGCTTCAGAGCGACATCGGGTTCCAAGGTAAGCGTCGTACGCATACAAACATCATAACAAGTACAGATTTTGATGTCTAGACATCACTTGCATCCAGCAGCCCCCTTCCGGCATCATATAGCGTGGTAGGGAGATCCGAATAAACATGGCTGGCGACAACACGCTTAACTTTACAGACAACGCTTTTGATCAGGATGTGCTGAATTCCGAAGTCCCCGTTTTGGTCGACTTCTGGGCGCCCTGGTGCGGACCCTGCCGCGCGATGGCCCCGACAGTAGACGCCGTCGCCGATGAATACATCGGCAAAGTGAAAGTCGGCAAGCTGAATACCGACGACAACCCCGGCACCGCTTCGCGGTATCAGATTCGCGGCATCCCGACGCTATTGCTTTTCAAAGGCGGCAAGGTTGTCGACCAGCGCGTCGGCGCCATGGGCAAGCCCGACCTCAAGAAGATGGTCGACGCGCACGTCGGCGAACCCACCTAAGATCAGTTATTCGTGCGGGCGCGGACGGCTCTTCCCGTCCGCATTCGTCAGCACGAATTTTTGAACGCGCTTTCCAGAGCCCACCTCACCCGTGTACAAATTCCCGTGAGAATCCATAGCGATCGCATCGATCACATGGAACTGCCCCGCCATAGTCCCGTAACTACCCACTGAACCCACCAGCGCCCCGGTCTTGCGGTCATGTATCCAGACCTTGTTGTTGTTACCGTCGGCCACCAGGATGAACTTCTCCCCAGCGTCATGCGAGAAGGTCAGATTGTAAGTGTTCCCACAACCGCCGGGTGAGAGATTACATCTCTTGCCGCGAGCCGGCGACATCGGATACACGAAGAAACTGCTCACGAACTTTCCCTGTTTGGTGAAAACCTGAATGCGATTACTGCCGCGCTCACAGACGTAGACCAAGCCGTCGACCGAGATGTGCACGCAGTGGAGCGCCGGCGCGAACTCCTGCTGATCAGGCAACGCCCCGGCTTCCCAGTCATAATCCGGCACCGGATCGTTATTAATTTCACTGAGCGGAACGCCATGTCCGCCCCAGCCGCGTTTGAACACGCCTGTGTCCATGTCGAAGACCAACACGCGCTTATTGAGCAGGCCATCCACGATATACAGCTCATGCGCGTCCTCATCCAGATCGAAGCCCTCAACGCCAGTGGGTAAAATATCGGTCTGCTGATTGTTCTGTTTCAGGGGAGACGCTGCCAGTAATTCCGCGCCCGACGCACCGGCGGCAGCCTTGGCTCTTTGCTCCGGAGTGATCGCCGTTCCGCGATGCCCGAAATCCCAAAGCAGCTTCCCATCGCTGGTAAATTTTTGAATGCTGTCGCCGCGCGCCGCTCCCGACAACCAAACGTTTCCCGCTTTATCCACGACAATCGCGTGTTCCGACTGCGGCCCAGGCTTGTCCACGCCCGGCGCCGGCCAGCCCTTTACATATTCCGGTCCACCCCAGCTCTTCAAAAGATTGCCCTGCGTATCGAATTCCAGAATCGCTGGCGCCGCGATGCAGCAATCGTTCCGGGGCGGCGTCTTGCCCGCGCCCGATTCATCTGCCGTAATGTCACGCGGCCGGCTGATCACCCAGATGTGATCGTCCTTGTCGACCACCATCGTCGGAACGCCCTGCATCATCCATTTGTTCGGCAAAGGCTGCTTCGGCCACGAAGCGTCCACCTTATACACCGGCACATTCTGCGCGTGGAGTAAGCCAACTACAGCGAATAACAGGTATGCGCGCCTCACCCGGTAACCGCCCCCTGCGCGGCCGAGCCCACCAACTTCACATACTTCTGAAACACTCCGGTCTCGTACTTCAGCGCCGGCGCCGACCACGTCTTCATGCGCTCCGCCATCTGTTCAGGAGTCAGCGCCACCTCAATCGAACTGCTCTCGACATTGATCGTGATAAGGTCGCCCTCTTGAACCGCCGCAATCGGCCCACCCACCGCCGCCTCTGGAGCCACATGCCCCACCATGAACCCGCGTGTCGCCCCACTGAAGCGCCCGTCGGTCAGCAGCGCGACGTCTTCTGACAACCCGGTGCCCATAATCGCGCCGGTGACACCCAACATCTCGCGCATCCCAGGACCGCCCTTAGGACCCTCGTAGCGAATCACCAGCACATCGCCCGCCTTGATCTTGCCGCCCGTCACCGCCGCCATAGCGTCCTCTTCGCGATTAAACACCCGCGCCGGACCCGTGTGCACCTTGCGATTCGTCCCCGCGACTTTAATCACGCAGCCTTCCGGTGCCAAGTTGCCTTTCAGGATCACCAACCCGCCGGTCTTCTTGATCGGATTATCCAGCGCCCGAATCACATCCTGGCCCGCCGTCTCCTTGGCTTCGGAAGCCTCCACGCCGAAGGTTCTGCCGGTGACAGTCATAGCGTCCTTATGCGCGTATCCGCCGTCCGCCATGCGCTTCGCCACCACCGGCCAGCCGCCTGCGTTATCGACATCCAGAGCCACGTACTTGCCCCCGGGCTTTAGATCCACCAGCAGGGGAGTCCGCTGACTAATCGTCTGGAAATCCTCGATCTTCAAATCCACCTGCGCCTCGCGCGCCATGGCGAGCAAATGCAGCACCGCATTCGTCGACCCGCCGGTAGCCGCCACCGAAGCAATCGCGTTCTCAAATGCCTCGCGCGTAGCGATATCGCGAGCCTTACGCCCCGCCCGCACCGCATCCATCACCACCTCGCCGCAGCGGAACGCAACTTGATGCTTGCGCGGATCCACCTGCGGAACGGAAGCCGTATTCATCGGCGACAGCCCGATCATCTCCATGACGGTAGCCATGGTGTTAGCCGTATACTGCCCCCCGCACGCCCCCGCCCCCGGACACGCCAGATTTTCGATCGCCAGGAAATCTTCGTCCGACATCTTCCCCGCCGCGTTTGCGCCGACCGCCTCGAATACATCCAACACCGTCAGATCGCGACCTTTGTAATGACCCGGCATAATCGTCCCGCCATACATAATGACGCCCGGAATGTTCAGCCGCAGCAGCGCCATGGCGGCGCCCGGGATGGTCTTGTCGCAAGCCACCAGCGCCACCACGCCGTCGAACATATGCCCGCGCGCGACCAACTCGATCGAATCGGCAATAAGGTCCCGGCTCACCAGCGACGCCTTCATGCCCTCCGTGCCCATGGTGACGCCGTCGCTGATCGCGATGGTGTTGTACTCCATGGGAGTGCCGCCCGCCGCGCGAATCCCCGCCTTCACATGCTCCGCCAGCTCGCGCAAATTGTAGTTGCACGGCATAGTCTCGATCCACGTGTTAGCCACGCCGATAATGGGTTTCTTCAGGTCTTCGTCGGTGAACCCGATGGCCTTCAACATAGCGCGCGCCGGCGCACGGTCGCGCCCTTGGGTGATGGTGTAGCTATTCAGTTTCATGGGGTGAACTTCTATGGTATCGCGAGTGGATTGCGCGCTACGATGGAACTTGGCCTGCCCCGCCAACGTATCCAACAAGGAACGCAGTGACACGGACATCGAAAATCACTCTCGCCATAGCGCTGCCCCTGCTGCTAGCGGGCGGAGTCGCCGGAGGCATCCGCTGGAGCCGCCGCGACCTGGTCACCGTCCAAACCGGCCTTGCCGCGCGCGGCGATCTGTCCGCCATCGTCACCGCCTCCGGCGAGATTAAGCCCAAGAACTACATCAATTTAGGCGCGAACGCCCAAGGCCCCATCACGGAGCTCCTCGTCAAGGAAGGCGACCACGTCCGCAAGGGACAAGTGGTCGCCCGCGTCGAGCGCATCCAGCCACAAGCTGAACTCGACTCGCAGCGCGCCGCCGTCGCCTCGTCCGTAGCCGACGCCAGCGCCGCCGAAGCCGGCCTCAACGCTCAGGACCACGTCATCGCCACCGCGCAAGCCACGCTCGATCACAGCAAGTCCGACGCCGAGCTCGCCCGCGCCAACTACGAGCGCTACGAAGCACTCTACAAAGCCCAGTTGATCGCGCGCCAGGATTTCGAACAATACCGCGCCAATCTCAATGCCGCCGAAGCCGGTGTCCGCGAGAGCGCCGCCCGCCTGTCGCAGGCACAAGCCCAGCGCGCCCAGACCCTGGCCCAACTCAATAGTTTTCAGCGCCGCGTCACCCAGGCCGAAGCCACCCAGACGCGGGTTGCCGACGTCCTCGCGAAGTTCGACGTGGTCGCACCCATCGATGGCGTAGTGACGAATCTGCCCGTGCGCATGGGCGAGACCATCGTTCCCGGCATCCAGAACTCGCCCGCCTCCACCGTCATGACCATCGCCGATATGTCGCTGATCACTGCGGAGGTGAATGCCGACGAGACTGACGTCGTCAGCGTGCAGCTCGGCCAGGACGCAACAGTTACCATCGAAGCCATGCCCAACCACACTTTCCACGGGAAAGTGATTCAGATCGGCAACTCGGCGATCCTGCGCTCCTCTGGCCTCGCCGCCTCGCAAAGCACTACATCGAGCCAGGAGGCGAAAGACTTCAAAGTTGTCATCGCAATCGACGACCCGCCGGCCGACATTCGCCCCGGCCTCTCGGCCACCGCCAAAATCGTCACCGCCACCCGCCGCGACGTGCTCTCGATCCCCATCCAGGCCCTCACCGTGCGCACCCAGCGCGAGCTCGAACGCTCCGCCGATTCGAACGCACCCACCACCCGTGCCGGCAGCCAGGAACTGCAAGGAGTCTTCGTCATCCACGACAGCCGCGCCGAATTTCGCAAAGTCGAAACCGGCATCAGCGGATCAAGCGAAATCGAAGTCACCAGCGGACTCGCCCCCGGCGACGAGATTATCACCGGCAGCTACAAAGTGATCCGCACCATCCGCAATCAGACCCGCGTGGTCGTCGACAACAAACTCAAAACGGAGCCAGGCACGTGACCACCGCCCTCGCCGACAAACTCGAACGCGGCCAGCAGCTCAAGCGCGACGGCATCCTGATCCGCACCTGGGACTTGCGCAAAACCTACGTCATGGGCGGCCAGGAAATCCATGCCGTTTCCGGCATCGATATCGAAATCAAGAAGGGCGAGTACGTGGCCATCATGGGCCCCTCCGGCTCCGGCAAATCCACGCTGATGAACCTGATCGGCTGCCTGGATTCGCCCACCTCCGGCCTCTACTACCTCAACGGCAACCTGGTCAGCGAAATGGACGACGACGAGCTCGCCCGCATCCGCAACCAGGAAATCGGCTTCGTATTCCAGACCTTCAATCTGCTGGCCCGCGCCAGCGCCCTGCATAACGTCGAGCTCCCGCTCATCTACGCCGGCATGAATCGCAAGGACCGCGAGGAAAACGCCAAGGCCGCCCTCCGCGCCGTCGACCTCGAAGCCCGCATGGATCACAAGCCCAGCGAGCTTTCCGGAGGCCAACGCCAGCGCGTCGCTATCGCCCGCGCGCTCGTTAACCACCCGTCGCTGCTGCTGGCAGACGAGCCCACCGGCGCCCTCGACACCGTGACCGGTAACGAAATCATGACCCTTTTCGCGCGCCTCCACCAAGCCGGCAACACCGTGCTTCTCGTCACCCACGAAAACGACATCGCGCAGCACGCCCACCGCATCATCCACATCCGCGACGGAGCCGTCGAACGCGACGAAGTGGTGAGCAAACCCGCCTCCAAAATGGTGTAATAAGGGGAGAAAATCGGAGGAACCAACCATGACCGCACGTATTTCTTTTTCACTCGCCGCCGCCCTCTTCTGCGTCACCGCCTGGGCCGCTGACCCCACTCCGCTGAATGTCAAAACTGGCCAATGGGAGGCCACCATCACCAGCGAGACCGCCGGCCAGCTCCCCATCCCGCAAGAAATGTTGGATAAGATGTCGCCCGAGCAGCGCGCCAAAATGGAAGCCATGATGAAAGCGCGCGGCGCGCAAGGCGCACGTACCAACACGTATAAGAGCTGCCTCAAAAAAGAAGATCTCGACAAACCTTTTGGCAACGACGAGCAGCGGAAATCCTGCAAACAGACCTTCGTGACTTCGTCGAGCACCCGCCAGGAAATTCACATGGAATGCGACCTCGGCGGGGGCAAGCAGAGCGGCACGCTCAAACTGGAGGCCTTGGATTCCGGCACCGTAAAAGGGTCCATGGAAATGGTCGCCTCCAATGGCGGCCGCAGCATGACGGTCAACTCCAGCTTTTCCTCCAAATGGCTGGGACCGGTGTGCACCGAATCGAAATAACCCCACCCCTTTGACGCCGCGCGCGCAATCCGCCAGAATAGGGCGCGAGGTCCCAGATGATCCCACGATTCGCCGCGGTTCTTATCTTTGCAGGTTCCGCGTTAGCTGCCGACACAGTTACCTTCCACAAAGATATCGAGCCAATTCTCCAGCGGAATTGCCAGACCTGCCACCGCCCTGGCCAGATCGCGCCCATGTCGTTCCTCACGTATCAAAGTGCGCGCCCTTGGGCGAAAGCGATGAAGGCCGCCACGCTCTCCCGCAAAATGCCTCCCTGGTTCGCCGATCCAGCCGTCGGACATTTCACCAATGACCGTTCCTTGAAAGCGTCTGAAATCGACGTGATCGCTAAGTGGGCCGACGCAGGCGCTCCCGAAGGCGACGCGAAGGACGCCCCCGCGCCGATTCAGTGGCCGGAAGTCTGGGCCATCCAACCCGACATCATTCTCGACGGCCCGGTGATCGACGTGCCCGCCGCGCCCAAGAACAACGTGATTGAGTGGATGTCCGTAACCATCCCCACCAATTTCACGAAAGACACCTGGGTCACTTCCATCCAGATCAAGCCCGAGCACCCTGAAGTAGCGCATCACATCTGTTCAGGTTTCAACCGCCACCTGCCGGACACCAAGTATTACGAAAAGATTTGGGAAGACAAAGCCCGCGACGAAGAAGGCGCGGCCATCCCTGAAAAAGGACCCACCTTCGGCCAGCGCACCGGCCGCAGCATGGCGGAAGACTGCTACCTGCCCGGCAACGTAGCCGCCGATTACCGCGGTTTCGGCGCGGCCAAGCTAGTCCCGGCCGGCAGCGACATTACGCTCAACCTGCACTACACTCCCAACGGCACCGCCGTCACCGATCACGTCAGGATCGGCCTGACCATTGCCAAGGAGCCGCCTCAGCGCCAGTATGTTTCGCTAAGCTCAACCGCCCCGCTCAGTCCGAAATTGTTCGCGATCCCGCCCGGCGATCCGAATTGGCTGAGCCCGCCCGCCGAAGCCGTGTTTCTGCGCGACGCCGAGCTGGTCTACATGATGCCCCACATGCACGTGCGCGGCAAGGACATGAAGTACACGCTCGAATATCCGGACGGCCGCAAAGAAGTCGTGTTAAACGTCCCGCACTACGATTTCAACTGGCAGCTCGGCTATCAGACTTCGATCAAGGTTCCAAAGGGCACCAAGCTGCACGTCGACGCGCACTTCGACAACTCGCCCAACAACAAGTTCAACCCCAACCCCAATCGCACGGTTTATTACGGCGAAATGACCTGGGAGGAAATGATGTTCCCCTTCTTCGGCGTAGTCGTCGAAAAGGACGCCGACCCCCGCAAAATCATCGCAACGCGGGCCGGACCGGGCGGAGCGTAGTTTACGGGGTAATCCCCGCCTTCTTGAAATCCCCCGCCTTGAAATAGGATATCGACGTCGGATCCATATATTTCCGCACCGCCGCATTGATCCGCGCCGTCGTCAGCGCACTAACCTTGCTCTCCAGATCCGCCTCACGAGCCATCGTCCAGCCGAACTGCTCGTTCTGCGCCAGCGTGCGCGCGAGCCCAGCGTCCTGCGTGCGCCCCAACATGCGCTCTTCGAGATAAGTCTTCTTCGCGGCCGCCACTTCCATATCCGAAAAGCCGTCCTTCAGCATTTTTGCCATCTCATCCTTGAACGCGTCTTCCACTTTGAGGATGTTTTGCGGAACCGCCGTCGCCTGCACCATGAACTGCGCAAACGGTGACCGTGCCGATGCGATCAACGCGCTGCCCACGCCGTAGCTGAAGCCTTCTTTTTCGCGGATGCGCAGCCATAAACGGCTCTTCAAATCGCCGCCCAGCATGCGGTTCGCGAACATCAACGCCGGATAATCCGCATCGTCCTGATTCATCGCCAGCGTGAATCCCGCCATAAAAACTGCGTTGGCTTTGTCCGGCGTCTCGATCATCTGATCCACCGGCATCACGGCATCGCGCTTGCGCAGCACTAGTTGATACGGCGCCGGACTCTTCCACGTCCCGAATTCCTGCTCCACCACTTTACGAACTTCCGCCGGATCGAAATCGCCCACAATCGCCAGCTCCGCATTGGACGCGCCGAAGAAATTACCGTAAAACTTCTTAACGTCCCCCAGCGTCAATTTCTTGATGTTGGCGATGTCTTCCTCGAACGTCGTCACCGCCCGCGGATCGCCCGCCGGATAGCGGATCAAGTGCCGCCGCAGCGCCAGCGGAGCCAGCGCCCCCGGCTCCTTCAGACTGCCTTCGGTGCGCCCCAAGGACGCCTGCCGCAGCGTCTCGAACTCCGTCTCCGGAAACGCCGGCTGCCGTAACACTTCCGCCGCCAGACGCAGCGCCGGGACAAGGCTCGCGTGAATCGTGGTCACGCTCAGGTTCGCATCGTTATCGGCCGCGCTGGCGTTCATCTGCGCCTTCAGTTGGTCAAGCGCATCCTGCAACTGCTGCCGCGTATGCTGCTGCGTCCCGCGCATCAGCATCGCGCCCGTGAATTGCGCCGCCGTGCCCATGTCGAAAACGCTCTTTTCATCGCCATAGTGGAGCGCCAGCGAAGCCGTGACCGTGCCACCGCGCGTCTTCTTCGGCAGCATCACCAGCTTCAGCCCGTTCGCCAAAGTCACCCGTTGCAGGCGCGATTCTATGTTCGCCGGTGTGGGATCGAACGCCTCGCCCTGTTCCACCGCCGCGCGGCCCGTGTAGTTGTTGAGCATCGCCGCCACGTCCGGCGTGGGATGCACCTCGGCCCGCACCGGAGCCGTTTCCACCGGCACAAACCGCCCCACCGTCAGATTCGAAGCCTTCAAGTAACGGTTCGCCACCCGCGCAATGTCTTCGGGCGTGATCTTCTCCGTGCGGTCGCGGTCCAGGAACATCAGCCGCCAGTCGCCCATCGACGCCCACTCGCTCATCAGCAACGCTACCCGCTGCGGGTTATTGAACAGCAGCTCGAAATCTTTCTTCCGGCGAGTCACCACCCGGTCGATCTCTTCCTTATTAGGCGGCTCCTTCACGATCCCGTCCAGTACGCTCTGCATGGTCTGCCGCACGTCGTCGAGCGAGCCTCCCTTGCGCACTTCCGCAGCGAACAGCAGATATCCCGCGTCATGCAATTGATTGTTCTCGCCGTTCACCGAAATGGCTTTCTTCGATTCCACCAGCGCCTTATACAGACGCCCCGCCGGAGCTTCATCCAGGATCGCGGTCAATACGTCCACCGCCGCCGAATCCGGATCCGAGCCCGCCGGCACATGATACGCCATCATCAGTATTTGGTTATCGCCCACGCGCTCCAGCGTCACATCGCGCTCGCCGTCCTGCACCGGCTCTTCGGTGTAGGCGCGCGTTCAGCGTCCGCGACGGCCTCGGAATCGCGCCGAAAGTTTCCTTGATCCACGTCGAGCGTCTTGGCCTCATCCAATTTCCCCGCCACCACCAGCACCGCATTATCGGGCTGATAGTAATTCCGGTAGAACGCCTGCAGCCGCTCAATCGGCACTTTCTCGATATCCGACCGCGCGCCGATCGTGCTGCTCCCGTAGCTGTGCCACAGATACGCCGTCGACACCACGCGCTCTTCCAGCACCCGCCCTGGATCGTTCTCGCCGCGCTCGAATTCGTTGCGCACCACCGTCATCTCGCTATCCAGATCCTTGCGCGACACCCGCGAATTCACCATGCGGTCAGCTTCCATCTCCAGCGCCCAATGCAGATTCTCATCCGTCGCCGTCATGGTCTCGAAATAGTTGGTGCGGTCGTAAGAAGTAGTCCCGTTAAACTGCGCCCCGTGATTGCTCAGCTCGCCCATGATGCCGTTGCGAGTGGCGGTGCCCTTGAACAGCATGTGCTCGAGCAAGTGCGCCATGCCCGTCTCGCCGTAACCCTCGTAGCGCGATCCCACCAGATAAGTGACATTCACCGTCACCTTGGGGCTCGAGCCATCCGGAAACAGCAGCACCTTCAACCCGTTGTCGAGCCGGTATTCGGTGATGCCCTCGACCGACGTGACCTTGGTCTGCGCCCATCCCGCGGGGACGAAGCTCAAAACGACGCAGATCGCCAGCGCCGCTGTCGCGCGCCCGGAAAATAGAGAGAAAGGTGGCGTTTTCATGGTGTTTCTAGACTACCAGACGCCGCAGGACGCGAAATGTCCCGGCCTTCTGCTACCCCGCCTCGCCCAATAATTCCTTCAGCCTGGCGTGCCCCGCCCGGCTGACCGGAAGTTGCGTCCCATCGGTAAGCACTACCACGCGGCTGTCTTTGCTATACGGCTCAATCCGCGCAATCGTTTCCAGGCGCACCAAGTAGGACCGGTGAATCCGCACAAAACTGCGCGGATCGAGCTGCCCCTCCAGCGCCGAAATCGTCTGCTGCTTCAAATAGCGTTTCTTCTCCGAATGCAGACAAACATAATCGTCCTGCGCCTCCACATAATCCAGCTTCGCCACCGGCACAATGTGGACCTTCGCCCCATCCCGCACCACCACCCGTTCCAACCGCTGCTCCGGAGGACGCGCCGCCGCCGCCAGCTCCGCCCGCGCCGCCGGAAACGCACCTGCAGTTCGCCCTTCCGCCAGCCTTTCGCGAGCCCGATCCAGTGCCTTCCATAAGCGCTCCTCGCCGAACGGCTTCAGCAGATAATCCACTGCCCGCGCCTCGAACGCCCGCATCGCGTACTGATCGTAAGCCGTCACGAAAATCACCGCGACCGCTGGATCGATCAGCTCCAGCACCTCGAACCCGTCGAGCTTCGGCATCTGGATGTCCAGAAACACCAGGTCCGGCTGCTGCTCCGCGATGGCCTTGACCGCTTCGAATCCGTTCGCGCACTCCGCCGCCACTTCCACGCGCCCGTCGGCTTCTAGATACTCGCGCAAAAGTTGCCGCGCCAGCGGCTCGTCGTCGACGATCGCCACCCGCAGCTTTTCCGATGGTTTCAACGCCCCGTTTGGCATGGCAGAATCATCTCGGTCCGGAACACACTGTCTTCGGTCTGGGTGGTCAACCGCGCCGCGCTGCCGAACGATGTCTCCAGCCGGTTGCGGACGTTGCGCAGACCCAATCCCTGGGAAGTCCCCAGCCGGCGCGGCGCCGGCGCCTCCGCGTCATAACCGTTTTCGACGAACACCTGTAACAAGCCCTCCTCCAGCCGGCTGTTCACGCGAATCGTGCCCCCCTCCACCATGGTCGCAATTCCATGCTTGACGGCGTTCTCCACCAGCGGTTGCAGCAGCAGCGGAGGCACCTGACAGCGCCCGCACGCCGCATCGATCTGCATTTCCACGTGCAGCCTGTCCCCAAAGCGGATCCGTTCAATGTCTAAATACGCGCCCACCAGTTGAATTTCTTCCTCCCACGAGATGCTTTCCTTCTCGCCCAGCCCCAACGTCCGCCGCAAAAAGTCGGAGAGTAGAATACACATCTGGCGCGCCTGCGGAGGATCTTTTACCGCCAGCGCCGCAATCGAATTCAAACTGTTAAACAAAAAATGTGGATTTACCTGCGCCTTCAGCGCTCGCAGCTCGGCATCACGCGCCTGAACCGCGGCCTCGCGCGAAGCACGCATGGCGAGCAGCATATAATGCAGCGCCACCGACAGACCGTAGAGCAGCAGCCCCAACGCAGCCAGATACGGCGTCACCGCCAGCGCACCCGCACTCGCATCGAACACGCGCCCCAGCAGCTGCGCCACCGCGACCCACACCCCGGTGACCAGCACCGCCGACCCCAAGTGTTCCGCCACGACCTTCGCCGGATGCGTCGCCCCCAACGGGAGCACGCGGCACAAGTACCACGGCGTCAGGCACTCGAAAGCATAGAGCAGCGCCAGCGGAACCGCCATTTCAGCGGCCACCGGCCAGGACACCCGGCCCGCCGCGCGCAGCAGCACTGCTAGCAAGCGCAGCGCCCAAGCCCGCCGCCGCAAGATACCCCGCCAGCCACGCCCGCCGGGAGAAGATGGGATGCATCGCATCGCCTCCCTTAGTTTTTTACCACCACGCCGCCAAACACTGCGCTCCCTGCAATCACCACGCGCGGCCGGGCGTTCTCCGGCATCGCGTGCACAGTCTTGTCCTCATAGCCGCCGAAGATCCCGTGGCCTTCGACACTCACGTTCCAATTTTCCGGCACCTGAATATCGACGCCGCCAAACAGCGCGCTGGCGTCGATCACTACTTCGTCTTGCACAATGGTTGCGGAGCGCAAGTCCAGTTCTACTCCGCCGAACATGGCGAACGCCTCGCCGCCTTTGAAGTCCTGCGAATCCACCCGCCGCCGCGAACCGCCGAACACCGCCCACTCATCCAAATGTCCCGGTGCCGGTCCTGACCCCGGCCCGGGAGTCCCACCCGGAGCAGACCCGCCCGGCCCATCCGGCGGACCACCCGCCGGAGGAAACTTGTCATCATCGCGCCATCGCCGCCGCCGCGCCGAACGAAATAGCATGCGCACACCCGCGGCGATCAGCAATAGCGGCCACACAAACCGCCACAGGTGCTCGCCGATGATATGAAGATTACTCAGCAGCAGCAGCGCGCCCACCACCGCTACCACGCCCCCCCAGGCGCGCCCGCTCGCATGCCCCGCGCCGGTCATGCCCGCGATGCCCCAGGCGATCATGAGAACCGGCCAGTAATCCCAGATATCATGAACGTGCAGCAGCCCGAAGTTTTGCAACAGAAACAGCACGCCCGCCAGAAGGATCGCCGTGCCGATGATCACTCCTCCCACTGGCGAATGCCGGCGGCGATGGAAGCGGTCGCGCCGCCGCCGCATGCGCCGGTGAATATCGTCGGTTATCTCGTCGCGAAATTGATGCGGATTGAAATCGCTCATAGCCTGTCTCGCTTTCAAATCGAGCCTAACAGGCTAGTGCGTGCGGCGCTGCCCAAAATCGGCGGCGACCGGCCGGGGGGGGGGGGGGGGGGGGGGGGGGGGGGGGGGGGGGGGGGGGGGGGGGGGGGGGGGGGGGGGGGGGGGGGGGGGGGGGGGGGGG
>CAVVZG010000052.1:0-9065 GCA_963752205.1 Bryobacterales bacterium | reverse complement strand
GGAACTGATTCAACTGCACGAGACGGTGCTGTTTTTGAGAGCGTATCCGCAGAGCGCCGGCGTACTGCGGCAGGCGGATCGAATCTTACTTTCCTTCGGCGAGCGGTTGCGCGGGATGCCGCGTGAAGAATTCGAATACTCCGAGATTTCAGGCATCGCGGGCACGGGGCTGTCGACCAACTTCAGTTATCCTTTCGCGAAGAGCCTGGCCGAGCGCCACGGCGGTTGCGTCCGCCTCGATTGGGAGCAATATCAGCACTCTGATCGCCTGGGTCCGATCTTGGCGCGTCTTATTCCGGACGCGTTTGAGGATTGGGCCATCGGCCCGCATCCCGACTGGCGTGGCTGGTACGAAAAAGCAGGCGGCACGCTGCCGTGGCTGATCGCCGGCGTGACGCCTGAGGTGTACGACCTACTGGAGCTGCCGCTCCGCTGGGAGCTAGCCGATTCGCCCGCGTCCCGTTCCCGCGCACGGCTACCGCGGAAGAGTGTTTTTTATCACGACGGCCCGTTTCTCGCGCGCAAGGATGTGTCGATCGGGACCGAGTTCGCGGCGCCAAAGATCGCGGTCCGGCGTCTGCCTTACGGTAAAGCAAGGCTGGTCCTGGACGTCATCATCGACGCGTCCGCCGTTCGCTATCGCGAGTTGTACGGATTCCTCTATCCCGACAGCGCCAACGTTTTTCACGCCGATCTCGGCCGCGGTATGGACTTCTACTTTTTCGGCGTCGCACGGAAATGGAAGCTCGCGCAGCGCGAATACTGCGCCGGCATGTATTTCAAGAACGGCGTGCCGGTAGGTTACGTCGAGGTGCTGTGGCCCCGCCAGAAAAAAGGCGGACGCATGGAAGTGGGCTTCAATCTGTACTACACGTTTCGCCAGGGCGAAACTGCGTGGCTCTACGCGCGCCTGCTCAAGCTGTTCCACGAGCGCTTTCGCGCAGGCTCGTTTTTCATCGATCCCTACCAGTTGGGGCATGAGAACGAGGAGGCAATTGAGTCCGGCTCATTCTGGTTCTATTACAAGTTGGGCTTTCGTCCGGAATCGCCGGAGGTCGCGCGGTTGGCTGAACGCGAATTACAGAAGATCGCAGCCAACCCAGCGTATCGAACTCGTCCCGCGATGCTGAGGAAACTGGCGGCAGCGCCAGTCGTGTACGAATGTATCACGGGCTGATAGAGTTGTTAGTCAAGAAAGGGAAGTCAATGCCGAGGATTAGAGGACTTCTGACAGCAATAATGTTGATAGTCTTAGCGGCAGTCTCGCTTGCGGAGGAGAACTTCGACGGCAAGTGGCTCACCACCGTCTCGTGCCAAGGTGCGAGAGATGCCCTGGGCTACTCCTACCGGTTCGTCAGCGAGGTGAAGAACGGCAAGTTTCGCGGGCTGCACGGGACCGAAGGCAAGCCAAGTTCCCTGCTGATCGAAGGCACGGTGAGTGCTGACGGGAACGGAAAGCTGTATGCGACGGGCCGCACGGGTTCGAAAGAATTCGTGCCCGGACGAGATACGCCACGGGGTAGCGAATACAGCTACAGTATCGAGGCGCACTTCCAGAGTGCTACCGGAACGGGCACCCGTGTAGAGGGCCGTCCTTGTTCATTGCAGTTCGAGAAACAGTAGTTACTTCGCGGCGGCTAGGGAAGGCGTACGAGCGATGAGCGCCATCGCGTCCTCCATCGCGGCGGCGATGCGCAGCAGAAGATCTTCCTGCCGGGCAGCGGCGATGATCTGCAAGCCGACGGGCAGGCCGCTCCGGCTGAAGCCGCAGGGGATTGAGATCGCCGGCAAGCCCAGCGCGTTCATGACTCGGGTGAAGCGCGTGGCCGCGCTGCGCACTTCCTCTGTCACGCCGCGAATTTCGACGCTGGTTTGCCCGATCTTGGGAGCGGTGATCGGCGTGGTGGGTGTGAAGATGCAATCCACCTCTTCAAACAGCTTGGCGAACTGGCGGCCAATGCGGCGGCGCGTGCGCTGCGCTTCAATGTAGTCGATGGCAGGGATCGCTTTGCCTTGATCGAGCATCGCCAGCACGTCAATGCCGAAGTCCGCCCGGCGATCGAGATAGGGGCGGACAACGGTGACAGCTTCGACCAGCAGACAAGTGGCCGCGGCGGCGCGCAGCGCTTGCATGTCAGGCATCTCTATCTCCACCACGCGTGCGTGAACTGCGGCTGCCGTCCGGAATGCGGCGCGAACGGCAGCGTCGACCTCGGGGTCCACTTGTTCCATGAAAAAGTTCTTGGGCCAGCCAACGCGAAGCCCGGTCAAATTTGGATTCGCGGGTGGAACATAATCGGTTGGCTCGTCGAGCATCGCCTGGAACGCGATGGCGGCGTCGCGGACTGTGCGGGTCAGCGGTCCTACGTGATCCTGCGAGAAACCCAGCGGCAAGACGCCGCGGATGTTCACTCGCCCGAAGGTCGGCTTCAAGCCAACGATGCCGCAGAAGGACGCGGGTACGCGGACCGATCCGCCAGTATCGGTGCCCGTCGTAAAAGGCACCATGCCGGCGGCCACAGCTACTGCCGACCCTCCGCTCGATCCGCCGGGGATGCGGGCGAGATCCCAAGGATTGTGGATCGCTCCAAAGTGCGGGTTGTTCGAGGTGACTCCGTAGGCCAGTTCGTGCAGTCCGGTTTTGCCCACGGAAACCGCTCCGGCTTCGTGCAGCTTGGTAACGATCGCGGCATCGCGCCGCGGAACATAATCCGCATAAATCCTCGAGCCGGCGGTCGTGCGCACGCCTTTGGTTCGCATCAGATCCTTGTGAGCGATGGGAATGCCGTGCAGCGGGCCGCGGTCGATGCCGCTCGCGAGCTCGCGGTCACGTTCCTCCGCCTCGCGCAGCGCCGTCTCGCCGGTCACGGTGAGGAAGGCGTTCAGTTTGGAATCCAAGCGCTCGATTTGCCGCAGCGACCGTGTCACCAGCTCCCGCGAAGACACCCGGCGAGCGCGCAGATCCGCGGCCAGACTCTGAAGATCGTCCATGTGCCCAGTGTAAGACGAGACAGTACATCCCGGCCCCGCTTCATCGTCTAGCGGGGATTGAGTGTACTGTCCCTCGAGCCCAGCTAAAATAGGGTCATGCAGCCCCTCACTCAACTAAGTGACGAAGAAGAGCTGTTTCAATCAACCGTCGGACAGTTCGCGCGCGAGCGGCTAGCTCCGCATGTGCGCGAGATGGATCAGGCCGGCGTCTTCCGCAAGGATCTACTGCAAGAACTGTTCGACCTCGGGCTGATGGCCGTCGACGTCCCGGAAGAATTCGGCGGACAGGGCGGCACGTTTTTCCAAACCATTCTCGCGATCGAGGAATTGGCCAAGGTGGACCCGTCGGCGTCCGTCATCGTCGACGTGCAAAACACGCTGTGCAACTCCGCGCTGCGGCGCTGGGGCACGGACGAACAGAAGCGCCGCTTCCTGCCCAGGCTCGCGCGGGACACGGTGGCATCCTACGCGCTTTCGGAGGCCGGGTCGGGATCGGATGCGTTCGCGCTGGCGGCCCGCGCGGTCGACGGACGGCAGCAATTTCCGGCTCACGGGCCGCAAACTGTGGATCACCAACGCCGCCGAGGCTGGTTTATTTCTGGTCTTCGTGAATGCCGATCCCGCGGAAGGCTATCGCGGCATCACGGCTTTCCTGGTGGAGCGCGGAACCGCCGGACTCGCGATCGGCAAGAAGGAAGACAAGCTGGGCATCCGCGCGTCGTCAACTTGCGAAGTGATTCTCGACGACTGCCGCGTGCCCAAAGAAAACATGCTGGGCGAGGTCGGCAAGGGTTATAAGGTAGCAATTGAGACGCTGAACGAGGGCCGCATCGGTATCGCCGCGCAGATGACCGGGCTCGCGCAAGGAGCACTCGACCACGCGCTCACCTACGCCAAGCAGCGCAAGCAGTTCGGTAAACCCATCGCCGATTTCCAGGGTGTGCAATTCGATTTGGCCGAGATGGCGGTGGACGTCGAAGCCTCCCGCCTGATGACCTATAACGCCGCGCGCCTGCGCGACGCGGGCCTGCCGTTCGTCACCGAAGCCGCCATGGCCAAGTATTTCGCGTCGCAAGTGGCCGAGCGGGTGGCCTCGCGAGCCGTGGAAGTGCTTGGCGGGGTGGGGTTCACCAAGGATTTCCCGGTCGAAAAGCTCTATCGCGACGCCAAGATCGGCCGCATCTACGAGGGCACTAGCAACATGCAAAGGTTGACCATCGCGAAAGGGATTCTGGGCTAGGCGCGAAACCTCCGCCCGCCCGATGTCGTCAGGTCTATAGTAAAGCGGGACTATAGTAGGAGGTAGATATGCGGATAAATTGCGTCCTCGTCATGCTCCTCTGCGCGGCGGCTTTTGGCGCCGAGAATAAGTACGAACTCTCGCAGGCCCAGATCGACGACATTGTGCAAAAGTTCGCGGCTAAGGAATTGCAATTCTCCAAGGCGCGCGAAGCCTACACCTACCGTCAGACCGCGCGCATCCAGGAGCTCGACGATAATGGCGCCGTCACCGGCCGCTGGGAAACCGTCTCCGACATCATCTTCAGCCAGGAAGGAAGACGCACCGAACACGTAGTCCGCTCGCCGGTGCCCTCGCTGCGGAATATCATCCTGACGCCGGAAGATATGGAAGATATGAAGAGCGTACAGCCGTTCGTTCTTACCACTCCGGATCTGCCCAAATATTTGATCCGCTACTTGGGCCATCAAAATGTGGACGAGATCGGCTGCTACGTTTTCGCGGTGAAGCCAGTGAAGATCGAGGGCAACCAGCGCTACTTCTCCGGCGAAGTGTGGGTGGATGATCGCGACATGCAGATCGTCAAATCCTACGGACGCGGCGTCGGCACGGCCAGCCGTAAGGGCGACAACCAGTTCCCCAAGTTTGAGACCTATCGCGAGCAGATCGACGGGAAATACTGGTTCCCCACCTACACCGTCGCTAACGATACGCTGCACTTCAAGGAGCTCGACCAGCGCATCCGCCAAACCATTCGCTACGAGGACTATAAGCAGTTCGGCGCCGAGACCAAGATCACCTTCGGTGACGAGGCCAAGGACGACGCCAACCCCGGGCAGCCCAAGGCGCCCGCGACCGCGCCCCTGATCCAGCCCAAAAAGCCCTAGCCGGCCGGAGGGCCGCGAGGTTTTACGCTCGGGCAAACCCCCTAATCCTCGGCCTTGAAACCGCCGATGGACGATGGAAATGCCGACCGCACCGCTAAGTGACACGGAACGCACGGAAATCGATCGCCTCAAGGGCACGTTCCTGGCGAACCTCAATCACGAGATCCGCACCCCCCTGAGCGGTATCCTGGGCATGACGGACCTACTGCTCGAAACCCGGCTCGACGAGGAGCAGCGCGACTACGTTTCGACGGCACGGCTCTGCGCCGAGAACCTGTTCCACCTTCTAAACGCGACCCTGGAATATTCTGCCCTCACGGCTGGGCACCTGCAGCTTGACGAGACAGAATTCAGTTTGGCGGAGCTGGTGAAATCGGTCATCGCCCAACAGAATGAGAAGGTGCAAGCCAAAGGCATCGCTTTAACTTTCAGCATTGGCCCTAAGCTGCCTACAACGGTCATGGGCGACGCCGCTCGTGTTCAACAAACCATTAATCATCTATTAGATAACGCGATAAAATTCACCCATCACGGTAGCGTCGAACTGTCGCTGTGGCGCGATGGCGATACCCTAAAAATCGCCGTCCACGACACCGGCATCGGCATCTCTCCCGAGCGGCAGAGCAGCATCTTTGAATCCTTTCACCAAGTGGATAATGGCTTGTCACGGAACTACCCCGGACTGGGTTTAGGCCTCGCTTTGGTCCAAAAACTGGTAGCCCTGATGGGTGGTTCGATCGAAGCCGAAAGCGAATTGGAAAAGGGTTCCACCTTCACCGTCAGCCTTCCCCTGCGCCCAGCCGCGGAGCCGGTAGCGTTGGTGGAGCACCCATCCGGCGAAGGTCCGGCGATTCTGGCCGTGGAAGACAATCCCGTCGGCCTGACGGTTCTGAAGCACTCGCTGAAAGGCCGCCCCGTCCAGGTGGATACGGCTTGCGACGGAGCCGACGCGATTCGGGCCGCTTCCGAACGCCACTACGAATTGATTTTGATGGACCTCCAGATGCCCAAGATCGACGGACTCGAAGCCACTGCGGCCATCCGCAAGCTTCCCGGCTACGAAAACGTCCCCATCCTGGCGCTGACCGCCAACTATTCGGACGAGATCCGCCAGCAGTGCCAGCGGCACGGCATGCAAGGCTTCCTTTCCAAACCGGTTTCCAAAGTGGCGCTGTGGTCGGAAGTGTCGCGCTGGCTGAATCTCACTCCTGAGTAACGACACGGCTAACTAGCGAAATCGCCGTTTCTAAAACTACAATGGTGCATGGCACCTCGTCGCATTGCGATTCTCACCGGAGGCGGTGATGTTCCCGGTCTCAACTCCGTCATCAAGAGCGTGGTTTACCGTGGAGCGGAGAACGGTATCGAAGTCACCGGCATTCGCCGTGGCTGGGAGGGATTGACGCACGTCAATCTGAATGACCCCGCCAGCCGTGATCGCTACATTCTTCCATTGAACCGCGAAAATACGCGCACCATCGATCGCGACGGCGGGACCATGCTGCACACCAGCCGCACCAATCCGTCGAAAATGAAAAAGCTTCCGGATTTCTTAACCGGCGACAGCTATCCAGTTACGGACGGTAAGTGGGACATGAGCGCGCGGGTGATTTCGAACCTGGCGGGCCTGGGTATAGATTCCCTGATTGCCATCGGCGGCGATGACACGCTCAGCTTCGCCCATCGCTTGAGCCAGCTCGGGATGAAGGTGATCGCAGTGCCCAAAACCATGGACAACGACGTCCAGGGCACCGAGTATTGCATCGGCTTTTCAACCGCGATCACGCGCGCCTCCGACGCCATCGACCGCCAGTTGACCACCGTAGCCTCGCACGAACGCATCGGCATCTTTCGCGTTTTCGGGCGCGATGCCGGCTATACCGCGCTCTACACGGCCTGGGTGACGTCGATCCGCTGCGTGATTCCCGAGTACAAAGTGAACCTCGAAAAGCTGATCGATCTGCTGATGACCGACAAGCGGCGCAACCCCAGCAGCTACGCGCTGGTCATTCTCTCCGAAGGCGCGCAGTGGGAAGGCTACAAGCTAGAGGAATATGGCGAGCCCGACGCCTACGGCCATCGCAAAAAAGCCAGCATAGCGGAAACTCTGAGCACGGAAATCCAGCAGCGGACGGGATCCGAGACGGTGGTCAGCGATCTCACTTACGACTTGCGCGGCGGTCCGCCGGATTTCATGGACAAATTGGTCGCGTCTACCTTCGGGAACATGGCCTACGAAGCCACCCTGGCCGGCCAGACAGGATTGATGGCGGGTATCCATGAAGGGCGCTACGCGATGGTCGCACTGCCGGATCCCAAGCTCGGCCCGCGCAAGCTGGATGTGGCGACCATGTACAACACCAACCGCTATCGTCCCAACTACTCCGGTAAGCTGGGGATGCCGGTGTTTCTGACTCGGGCGTAGCGGAGCGCAAAAACGCCAAGCGCGCCGGCGAGGCCGTTCGGGTTAGGCGGTCCTGCTCCGCGCGATGTTTTGAAGCCCCTGCTCCTGGATCTCGATCTCGCGCATGCGGAACTTCTGAATTTTGCCGCTCAGCGTAGTGGGGAAAGATTCGACGAAGCGAATTGACTCCGGAATCTTGAACTTGGCGATTTGCCCCTCGCAGAATTCGCGGATCTCCTCCGGCGTCGCGGTCTCTCCCGGCTTCAAGCGGATCCAAGCCAGCACGATTTCACCGAAGCGCTCGTGGGGCAAGCCGGTAATCTGCACCTCGGCGATCTTGGCGTGAGTGTACAAAAACTCTTCGATCTCCTTTGGATAAATATTTTCGCCGCCGCGAATGATCATATCCTTTGCGCGGCCGGTGATGTTCAGGTAGCCGTCTTCGCGCAGGACGCCCAAGTCGCCGGTGCGGAACCAGCCATCGGCATCGACCACGCGCGCGGTGGCCTCGGGATCGCCGTCGTAGCCACGCATCAGCATGTAGCCGCGCGCGCAGATTTCACCTTGGCTCCCGCGCTCCAAGGTTTCGCCAGTCTCCACATCCACCACTTTCAGTTCCGTGCAAGGCACGGCCTTTCCAACAGTCGCCACGCGGCGGTCGAGGTCGTCATCGACTTCGGACATCGTAACCAGCGGCGAAGTTTCCGTTAGCCCGTAGCCGATGATCATCTCCGGACAGTGCATGTCCACAATCACCTGCTTCATCACTTCCACCGGGCAAGGCGCGCCCGCCATCACTCCCGTGCGCAGGCTCGACAAATCGAAACGCGAGAATTCGGGATGGCGCAATTCTGCTATGAACATCGTCGGCACGCCGTAAATCGCCGTTGCCCGCTCCGCTTCGACCGCGGCCAGGACAGCCCTCGGGTCGAAAGTGTCATTGGGCAAGATCAGCGCGCAGCCACTGGCCAGCGCCGACATGGTCCCGATCACATTCCCAAAGCAGTGCGCGAAGGGGACGGCCAGACAGATGCGGTCACGCTCGGTATAACGCAGCACACGCGCGCTCAAGAACCCGTTATTGACCAGATTGCGGTGCGTGAGCAGCACACCTTTGGGAGAACCGGTGGTCCCGGAAGTGTACTGAATGTTCGTGGCGTCGTCAAGCTCGATGCGCGCCGAGGTGGGCCGCGGTTCTTCTGCTAAAAGGCCATCCCAGCCGGGCGTATCGAAAAATACGGTATGGCGTAGCGCGAAGTGTCCGCCCTTGCAGACCTCGCCGAGCACTTCTGCGTAATTCGCCTTCGCATCCCGCTCGCGCAGAAACAAAACTTTCATGCGGGATTTCGCGAGGATGAAAGCCAGTTCGTGAGCTCGGCACGAAGGATTGACGTTCACCAGAATCGCGCCCGCGCGGGCGCAAGCCATGTGCACCACCGGCCACTCCCAACAGTTCATGGCCCACAAGCCCACGCGGTCCGCAGGTTCGACGCCAAGTTTCGCGAGCGCGTGCGCGACGCGATCAGCCGCGTCTAATAGCTCT
>CAVVZG010000051.1:0-4053 GCA_963752205.1 Bryobacterales bacterium | reverse complement strand
CCGTTCGGCTCGCCCAAAACCTCATACCCGCGCGCCCGCACCCCATCGACGATCTGTCCAGCCAGCCCGCGCACCACCGGCGCGATCTGATCAATCCCCACCTCCAGTAGAAAATCGATCGGCTGCGCGCAGCCCATAGCAGCCGATCGTATTGAGCGTCCCGCACTCATAGCGCCCCGCATCCGCCCGCAGCGTCATATCGCGGCTGGCGTAGTCGTTGTAAGAAGCCACGTTCGTCCAGCCAAACTCCACCGGCTCCACCCGCTCCTGCAACGCCCGCGAGATATAGAGGATGCCGCAGCCCTCCGGCCCGAGGAGCCACTTATGCCCATCGGCCGCCAGGGCGTCGATGTTGGCAGCCTGCACGTCCACCGGAAACACTCCTAGTCCCTGAATCGCATCCACGAAGTAAATCACCCCGTGCCGCCGGCAGATCTCGCCAATCCCTAGCAGATCCGCCCGATACCCGGTCAGAAACTGCACAAAGCTGATCGCCAGCAAGCGGGCCCCCTGCGCCGCTTGCTCGATTCTTTCGAGCGGTGCCGTGGCGGGCAGCCACTCGATCCTCACGCCCTTCGATGCAAGTCTCCGCCAAGGGTATTGGTTCGCTGGAAACTCCTCCTCAAACGCCACAATCTTATCCCCCGCGCGCCAGTCGAGCCCCATCGCCACCGTCGCGATCCCCTCCGACGTGTTCTTGACGATCGCAATCTCCTCCGCTGTGCCGTTTACCAGCCGCGCCGCCCCCCGCCGTAAGCCCGCATAGCATTCCAACCATTGCTCATAATGCAGCGAACCCCAGTCGAGCGCGTCCTGCGCCAGCCCCTGCATCGCCTCCGCCGCCGGACGGCACAACGGACCCACCGCCGCGTGGTTCAGATACGTCAAACGCCGGGTGACGGGGAAGAATTCGCGGTACATGAATTAAGAGTAATCTTTTGGCTCGAAGCCGCGTCGAAAGGCGTATACTCGAAATTGAGGAATACCTATGCGCCGCATTGCCACCTTAACCGCGATTTCCTTACTCGCCTTCACGCTGTTCGCTGAAGACAAGAAGAAGGACCCGGATGAGATCGGCAACCGCGATGTTGGCAAAGGTGTGAACTTCTACTCGATTGAAAAGGAGATCGCGCTCGGCAAAGGGCTCGCGCAGCAGGTGGAGCGCGAGGCCAAGATCGTCGATGATCCCGTGATCGCCGAATACGTCAACCGCCTGGGCCAGAACTTGGTGCGCAACTCCGACGCCAAGGTTCCCTTCACTATCAAAGTGATCGACACCGAAGAAGTGAACGCCTTCGCGCTGCCCGGTGGATTTTTCTTCGTCAACTCCGGCTTGATTCTGAAAGCTGATTCGGAAGCCGAACTGGCCGGTGTGATGTCGCATGAGATCGCGCACGTCGCCGCGCGCCACGGCACCCGCCAGGCGACTCGCGGTGAAATCGCACAGTTAGCCACCATTCCCCTGATTTTCATGGGTGGCTGGACCGGCTACGGAATTCGCCAAGCCGCCAGCGTAGCGATTCCCGTAGGCTTCCTGTCCTTCTCGCGTGGATTTGAATCCGAAGCGGATCTGCTCGGCCTCGAATACATGTACAAGAGCGGTTACGATCCCGGCGCTTTCGTCGACTTCTTCGAAAAGATCCAGTCGTTAGAAAAGAAGAAACCCGGCACCATGGCCAAAGTGTTTTCCACGCACCCCATGACCGAGGACCGGATTACCGCCGCGCAGAAGAATATTCAAGAGTATCTAAAAGAGCGGCCGGAATATGTGGTCACCACGTCCGAGTTCAACGACGTGAAGACCCGCTTGATGGCTTTGCACAACAAACGCAAGGTCGACACGCAGGATCCCAGCCGTCCTACGCTGCGCAAAGCCCCCGGCGCCAGCACTGGCGATGGCAAGGATGACAAGGGCGGCAGCGACGATGACCGTCCCACTCTGAAGCGCCGCCCCGATCAGTTCCGCTAAGGCTTCGCGTCAGTGGCTCGATTGCGCTTGCGCACCTGCAGCGCCTCAAGGATCAATTTCGCCTTATCGTTGGATTTATCCAGTTGCAGCGCCTTGCGCTCTTCTTTTTCGGCTGAATCCCATTCCCCGACAATCGCCAGCGAAAGCCCCAGATTCGAATGGTTGCTGGACTCGCCCGGCATCAGCCGCGCCGCTTCGGCAAACGATGTTTTCGCCTCTGCGTACTGCTGTACTTCGATATATTCGAGCCCCAGCAAATTATTCGCGTAGGGAGCATCCCCCGGACACTTCGCCAACGCGTCGCGCAAACCTGCAATCGCCGCGTGGTGGTTCCCCAGTTCCGCCAGATGCATGGCCTTCTCAAACAGCCGCCGTGCTTTCGAAGAGAGCGGATGCCGCAACACGTCAGCCGAAATAGTAGAGGATCCTGTCCCATCCGCCGGCACCGGCTCCGGGAAGCTCGAAATCGCCTCCAGCGACTCCCTTGTCCCCCAGGGAGAGCCAAAAGGCGCCCGCCCCATACTGGCGTCGTACGGATTACCGTAGTGAAGCTGTCCCCAAGCCGGGACGCCGCCCAGCCACACTGCTGAAGTCAAAACCGCCAGGCGTAAGCCCGCGGTTACGCACACGTTAGGCATAATTCCTCCGGATATAATTTTTGGGATTTCACCTCGCGGTGAAATATAGACGGGATATTCCTAACGACTGAGTTGCTTCCAACGGGGGGCGAACTACTTCTTCCATTTATAGAATATCGTCGATACCGTTCCGCGTCCAATCGATATTCTTTATATGCCCGATGCGCGTAACCGCTCAGGGTTTTCCCCGAGAACTGATAGACCCGAACAGGGTTATACGGCCGAGCTTAGTGGGGATGGCGCAAGCGTTGATTCGCTTCGACAGCCGCGAGCAAGCGGCGAACCGGCGCGGAGGAGCCCGGCTACTACTTTGAGAGCCTCGGCCAAGTGCCCGCGGATCAACAGATTGCGCCATACGTGGCGGAGTTTCTGCCGGCCAGCGAACGCGACCCGCGCGCTCCCACCGGCACCCCGGCACGGAGTTCCTGTACGTCCTCAGCGGCTGTTTGCAGGTCACGCACGACGCCAAGGCGGACACGCTGGAGGCCGGCGACGCCGTCTACTTCAACGCGGAGGCGGTGCATAGCTATGAGCGCATGGGAGATACGGCCTGCACGGCGCTGATCCTGACCATGCCGGAGCCGCTGCGGGGCAACCCCTCGGGCTCGCGGCTGACGCTGGGCGCCCCCACCCCCCGGGCCCGCGCACAGCTCCGCAAGTGATGCGTTTTTTGCGTCTTTGAGCTGCTCTTTAAGCGCTTAAATCGACGCTTGAGCTGCTCTTCGCGCGCACGGGTCCCACGAAGTGTGTTTTTTCGCCGTCATCCTGACCCTGAGCGAAGTCGAAGGGAATTACTCCGCATTCGCCCTTGCCGTTCTGGTTGTCATCCCGCAGGCCTTGCTGGTCAGGGGCGGCGAGTGCGGCGGGCGGGTTTCTTGCGCTCGGTGGTGAAGAGCGAGGTCAGCTTTTCATAGAGGGTGAAGAGGAAGGCGACTCGCTCGGCTTCGCTGGCGAAGTTGGTCTTGCCGTAGGCGGCATCCACGGCGTGGTCGAGGGTATGGTGGGCTTTGACGAGGCCGGGCGGCACTGGTGAGCGGGTCGTAGAGGTCGGCGAGGGTGCTGTCAGGGTGTTTCGCGCGCTCGTCGAGGACGGCCTGCGCGGCGGTCTCGATGGCGGTGCGCTGTTTTACGGTCGGCTCCGGCCATGGGAAGTTGTTGTAGACGATCCCTGCGGAGTAGCGGTAGCGGCTTTCAAGCCGACCGCACACCGCGCGCACCCATGCCATGTGCATCAGTGAGGTCAAAACACCGAACTCGTAAAACGATGCCTGTTGGGATGTGAATCGTTCCGTACTCGCGATAATGTCCGAATCTAAGAATGATATTGGAATATAAGAGCGAGTTTCAGACGAAGGTCTTCGGGACGGCGAGGTATCGTGAAGTTGGTTGTCTATCTTCGCCAAACAGCATTGCTGTTGCAGCCAAATCAATCGTCAGCAATGCGTC
>CAVVZG010000050.1:0-12132 GCA_963752205.1 Bryobacterales bacterium | reverse complement strand
TACCAATGATTGGGCCGAAATCCCGACGTTTTCGTGAACCAGCGAATGTACGCTAGTCCCGTCATGTCCACATAACTGTCCTTCATCTTGAACGTCACCGCGAACGGACCCTCCGCCGTCCCGGTCCACACGCCGTAAGGCGTCTCCTTGCTGCCCGGCGCGCCCGTCGTCAGAATCTGCTTCGCCGCTTTTCCGTAAAACGTCATGATCACGTTACGATCGGCGATATTCTGTTGCACCGGCATGTAGCGCACCTTGGTATCTTCCTGATTCGCGGGACGCACCCACTCCACCTTGAACGCCAAAGACGCCGCGGTTACCGGGGGCGCGCCCTGCTGAGCGAACGCGCACGGCATGGACACTGCCATGAGCCCTATCAAAATCGCATTCCGGTTATAAAGTCGCATTTGTATCCAAGCCCCCCGTTTTCTTCGTGCAAAATACTACAATCCTTGCCCGAGTGATCTCGCGCCACTCGAACGTCGGCCGCCGTGGACAGTATAATTCCAGAAACGAGCGATCCGCCAGCGGTACAATACTTGAATGCGATGGTACGCATTGCTCCTGTGCCTCCCCGCTTTGGCGCAAACCTCCACCGACCCCGCCAAAGAATTAGACGTTGACGCTACCCAGCAGTGGATCGACAGCGGCGTAGACCTGCGCGCCGGCGATTCCCTGCAATTCACCTCCACCGGCACCCTGAATCTCGCGAGCAATAAAACGACGGGCCCCGACGGCGCCGCGCGCGGCTTCCGCGATCTCATCAAATCCTATCCCGTGAACGAAGCCGGTCAGGGAGCGCTCATCGGCCGCATCGGTTCGAGCGACGCTGCTGTACCGTTCCTCATTGGAGCCAGCCGCCAGTTCCAGGCCCCGCGCGCCGGCCGCCTGTTCTTGAGCGTCAACAAGTCCACCAACGACACCCCCGACGGCAGCTTTCACGTCACCGTCTCCTTTGTCACGCGCGGCCCCGAAACTCCCGCCGCCGCCAACTACCAGCTCCCCGAAATCACCGTCGCTATGGTCGACCGCATCCCGCGCCGCGTCACCGACGCCCAAGGCAACGCCGGCGACAACACCAACTTCATGGTGATCGGACCCGAACAAAAAGTCCTGCAGACTTTCGAAGCCGCCGGCTGGGTGAAAGTGGATCGCGAAAAGAAAGACGCCGTGGTTCACACCATCGTCTCCACTTTCACCAAGCAAGCCTACGTCGAACTCCCCATGAGCGAGCTAACGCTTTTCGGTCGCGTGCAGGATTACGGCCTCGCGCACGCCGTGCCCATTCAAGTGGTCGCCCAGCGCCACCACTTACGTTTATGGAAAGCCCCGTTCCAAGCCGATGGCCAGGAGGTGTGGGTCGGCGCAGCCACCCACGACATCGGTTTCGACCGCGACAATCGCAACAATGGCATCACCCACAAAATCGATCCCAACGTCGACGACGAACGCGATTTCGTCAGCAACAGCCTGAACGAAACCGGCCTGGTAGCCAAAATTTCCTACGTCCTTCCCACGCAAGCCTCCAAAGAAGCGAAAACCGCCACCGGCGCCACCTTCCATTCCGATGGCCGTGTGCTCGTCATTCATCTAATCCCCGCCTCGGCTGGGACGCAATGAATTCCGTCCGCTTCACCTGTCAAGCGGGCTGCATCAACTGTTGCGATCAAAAAGGCTATGTCTATTTAACCGAGGACGACGTAAAACGCGCCGCCGAATTCATCGGTATGACCGCCGCCGCTTTCGAAGCCAAGTATATTTACCGCACCCGCCACGAAATCCGCTTCCGTAAGCCCCGCAACAAGCAGTGCTCGTTTCTCGAAGGACACGGCTGCAGCATCCATCCCGCCAAGCCCACCCAATGCCGCACCTTCCCCTTCTGGCCCGAGATCCTAGAACGCAAACAAACCTGGAACCGAACCGCCCAATACTGCCCCGGCATCGGCAAGGGCCCGCTGATCCAAATCGGGGTCGCTATGGAAACCGCCGAAGAACAGCGCCAAGCCTATCCCGAAATGTATAAATAACCATCCTCCGCGGATTCATGGACTTCCCGCTTTAGACTTCCGCCCGTTCGCTCTACCCTCATGCATACTGCAAATGTAGTACCAGCCTGCGCAGGCTGATCGTTGTAGTTTAGTGGAATCCGGTCTGTCGAAAGATGGGCTAGCCGCCCATGGGGACATTGTGAAGAGGGCGGGACAGGATAAGAATCGCGATTCTGTTGGTTGATACGAACGTCGTGAGAGTGGCGCCAGGTAACCGTTGAGGAAATGGGAGAGAGCTGATGACTGGTTGACTCAGACACTTTTTTAGAGACCAGCTAAGCCGCCTGTTTTCTTCACCACTCCGGTGGGTTGCGTTCGAACGCAGCCCGCCGCGAAACGATTTGTAGGGCGGACCTCCGCTCCGCGTTCGGCCTCCGGCCGAACCCAGCCAGCTACAGCCGAAGTGTGCCCGCCCAGCTCCAGAAACATCGCGGTCTTCTCCCGCCGGAATGTTGCAAACCCCAACCTCCCGAAAAACGAAGTCCGGCTCGTCACCGCAAACAATTCCTTGATCCCCAGCTCGCGTCCTCGCTCGGTACAGGATTGCACCAGCTTCGCCGCCACCCGTTGCTCCTGATAATCCGGATGAACCGCCAAACTCCGCACCTCCGACAATCGTTTCGAATAAACCTGCAACGCGCAGCAGCCAATAATCTTATCGCCGGACGTAGCCACGAAAAATGACGACACCCGCGGCAGATTCTTCTGCACTAAGTGCCCCGGGAACAGACGGATCAACCCGCGAATCGCCGCCATATCGCCCTTTTCCGCCCGCCGGATCTTCACCACTCAATAGTCGCAAATGTCGCTCGATTCCGGGAACTTCGCCTTCCCCGCGACCGTATCTGACAAGCGAGGAGCAACCAAAATGTACTGTAGAAACTGCGGAGTTCAAGCCGGCGACGCCGACAAGTTCTGCCGCGAATGCGGCCACCAAACACCCGCCGGCCAAGAAGCCCAGCAGCAAAATAAATCCGCCGCCGGCCCGCCCCAGCGCCTGTATCGCGCCCTGTGGGACAAGAAAATCGCCGGCGTCTGCTCCGGCTTCGCCCAATATCTGGACGTAGACGTAACCCTGGTCCGGCTGTCTGTCGTCGCCGGCACGCTCTTCAGCGGAGGCATTGGCCTGCTCGCCTACATCGCCGCCTGGATCATCATGCCGTCCGATCGCTACGTCCGCCCGTTTTCCGCAGCCGGTGCCGCCCCGCATGCCGCGTCCTAACGCTCGTGATAGATTGTGAAGGGATGCAACTCTCTTCTCAATCGACGGCCGCCGCAATACTGCTGGCCTTCTTCGCGGCCAGCGCCGCCGCGCAAGAAACGCCCGCGCGCGACCCGGCGGCGATCGCCCCGCGCGCCACCCCCGGAGATTATCAAGCCCAAGCGCAAGCGGGCCCCATTACCCTCGCCGCCGACTTCACCGGACATTCCATCGCCACCCCTGAAACCATCTTCACGACGGAAGAGTACGTGGTGGTTGAAGTGGGCGTGTTCGGACCGCCGGAAGCCCGTGTCAAACTCTCCCACGAAGACTTTTCCATCCGCATCAACGGCAAGAAAGTGCCCTCGCCCGCCCAGCCCTACGGACTCGTTTCCAAAAACGCCAAAGATCCCGCATGGGAGGATCTGGAGCCGCCGGAAGTCAAGAAGTCGAAGGGTGGTGTCAGCGCCGGCGGAGGCGGAAAGAACGATGGCGGACCCCCCCCCGTGTTTCACGTTCCCGTCGCGCTGAAACGCGCCATGGAACAAAAGGTTCTCAGAGCCTCTCTGCCTGAAGGCGACCGAGTACTTCCCGAAGCCGGCTTGATCTATTTCGAGCACAGCGGTAAAGTCACCAAGATCAGCTCCATAGAATTGATCTACGAGGGTGCCGCCGGCAAAGCCACTTTAACGCTCCATCCATGATCTAACAACAAAAAAGATGTCGAATCGCAACCAGCCCGCCGTGTTCCTGCTGTTATGCAGCGCGGCGCTGGTCGCGCTGCCCGCGTTTTCGCAAGTGGACGCCACCGGCGAATGGTCCCCGCGACTTCACGAAGATCTAGGCGAGCGCATGGCCGGCCCCGATCTGGGCGATTATCTGGGCCTTCCCATCAACGACGCCGCGCGCCTCTCCGCCGATAGCTGGGACGCGTCCCTGCTCACGCTCCCCGAAAATCAATGCCGCCCCATTCGCGACGATTACCCGCCGCGCGGCCCCGCGCAAATGCGCATCTCCAAAGAAGTCGACCCGCCCACGCAGCAGCTCATCGCCTACCACATGCTGCTTTCCTGGATGACGCAGGAGCGCACCATTTATATGGATGGCCGCCCGCATCCGCCCGAATACTCCGCTCATACTTGGCAAGGCTTCTCCACCGGCAAGTGGGAAGGCAACATCCTCACCGCCACCACCACGCATCTGAAGGCCGGCTGGATCCGCCGCAACGGCGTGCCCCGCAGCGAGCGCGCCACGCTCACCGAACACTGGATCCGCCACGGCGATTATCTGACTCTCGTCAGCATCGTCAACGATCCGGTGTATCTCACCGAACCTTTTATCCGCACTACCAATTTCGCCCTCGACCGCGAACAGAAAATTGACCCGTTCCCCTGCGAATCCGTGGTCGAAGTCGCGCACCCGGACGGCTACGTGCCGCATCACCTTCCCGGCACCAACCCGTTTCTAGCCGACTTCGCCGCCAAGTATGAGCTCCCGCCGGAAGCCGCGCGCGGCGGCGCCGAAACCATGTATCCCGAGTACCAATCGAGGCTCGCGAAGTCCTCAGCCGCGGCTCGCTAGTGCCATGCTTTATCTGCCCGCCCTCCTCGCCCTTTCTTTCCTCGCCGAAGCCGCCCCGCCGCCCGCCGCGGTCATCGTCGTCGGATTTGTGGGAGGCTTCGTTCACCACAACGACGCTGTTCACAAGGAAGTGCAGATGGCCGATCGTCTCCGCGCGCAATACCCAGCGGCGATGCAGGTTAAACTTTTTGCCAATCACGAAGGACGGCAAGCCTATCAGTCCGTTCTGCAGTCGCTCGACGCCGATGAGAACGGGATTCTGTCGGACCATGAGAAAAAACTCGCTCGGATCGTCCTCTACGGACACAGTTGGGGAGCTTCCGAAGCCATCACGCTGGCGCGAGCCCTGGGGAAGGACGGCATCCCGGTTTTGCTCACCATCCAAGTCGACAGCGTAAAAAAATTCGGCGAAAATGACAGTCTCATCCCCGCAAATGTCGCCCAAGCGGTCAATTTTTACCAACTGAATGGCTTCCTCCACGGGCGTCGGCAGATCCAGGCATCCGACCGCCTGCGCACCCAAATCTTGGGAAACTTTCAGTTTGACTATAAGACCCAGCCTGTAAATTGCGATGGGTACCCCTGGTACGCGCAGCTCTTTATGAAGCCTCATATCGAGATCGAATCAGATCCGAGGGTCTGGAACCAGGTCGAATCCCTGATCCGGTCGAAAATTGTAAAATAAAGTTGGAGTCGGCGCCGTCTGGCAGCCGGCGTGCAATGTCTCTGCATCGTGAGAGAGCCATGTTAGTACGCGTACTGCTAGCCGGAATCCTATGGAGCGCGGCCGCCCGCGCCGACGTGACGCTTTTGCTGGAAGAGCCCTTCGGCGCCTTCGGCGGCATGACTCCCACCGGGCACGCCGCCATTTATCTCTCCCGGGTTTGCGCCGAAACGCCTCTCACCTTACGCCGCTGCGGGCGCGGGGAACCAGGAGTGGTCATCAGCCGCTACCACCGCGTTGGCCGCTACGATTGGATGGCGACACCTGCGGTCCCCTACTTCTACGCCGTCGATCACGTCGCGCAAGTTCCGCGCGAAGTGACTCCCAAAGACGTCGATGCGCTGCGGGACCAATACCGGCGCCGCTATCTTGAGGACATCGCCCCGGATCAAAGCGACGGCAGCGCGCCCGCGGGCGATTGGATCCAACTGATCGGCGCTGCTTACGACCGGACCATTTACGCCTTCGGAATCCAAACCACGGAAGATCAGGATGACGCGTTTATCCAAGCGTTCAATTCCGGACCCAACGAAAACCACTTTAAGCTTCTGTTTCACAATTGCGCGGACTTCGTTCGCCAGGCTCTGAACTTTTACTTTCCCAACACCGTTCATCGCAGCCTGAGCGACGTCGGCATCATGACGCCTAAGCAAGCTGCGAAGTGTTTAGTGCACTACAGCAAGCATCATCCCGAATTGCACTTCGCCAGCTTCGTGATTCCGCAAGTTCCCGGGACCGTTCCGCGCAGCCGCCCCGTGCGCGGCGTGATCGAAGCTTTGTTTAAATCCAAACGCTATATTTTGCCCCTCGCGCCACTGGCTTTGCTGCATCCCTTATTCGGCGGAAGCCTGGTGGTGGCTTGGGTCGAAGAAGGCCACTTCAATCCCCGCAGCTTTACTGACCCGTCCGAATTCTCCACCCTGCCGGCCGTCGCCCTTTGCGAATTGGAATCCAATCAGCCGCTCGAAAGTGTACGCTGATTAGAGTGTTTAGAGCCGATCAGGTGGGAAGTCTATTGCGTCCTCCCGAATTATTGGAGGCGCGCGCCGCGCAGGCGCACGATTTGAGGTCCATCGAAGATCGCGTTATCGCGCAGGCTCTCGCAAAGCAGCGCGACATCGGACTGGATATTGTGACCGATGGCGAGATGCGGCGCGCTTCTTGGCTCGCCGATATGGCGGCGGCGGTTGACGGATTCGGCCCGGCCCGCTTGATCCTGGATTGGAAAGGCCCCGGCGGCGGTGCGGAAGCCACCAACGCCAGCGCCGTGATCGCCAAGCTCCGCAAAGTCCACAAGCTGACCGGGCACGAAATTCCGTTCCTGAAGAAGTCCGCCGGCGGACCTTTCAAGATGACCGTCCCCGCGCCCTCGAATTTCATGGTGGCGAGTTACATCGCGGGCGTGACCGACAAAATCTACCCGACGCACGCCGATTTGTTGCGCGACCTGACGGAAATCGTGCGCGATGAGGTGGAATGGCTGATTCAGGAAGGCGTCGACTACATTCAATTCGATGCCCCTTATTATTCGCATTATTTGGACCCGCAGGCGCGCGAGCAATTTCGCGCAAAGGGCTTGGATCCGGATCGCGAATTGACGGCGGCCATCGAAGGCGACAACGTCGCGCTACGTGCCGGGGAGGGAAGTGGCACGACCATGGCGCTGCACGTCTGCCGCGGCAACAACCGCAGCCGCTGGTACACCGAAGGCGGCTACGATGCGATTGCCGAAAAATTGTTCGGACAGCTCGAAGTGGATACGTTCCTCTTGGAGTACGACACCGAACGCTCCGGCGGTTTCGAGCCGTTGCGCTTGGTTCCAAAAGGCAAACGAGTGGTGCTGGGCTTGATCACTACGAAGGACGCGAAGCTCGAATCGATCGACGACCTGCGGCGGCGCATTAATGAGGCCGCGCGCTTCATGCCGCTGGAGAATTTATCCATCAGCACGCAATGCGGATTCGCGTCGACGGCGCCGGGGAATTTGCTGACGGCTGACGAGCAGTGGCGCAAGCTGGAACTGGTCGTCGAGACCGCGCGCAAGGTTTGGGGCTAGCCTTTTCGCTTCGCCAGCGCCTGACCTTTCCACAGATCCCAAGGCCGGTCATATTGGCCGGAGTTGGCTTTCTCGGCGAGTTCCGCTTCTTCCTGCGAAAGATATTCAACGGGGCCGAGCGCCATCGCCTGCATCTGCACGCGCGCGTTGACTTCGGTGTAGATCGAGCGGAACATCACTTCCTTCAGGCTCGCGCCGACTACCGTCACGCCGTGGCCGCGCATCAGCGCTACGGGCGAATTGCCGAGCGCCATCGCCAGCGAGTGGCCTAGATCGTGATCGCGGATCAGCATGTCGGTCATGCGGCCGGTGGTTATGCGTATGTCGTATTTTTTGATGTCGCGCAGAAAGCCTCCCATGTGGAATACCGGGCGCAATGGGGCGGCGGAAACCGTAAACGGAATCACGGCAGCGGAGTGGTTGTGCACCACCGCCATCACATCGGGGCGCGCGCGGTAGACTTCGCCGTGGATGAAGCGCTCCAGATACGAGCGTCGTCCGGCGGCGTTGATGGGGCTCGATTCGAGATCGTATTCGAGAATGTCATCTGCTTCGACCAGCGAAGGCGCCATGTTGCGTGCGAGGAAATAGCGATCCTTGCGTTGGTCGCTGCGCACGCTGACGTGACCGAAGCCGTCGACGACGCCTTGGTCGTAAAGGATGTGGTTCGCGACCACCAGATCGGCGATTAAGGGGCTGACGGGCATGTCTTTCTCCTAGCGCGGCTGTGTCACGACGTCGACCAAGGCGGGCTCGCCGCGTTTGACCACGGCTAGTGCGCGGGCGATGGCAGGGCCGAGGTCTCGAGGATCTGTGACAGGTCCTTCGGCGTGCACGCCCATGCCTTGCGCGATCTTTGCATAATCGATATTCGGATCGGTAAGTGTAGTCCCGATGCCGGCTTGCGAAACTCCGCGCTGGTGGCGGGCGGCCATGCGCTGTACGTGCATCACTTCCTGATGATAGGCGCGGTTGTTGTGCATCACGCTCAGCAAAGGGATGCGGTGATGGGCGGCAGTCCAGAGGACGCCGTTTGAATACATCAGGTCGCCGTCGTTTTGAATCGCGACGCTGATGCGGCCGTGTTTGCGATTGGCGAGCGCGGCGCCTGTCGATGACGGCGCTCCGTAACCTTCGCCGTAGCCGCCCGATCCGCCGATAAATTGATAGGATTTCGTCATGTCCCACAGGCGCAGCGGCCAGTTGCTGACGAAGTTGGGAGAGGAAACAAGCGACCAGTCTTCGTTCTTGATTTGTCCGTAGAGTTCGGCGCAGAGGCGCGCGGTGCTGATGGGGCTGGCGTCCCAGCCGTAGGCGGCTGCCGTGCGCGCTTGCTCCAAAAGTTGCTGGCGCGCGGCGGCGAGTTTCACGCCGCGGTCCGCGAAGGCGCTCTTGCGGTCGGCGGTGAGCTGGCGTTTGACGGCTTCGATCAACGACGGCAGTGTGGCTTCGGCGTCGGCTTGAATCGCCAGGTCGACTTCGGGATAACGCTGGAGGTCTTGCATATTGCCCTTCGCGTAGAGGTCGCCGGCGGTGATGCTGATGAGCTTCGCTCCTGGCTTGGTGATGGAGCGCGAGCTGCGCACCTGCTGATCGCGATAGGCGTTGACCGTGCCCCAGAAGTCTGTGAGTTCGAGTCCTAGAATGACGTCGGCGTTGACGATCAGAGCACGCGCGTTGTCGCTGTGATTCAAGGGATGGCGCACCGGGAAATTCAGGCGTCCCCATTGATCGATCACGGGCGCTTGCAAAGTCTCGGCGAGGTCCACCAGCAGTTTCATGCCGGCGGGCGTGCGCGCGGCGCGGTCGGCGACCAGCACCGGATTTTGCGCGGCGATCAACAGGCGCGCGACTTCGGCCACGGCCGCGGAATCGCCTTGCGGCGGCGACATTACGGGGAGCTTGGGCACGTGCAAGCCTTCGTGCGCTTCCATCGGATGCTCTTGCAAGTCGCCATCGGCTACGATCAGCACGGGCATCATCGGAGGAGTCATCGCGATCTTGTAGCCGCGCACGGTGGACTCGGCGAAGTGCGTGAGCGAGATGGGCACGTCGTCCCACTTGACGAAATCGCGCACCATAGCGGCGGCGTCGGGCGCGCTGTGGACCCATTCGACGCCAGGGCGGCGCTGCGTCGCATCGAGCGCGTTGCCGACTAGCAAAACGATAGGCGCGCGGTCGCAATAAGCGTTGTAGATCGCCATAGCGCCGTGTTGCAGGCCGACCGGACCGTGCAGCATCACGGCTAGCGGTTTGCCTTCGATCTTGGCGTAGCCATGCGCCATCGCGACCGAGGCTTCTTCGTGGCAGCAAGTGATGAGCTCGGGATTCTTGTTACCGCCATAATTGACTAGCGATTCGTGCAGGCCGCGGAAGCTGGAGCCGGGGTTCGCGCACACGTATTCGATGTTGAGCGACTTCAGGATATCGACCATAAAATCGGATCCAGGTCGGTCGGCGGTGAGGACTTCGAGCGCCGGCGGCGTCTGCGTTTCGGCGGCTTTCGAGAGCGGCGGGGGAGCGGCGGAGGACTGCGGGGTTTGCGCTTTTGCCGGGAGGGGAACGACTGCGGCTGCGGCTCCGACGGCCGTGCCTTGCAAGAATCGGCGGCGCGCTAACGATTTCTTCATGCGGCCATCCTATCATCCCCGCGCCACCAGCGGGCGGAATAAACGATGGCCGCGGCGCAGAGCCAGCCGATGGCGTATTGCGGCTGCGCGCCCCACCGCATGATAGCGGAGTGCATTAAACCAAACCATGAAAACAGTGCTGCGATGCAGCACCAGGCGGCGGCGCGTGCGAAGTTGCGGTTGATTAATTCGGTCAGGACCGATGCAATTACTAATACCAGGAAGAGGAATCCGTTACCGAGGCCCTGCACGGAAGTCCAATAAATAGTCCGGTTCAATGCGGACTGGACCTGCGGATTCGCGGCGGAGAGGCCGAGCGCGGGAAGCGCGGAGTTGACGTCGGCGGCGACGACTGCGCCGGTGGTGAGGACGAACCCGAGGAGCACGGCGCTTAAATATTTGGGATCGACGCGGCGCAGCGTGGCCATGCCGACGCCGATGGCGATGTAGGCGATCATGGCGGCGAGAATCGACCAGGGGAAAAGTTGGGCGATGAACAGGCTTAGGCCGGAGACCACTATCAACGCGAAGAGGATCGGCGTCCAGAAAGAGAACGCGATGCGCGCGCCCATGTGTTTATACGGCGGATGCAGAGCGTAGACGACGGGGGCGACGGTGCTTCCGGCGGCTCCGCAGATGAGCGTGCCGAGGCCGTCCCAGAAGAGTATTTCGCGAACGTCGTAGTCGTCGCCGGCGGCGCTGGCTCCGGCTACTGAGGCGATGTCTTGCAGCACATGATAGATCGCCATGGGGGCGATTACCGATAAGTACGGGATGGCTTGGGCGAGCGCGGATAAGGGTCCGAGCGATGCTACGAACGGGAGCGTGGGGCGCAGGCCGGGCCATACGGGATGCACGTAGCCGAGGGCGATGCCTACGGCTAGAGGGATCAGCCAGGCGACTAAAAACGGCGGGATGCGGTGGCGTGTGATGGGGACGCCGGCCAGCACTGCCGTGATCACGATGGCTAGCGCGATGAGGCCCACTATGGGTTGGTCGAAGACTCGCTGGAGCAGAACGAGCGCGAGGTAGCTGTACATGGCGGCTCCGAAAACCGTCATGGCGGCGGGTTGTGGGATCAGTTTGCGGATGATGTTGGCGAAGGGGCAGGCGGCTAGTTTGATAAGGCCGGTCCAGATGACGGCGGCGGCGCCGATGCGCCAGGCTTGTTCGGCGTCATGGGTTTCCAGATACACGGGCAGCATGATGGCCAGCGTGTAGGCGATGATGGCGGGGACGTTGTTACCGTAGACGTGCGCGGTGACGTCGTCACGATTCTCGCGGCGGGCCAGGCGGACAGCGGCGTAAAAAAGGCCAAGGGAGCCGATAAGAAAGCCTAGCGCGTAGCCGGGGAGCAAATGCGTGACGCTGAACTCGAAGGGGATTCCGGCGGGGGCCAGCAGGAATACGGGGATGATCATTTGCGCGACGTTGAAACCCACTTGGGCTATAGTGGCGTCGATGTCGCCGCGCGTTAGTTGCATTAGATCTTGAAGGATTCCAGAGTTTCGGATGCGAATAGTTCTTTTGGCTCTAACAGGCGCTTGGACAGGCCTTGTTCGAAGGAATAGCGCAGGAAAGTGCGCAGCGTTTCAAGGTTGGGCTGGTAGCCGTAGGGCCAGAAGTCGCGGCCCATCAGGCGCTCGGTCTCTTCGACGTGCGGGATCAGCCAGGGCAGCATGAATTTGAGCGCGGCGAATTCGTGGAGGTCGGCGTAGACTTCCTTTTGCGCGGCGGCGAAGGCTTTGTAGAGCGACTGGGCGACCCAGCGGTTCTGCTCATACACTTCGCGGCGGATAGCGATGACGTGCATGATAGGGAAGATTTTGGTCTTCAGATAATAAGCGCGTTCGGCGGCGGCATAGTCGGGGAAGAGGTGTCGGACTAGGATT
>CAVVZG010000049.1:0-9389 GCA_963752205.1 Bryobacterales bacterium | reverse complement strand
ATTGGGGAGCGAAAAGCTGAGATTCGAGCAAGCCTCGAGAACGGCGTGTTCGACCACTTGTGGCTCTTTATGGCGAACGAGAATCGCATTCCGTTCTCGTTGTCGAAAAAGACAATCGTCGCATCTCTAGAATGAAAAAAGTCTGATATTTCCCGAACCGCGCCCTCCTCTGTTACGATACTGCCGATGCTGGGCTTAGCTACACGAAGGAGAACAGTCAGCAGACGTTTAAGTGAACTCCGCGACAAGCCTTTTTGTCCGACTGTCAAACCTTGACATCTGCCGTTTTTTGGCGGTAGCGTTGGAGCATGGACCAGATGAACGTTTCGATGACGGATCATCTTGCGAGTTATGTGCGCAAGAAGGTGAAGAGCGGGCGCTACAACAACGCCAGCGAAGTCGTGCGGGACGCGGTGCGGCGGATGGAGGAGCAAGAGGCGCGCGAGGCGCGGCTGGCGCAACCGGCGGCGGAGCTGATGCTGGCGGATCTGGCGAGCGAGCAGCGGGAGTCCATACGGCGACTGGTGCGGAAGCGGTTGGAAGCGGCGAAGGCTGGTGATTTCGTCGAATATGCGGGGCGCGAGGGGCTGCGGCGACTGGCGGACGGGGTGAAGGCCCGCGGGCGCAAGCGGCTGGCGCAAGCCCGCTCCGGCTCGGGTGCATGAAGAGTTACCGGATCCTGAAGGATGCCGAGCGGGATCTGGATGGGATCTTTCTTTACTGGGCGGAGCGGACCAGCATCGCGGCGGCCGATCGGTTGATCGATGCGATCACGGAGCGGTTCTGGATTTTGGGTGAACACCCGGAGGCGGGGTACGCTTGCAAGGACATCGGTCGCGGTGTGCGCTGTTTTCCGGCGGGCAGATATTTGGTGTATTACCGGAAGGGGCGGCGCGGGGTGGAGATTCTCCACATATTCCACGGAGCGCGGGAGCAGCCGAGGTAACAGCCAGATAAATTGTTATCCTAAAAGACCGTATGGCGCGGATGCTTGCAACTACATTGCCCGCACGAACGGATCGTAAGGCCTACATTGTTTGGATGGCCATCGTCTGGGCCGCGATATTGGGGGGATTTGGGATCGACTTCCTGCGGTATATGGGGGAGACTCCGCCGCCACCGGGTATTTTGCATATCCACGGCGCGGTTTATGTCATTTGGCTGGTGCTGGTTTCGGTGCAAATTTTTCTGGTGGAAACGGGCGATATCCGGCTGCACATGCGGCTGGGCTGGGCTACCGCCATTGTCTCCGCGGTGATGGTGCCGTTGGGACTGGCCGCGGCGCTGGTCGATCAGGCGCGGCAGGTGGGGCATCCCGACTATGCGCCGCAGTTTCTGGCGCTCGAGTTCGAGGAGATGATCGCGTTCTCGACGTTCATCATCGCCGGTTTGCTCACGCGAAAACAATTGGCGGAGCACAAGCGGTGGATGATCCTGTCCGCGGTGGCAATTTCAGATGCGGGTTTCGCGCGGATCTGGCTGATCGGAATCAAACGCACCTTCCCGGGCCCGTTCGGTTGGTGGCTGGAATATTTCTGGGGCATTACCCTGCTGTTGATCGCCATGCTGGCCTGGGATTGGTTCAAGCACAAACGCGTCATGCGCCCGGTGGCTTGGGGAGCGGCTGTCTTGTGGGGCGGTGAGATCGTGACTACGATCCTCAATTTCAGTCCAGCGTGGAAATCTTCCATGGCCGCATTGGTCAAGATGTGGGGATACGCCGGCTAATATTTTCAGCTCTTGAGGAACGCTAGCAGGTCGGCGTTGATGGTGGCGGCTTGCGTGGTGGGCATGCCGTGCGGGAAATCCTTGTAGGTTATCAGGGTTCCGTTCTTGAGCAGCTTTGCGGAGTGCGGGCCGGCGGCGACGTAGGGGACGATCTGGTCGTCTTCGCTGTGCATCACCAGCACCGGGATCGTGATCTTCTTGAGGTCTTCGGTGAAATCGGTTTGGGAAAAAGCTACGACGCCGTCGTAGTGGGCCTTGGCGCCTCCCATCATGCCTTGACGCCACCAATTTTGGATGGTGGCTTCCAGGGATTTGACGCCGGGGCGGTTGAAGCCATAGAACGGGCCGGAAGCGATGTCGCGATAGAATTGCGAGCGGTTGGCGGCGAGCTGGGCTTGCAGATCGTCAAACACGCTCTTGGGAAGGCCAAGTGGATTGGCGGGGGTCTGCAGCATGAGCGGGGGCACGGCGCTGATGATGGCTGCTTTGGACACGCGGCTCTCGCCATGCCGTCCCAGGTAGTGGATCACCTCGCCGCCGCCGGTGGAATGGCCGACGTGGATGGCGTTCTTGAGATCGAGATGCGCGGTGAGGGCGGCCAGGTCATCGGCGTAGTGATCCATATCATGGCCGTCGGCGGTTTGCGTGGAGCGGCCGTGGCCGCGGCGATCGTGGGCGATCACGCGATAGCCTTGCTTCGAGGAAGAACAGCATCTGGTTGTCCCAATCGTCGGCCGATAGCGGCCAGCCGTGGCTGAACACCATGGGCTGGCCGGAACCCCAGTCCTTGTAAAAAATCTCGACGCCGTCTTTGGTGGTGATGGTGGGCATGTGGTCTCCTTTTGAGGTACGGCGGCGCTCGACGTTGGATCGCTGGCGATGATGCTAGCGGTGATGAGCATCGGGCACTGGGATGCTCGGGGCGGCCCTCCGGTTTGAATTCCCAGTATATCTGAGCGCTTCGCTATTGCTGGGGTATGGTGAGAACGATGGAAACGCGGGCGCTTTCCGGAAGTTCAAGCGGCGTGGCTTTGGACATGACCTCATCCGAAGCCGCGGGCGAGTCTGGCGGGGTTCGCGATGCGGCGATACGGTACTTGCCGGGAGCGAGGCTATCGCAGGCGAATCCGCCATTCTGATCGGTCTGCTGAATGCACCGGTGGAGATCGAGGTCGAGGTGCTTGGGATCGGGCAGCAGGAAGACTTGGGCATTCGGAACGGGGCGGCCGGTGTCGTCCTGAACGACGCCGGCCAATCTGGCGGCTTTCGGGCTGATGGTGAAAACCAAGCCGTCGAGAGTCTCGCCGCCGTGAACTAGGAGCGGGGCGTCGATGACATCCTGTCCATTGATGCGGGCGGATTTGAGGTAGCTGCCGGCGGGGAGCGGCGCTACCAGGAAACGATATTCACCCGTGAAAAGCTCGTCGATGAGGAAGCTGCCGTCGGGCTGGGGGCGCGGTTGCGGAACGGAATAGTGAGGAAAGGGACCGGGGAAAGCAAAGATCCTGATGTTGGCCATATCCAGCGGCGTGTTGTCCTCGGAGTCGATACGGGCGCGGATGGTGGCCGACTCTTCGGGGACGATTTCGATATCCTTTAGATCCTCGTCTTCGATGCGAATTTTCAAATCTCCGGCGACGTTGCGGTCGTTTCTTCTGGAGTTGGCGCGCAGGAGATACTCGCCGGGAACCAGGCCGCAAATGGCGAACGATCCATCTAAATTGCTGGCCTGCACTCGGGTGTTCCCGACAGAGACACTCCAGAAACCGGGGAGCGGATAAGTCTCCGCGACAATACGGCCGGCGATGCGGTGCGGCGTCACTTCCACCATCACGATGGGGGGCGCGTTGGCTTCCTCGCCGGAACTGACGTGGACGGGCGGCTTCTCCTGGCCGGCGTCCTGTTCCGCGTAGAGGCGCGGCTTGCGGGCGGAAGCATCAGCGCAATTTGTAATGGCAGGAGGATTGATTTGAATGCGGTAATCGCCGGGCGGCAAATTTCCAAAGCGATACTCGCCGGTGTCTCCGGTTTTTTGGGGACGCCCGTTGAGGGAGAGATCGGCTCCGGGGAAAGGCTCGCCATCCGCGAATACCACTTTGCCGGCGATGGAGGCTAAGCGCCGCATGCGAAACTTCAAACCGCCGAGATCGTCGCCGGCGTTCAACGCGACCACGGCAGGCAGGCCTTCGGCGGCGGGTTCGCTCACAAAGTATCCTTCTCGTTCGAGGCTAGAAGAATATCTGCCGGGAGGCAGGCTGGCTAAATTGAAGCGCCCTTGCGCGTCCGTCTCGTCGCAGTGGGCGTTGTACGATTCTGAAGATCCGCCATTATCCGCGCGGTGCAGGCAGACCAGGGCGCGGCGCAGCAGACGGCCGTCGCGTTCATCGAGGACGACGCCGGAGACATGCGCGAGTTTCGGGGGCTCCGGGGCGACTGGGGTTTGCGCGCTTAGGAGCGACATCCCGAGTAGATTGGCCGCGAATGAACGCAAAGGAACGCGAATCATTTCGGGTAACGGGCGCGCATGGCGGCCGCACCTTTGACGGCTAATTCTTTCAGGACAGCGTGATCCACGTCGGTTAGTTTTTTGATGTTTAGGCAGGCTTTGCCGGTGGTATATTTGCCGAGTTTGGCGAGCAGGGCGTCCGCGCCGGGGAAACCGGTGAGGTTGTAGAGAACGGTGGCGGCTTTGCGGGGCGAGAAAGCGACTAGGGGCATGTCGCCTTCGCGGCCGCTTTCGTATTTATAGTGATAGGCGCCGAAGCCGACGATGGACGGGCCCCACATCTTGGGCTTCTCGCGAGTGGCGCTTTCGAGCAGCTTGACGAGCGCTTGGGCGTCGGCGCGCTGGGGGTCTGCGAGCTGGTCTAGGAACGCGGAGACGCTCCCTTCAGTGAGTTGGGTTTTGTTGGCTGCCATCGTCGTTCAGCAAATCGCCTAGGCGGTCCAAACGATTTTCCCACAACGAGCGGCGGTTGGCGATCCATTGTTCGGCGGCGGAAAGTCCGGCGGGTTCGACGCGGCAGGTGCGGACGCGTCCGAGCTTTTCGGTTATAACCAGGCCGCTTTCCTCGAGGATCTGTAAATGTTGCACGACGGCGGCGAGGGTGATGGCGAGGGGCTCGGCGAGGCGCGAGACGGAGAGGGGTCCGGCGCTGAGTTTTTCGAGCAGGGCGCGGCGGGTGGGGTCGCCGAGGGCGTGAAAGACACGGTCAATGTCGGGCTTACGACGGCGCATCGAGGATTAGCCGGCGAACTCGGCGGTCAATTTTTCGAGCAGTTTGTGCCAGCCGGCTTCGCGCATTTGGGGACCGTCAGCGCCTTCGAAGTACGCGCCTTGATGAGTGAAGAGAAGGCGAGTTCCGCCGGCGGAGGGCAGGAGTTCGACGGTAGCGAGCGAGGCGGAGAAGCATTTGCCGTCGAGGGACATGCTGTAGGCGAAGACGATGCGGCGATTGGGGACCAGGTCCAGATAACGGGTGTTGTTGGTGCAGATGAGTCCCTTCATGGGACCGTCTTTAATGCGGAAGCTGGAGGATTCTTCGCCGCCGACGCGGAAATCGATTGTATGATGTTCGACGTCGCGATGGCCGCCTTCGGCGAACCAGCGGCGTTTTTGGGCGGGGTCGGCGAAGGCAGCGTAGACGCGTTCGGGCGCGGCGGGATAGGCGCGTTCGATGATGAAGGTGCTGTGGGTGGCGGCGGGCGGCTCCATGGTTAAGTCTCCACTTGAGTATTTATCATGGCGTCAGGCGATTGTCAAGTGGATACTTAACTATTCAGCGTGCGCTATCGCTTTTTCGGCTTTTATCCGATAGTCCTGATGTGGAACACCGTAGAGAATCGCGCTTAAAAATCAGCAAGAATGTGATCGTGAAAGTGGGCAGCCTATTGGGCGTGCCGGACGCGGGGAAGCCGATGTTCGGCGTGGTCCTCGACATGTCGGGGAGCGGCGTGCGCGTGGCGATGTCCCTGCCGGTGCCGGTGGGGGCGGAGGTTGAAATCGCCGATAACCGCACCATGATTCTGGGCCAGATTTTGCGCTGCGAGCCGGAGGGCGAGGGATATATCGCCGCCGTGAAGGTGGCGGAGGTCACTCTGGTGGAAGAGGCTCCGCTGCCGCGGGCACGCGGATAATAAGACAGTGATAATGAAGAAGTGCTAAACGATCGGGTTGCGATTTTTGGGAGCGGTGGACAGCTTGGCGTTGAATTAAAGGCCGAGTTTTCCAGGCGCGGATATCAAGTCACCGGCTTCGAGCGAGCCCAAGTCGACATCACCAACGCGGCGCAAGTGGATGCGTGCCTGGCGGAGTGCGATCCGGCTATCGTGCTGAACTCAGCCGCCTACAATCAAGTGGATGTCGCGGAAAAGGAGCCGCTGGCGGCCTTCCAGGTGAACGGACTGGCGGTGCGCAATCTGGCCGTGGCGTGCCGGCAGGCGGACGCGCGGCTGGTGCATTTTTCGACTGACTACGTTTTCGACGGCATGGCGGGGCGCGCTTATACGGAGCAGGACACGCCGCGTCCGCTGGGCGCTTACGCGGTTTCGAAGCTCGCGGGCGAATATTACGCGGGGGCCTATTTGGATCGCGCGTTGATTATTCGGACGTCGGGGGTGTACGGTCCCGGGGGGCTCGATACGGCGCGCGGGAATTTTGTGGAGTTGATGCTGCGGCTGGCGGCGGGCGGGCAGCCGATCAAGGTGGTGGAAGATCACGTGGCGTCGCCGACGTTTGCTCCGGCGTTGGCTGCGCGGACGGCGGATCTGGTGGAGCGCGGGGCACAAGGGTTGTTTCATATCGGCGGCGGTGCGCCGATTTCGTGGTTCGATTGGGCGGTGAAAATTTTCGCGGCGGCGGGGGTTAAGCCTGAGGTCAAGCCGACGAATGAGCGGGAGTTTCGCACGGCGGCGCGGCGTCCTAAATTTTCGGCGTTGTCGAACGTGAAGATGGAGACGCTGGGGATCGATGCGATGCCGACGCTCGATCAGGCGATCGATTTGTACTTGCTGGCGCGCGGGCGGCGGGTAGGGGCGGCGAAATAGCTAAAAGTTCAGGGTGTCGCCGGTTTTTAGGGCGTTCTTGCGGGCTACGCCGGCGTTTACTTCTAGAACGTATTTGGATTTGAAGTTGCCTCCGTAGTTGGTGCAATCGCCGGCGCTTTTCGCGGTGCAGGGCGGGGTGTCCAGGGACATTTCCACGATTTGGCGGTCGTGGTCCATCCAGATGATGTCGAGCGGGATTTTGGTCTGGTACATCCAGTAGTGGAAGATATTTTCTTCGGGGTGGATGAAGAGCATGCCGCGGTTGGGCGGCAGGGACTCGCGGTACATCAAGCCTTTTAGCAGTTCGATATCGCTGCGCATGGTTTCGGCGTTGATGAGCGTGCCGTTGGGGAAGGTTACTTGGGTCAGCCCGAGTTCATCGGTCACGTTGGGGGAGCTGCAACCGCTGAGCAGGAGCAAGAGTGCGAAAAAGAACCGCATCACCCTAGAATAGCGATGGCATTCGCCGTCATACGTGCCCAAAGCGTGAAAACGACCCTGAGGCCGGACAGCTAAATCTATCTGCGACGTGTCCCCGTTAACTCAAATTCAGCCGTCTTCATACGAAACTCCTTCACGTCCGTTTTCCCGTCGCGGATAAATTGGTAAATCGTGCCTGTCAGCGAGAACGTGGTTTCCGAAAGCGCATCCAGCTTTTGCTTCCCTTGGTTTTCTGTGTTTATGAAGAGGCCGTTGTCTTCGGCGAGAATTTCCACGGTCATCGTCCTACTACCCTGTTTGAGATTGTAGGTACCGGCGTAGGTTTTCAAGATCTCTGTTGGAACCTTCACGTCAAAGGCTGAGGTTCCGGGCAACATATGCGATTGGTCCTTTTCGTTTTCGCAAACGAATTCAATCATCTCGGTGTCCGTTATCAATTGCATGTGGATGGGTACTGTCACGGGCTTGACGAACACCATAGGATCGTCGAAGGTCACCTGGAGCTCCAGATGGCCAAAATCGGTGCGCCGGTAGCTTTCCTTCATTCGCAAGGCTTCACTATGTGGGTGGCCGTTACTGTCCAGCCAAGTCTTGTCGTTGTAGCCGTTGCTTTCCACGACAAGACTATCGCCATCCCAATAGCCCACCGAGTAGCCCATCCAGGATGGGTTAGGATCTTTTTCCAGTTGCCGTCCGTCCATGAAGATCTCGCGATGGACGAGATCGTCATTGAGAATCGCGATCAAGCCTGAACTCTGTATAATTCTGGACTCGCGGTAAGGACTAATTGTGTAGTTGGGGCCGTCCGGCAGGCAGCGAGAAATCATACTATCCTTGGCGAAGTCCTTCCTGCGCTGCTGATAGATGGCTTCAGCCCACGGCTGCACAACACCTGGCTCAAGATCCGCCGCGATGTTATTGTCGTACCTGTCCGACGGCCGGCGCCACAATCCAGACAAATCGGGCTTGCCGTCGGCGGTCCGCGGCGCGGGCGCCATCAGGTCGGGTTTGCCATCCGCTGTGCGTGGAATGCCGGGAGTGCGTAAATTTAGCCACTGCGCTGCTAGCGGTATTGCTGCCGCGATGACGAGAAAAACAAGACGAAACATGACATCCTCCGCAACTAAAATCGGTACTATCTCCCAGTCTAGTGCGGCTTTAGCCGGTTGCGTTCGGCCGGCAACCCGGAAGTTACTTTTGGTGGAAAACCTCGCTTAGCAGGACCGGCAGGAGTGCGGGCGAAAACCGCATTCCCTTAGAATAGTAGCTTGGCCTCTTCCTTTATCAAGCGCGTCCGGCTTACGCTCGAAATGATCAAGTTTGAGCACTCGGTGTTCGCACTGCCGTTTGCTCTCACGGGGGCGCTGCTGGCTTGGCGCGACTCGGGATTCGTCAGGCAAGGCCTGTGGTTCAAGCTAGGGTGGATCGTGGTGTGCATGGTTTCGGCGCGGTCGGTGGCGATGGCGTTCAACCGGGTGCTGGATGCGGAGATCGACCGGCGGAATCCGCGAACCAAGATGCGGCACTTGCCGGCGGGGATTCTGTCGCGCGGGTTTGCTTGGGGATTTATTGCCTTCTGGAGCGTTGTGTTTCTATTCGCGGCGCGGGAGTTGAATCCGCTGTGCTTTGAACTGGCTCCCGTGGCGCTGGCGGTGCTGATGTTTTATTCCTACACCAAGCGCTTCACTTCGCTGTCGCATGTGGTGTTGGGATTCTCGCTGGGGATCGCGCCGGCGGGGGCTTGGATTGCGATGCGGGGGTCGCTCGACCCGCGGATTTTATGGCTGACGGCGGCGGTGACCTTGTGGACGGCGGGGTTCGACATTATTTACTCCTGCCAGGATTTTGAGTTTGACACCGAGGCAGGGCTGTTCAGCATCCCGCGGAGGTTTGGAATTCCGGGGGCGTTGTGGATTTCGCGGCTGCTGCATGTGGGGATGCTGACTTGCCTGGTGATGTTGGTGGAGGCATTCGCGCTGGGCGGACTGGCTTGGGCGGGGATTGCGGCGGTGGCTTGCTTGCTGCTGTGGGAGCATCACCTGGTTTGGCCGAATGACCTCTCGCGCGTGGATGCGGCGTTCTTCACGATGAACGGATATGTCAGCGTGATATTCTTTGTATTCTGGGCCAGCGATATCTTTTGGAAGTGATATGACACCTGTATTTGAAGATCC
>CAVVZG010000048.1:0-18395 GCA_963752205.1 Bryobacterales bacterium | reverse complement strand
ATTTGCCGGCAGGACGATTCCTTTTTTACGGACAAAAGCTAAGTGCGGTCGACGTGCAGATTATTCGTCACCGAGAAAACTCCCGGCCACGCCATTCGCCCTCAAATAAGCCAGGCTCTTATCCATCTCCGTAGCCGCCGCGCCCTCCAGGAAGACATGTCCGTTGCGCACGATAATGTGGATGCTGGGAACCGCCTGTATCGAATAGCGCTCCATCCCCGCGTCCCCATAAATCGCGCGATACACCGCGCGCCGGATCTGATCGTCCATCGGCGATAGCGGCAGAACTTCGATCTTGTTCACCACCCGCTCGACGCCCTCAATCCCTTTCACGGCCTTCTCCGCATCGGACTTCAAATTGGGACGCGTCACTTGCCCCATCAACGTCACCGTGCTCCCGTCGATCATGTACTCGAAATTGTCAAACACGTTGTAAAACGGCAGAGTGACCAGCTCATGACGGACTTCCTTCTGCAGATGGATCTGGTTCTTTGCCGAAGCATCCCCGTGCCCCTGAGCATATATGCCCCCGGCCAGCGCCAGCGTCATCATGGCGGGCACCCAAACCTTCAGGATTGGTTTCATATCGTTAGCCTCCTCTGCGGAATATTGCATGTTGAGGGCCGATGTAAGTTCTAGCGAGAGTTAGCGTCAAAGCACCTCCCTAACCCTCCCCAAGTCCGGTAAAGATGTCAGGAAATACCGCAGGTGCGTGCGCGTACGCGCCGCAGTTTGTGCGCCGCGCCTTACTTCTTTTTAGCGGCGCTGGCCGGAACCACGGCCTTCTTCGCCGGTAGCGTCCGCTTGACGGGCGCGGGTGGCGGCTTCACCAGCCATGACCAGCCGCAAATAACCCGCAGCCGCGCGCAAACGAACCGCTTCCTTGGCGTCGTCAAATAGCGGCAGCAACGCCGCCATCAGCGCGGGATCGTTACGCAGCGCGATCGCATGCGCCACCGCGGCGCGCACCGACGGATCTTTGTCCGTTAGCGCCTCCTTCAACGCTTCCAGCACCTGCGGACTAGGGTCGTTCGCCAGCAGCACCGCCGTGGTGGCGCGTCCCGAGACCCCGTTGTCGGACATGATCTCCTGCATCGAAGAAACACCCGCGCCCAGCCCCGGCACTGGCGCGAAACCGATGCCGTTCTTGATCGCGAAGATCATCATGCCCTTGGGAATATGCACCAGCCGCAAAGTGTCGCGCTTCTCCGCCGTCAGGAACCCGGATTGCGTCTTGGCCTCGCGCTCCAGAATCGCCATGAGAGCGCGTGCGCCCGCGCTCGTCGTCCAAGCCAAACAGCGCCTTAGCCGCCGCGAAACTCACTTCCGGCGCAACATCGTGCAGCGCCTTGTCGAGCATGTCCGCCGTGCCCTTGTCTTTCAAGTCCACCAGGCTGGCCACCGCCGCCAGCCGCACGTACATGTCCTTATCGGAGATGGCGTTGTTGATTTCAGTAATGTACGGCTCGCGCGGACCGATCAGCCCCAAAGACGCCACCGCCTGTTTGCGCGTATCCGGGTTCTTATCCCCCAGTCCCGTCGCCAGCAGCAGGTTTGCGCGATTTTCCTCAGGAGTAGGTGGCGGCGCCGCGGGCCCCACTTTCTTGTCCTGCCCCCAGGAGACGGACGCAACCCAAAAGACCGCTAAAGCCAACCGTCGCATCGCGCCTCCTCCTCAATGTAAACCTGGAGTTTAACGCAGTCCCAGTGCGGTGCGCACGCTCTCCACCGGCAGATCCTTCCAGTGCCGCCCCATGTTATCGAGGCTGGTAAAGGAACGCGTCTCCATGCGATCGATATACAGGCGTCCGTTCAGATGATCGATCTCATGCTGCAGAATGCGCGCAAACCACCCTGACGCCTCCAGTTGCCGCGCCTGCCCCTGCTCATCCAAATATTCGACGCGCACACGCCGCGACCGCTTTACCAATGCGCTAAACCCGGCGACGCTCAGGCAGCCCTCGAAAAATTCGGTCGTCTCTTCTGAATATTCGACGATGTCAGGGTTGATCAGCACCAGAAACGGCACCGCCTGCCGCTCTCGCTCCGCCAGCAGCTCCGGCGCGATGCCCTTCAGGTACTCCGCGCGATCTTCCACCACCGCTAGTTGGATCGGCAGCCCCACCTGCGGCGCCGCTAAGCCCACGCCGGGAGCATCGCGCATAGTGTCGCGCATGTGTTCGATCAATTCCTGGATAGCGGGTAAGGCGATTTCCTCAGGCGTTAAGCGGCGGCCAATCTGCCGCAGAACCGGTTCCCCGGTTTGCACGATCTTGAGCCGCACCGGCGGATTCACTTGTCCCAGGCGTGATGCCGCGGACCAGCGTCGCGGTCTTGGACGCGATCGTACAAATGATCGTCGCAAACCGTGCCCAGCGCCTGGTTGTAGAGCGTAGTCATGCCTAAACCTTCGCGCAAGTCCTCGTCGAAAGCGTGCAGCGTCTTCAAGTGCGTGGCCAGCGCCGGAACTTCCTTGCCCGAAGGCGTGCGCAAAAACATCTGGAAGCCGCCATGAATCAGCAGAGCGATTTCTCCCCCCACCAATACTCCGGCTTTGCCGATAGCAATTCCCATCTTGCCATCACCCAGGTCTTCCGCGATCGCACCGCAGCCGTCGCGCGTGACCAGGCAGCGCCCCGGCGATTGCATTTTAGCCGCGAAGCCCAGCTCCTTCAAGCCGGCAATCCGCTCCTCAAAAGACTCCACCTTAGGCTTTGCATTACGAAAAAACATAGAACTTGTATTATAACGTCACTCGCCGAGTTCAGCCTGAATCGCCGCCGCGATGCTGTGGGCGAAGTGCTCCACGCGCTTCAGCTCCGGCCCCTCCACCATCACGCGCGCCAGCGGTTCGGTCCCCGAAAAGCGCACCAGAATGCGCCCCGCATCCCCGAACTCCGCTTCCGCCGTGCGGATCTCGCGATTCGCCAACGCCAGTTCTTCAAGCGGACGCTTATTCTTCACCCGCACGTTCACCAGCAGTTGCGGATAAGTGACCAGCTCATCCGTCAAGCGCGTCCAGATCCTTGCCCGATTCCCGAATCGCCTCGAACACCCGCAGCGCCGTCAACAGCCCATCGCCCGTAGTAGCGAAATTCCGAAAAATAATGTGCCCGCTCTGCTCGCCGCCCAAGGGCGCGTGCCGCCGCTCCATTTCCTGCAGCACGTACTTGTCGCCCACCGGCGTCCGCACCAGCCCGATGCCATGCCTCTTCAGCGCCCGCTCCAGCCCCAGGTTCGACATCACTGTCGCGATCACTTCGGTCAGCGCACCAGCCTCGTGCAGACGCAGCGCAGTCACCAGCATCACCGCATCGCCATCCACGATCTTGCCCGAATGCGAAACGAACAACGCCCGGTCCGCATCGCCGTCGAACGCCACACCCACATCCGCGCCCGTCTCCAGCACGCGCCGCCGCAAGCCTTCCAGATGCAGAGACCCGCAATTCAAATTGATGTTCCGCCCGTCCGGTGCGCAGCCAATACAATCCACCACCGCCCCCAGCCGCTCGAACAACGCCGGAGCCAAATAACTAGCCGCCCCATGCGCCGCATCCACCACCAGGCGCATCCCTTGAAGCCCCGCCGGCAGAGTCGCAGCCAGATGTTCGATGTACTCGCTATCCAACCCCTCATCCACCGTCAACTTTTTAGGTACCGCCGCTGCACCCGACGTCAGGAACGCAAACAAATCCTGCTCGAGAACATCCTCCTGCTCATCCGGCAATTTGAATCCTGAATGATCGATGATCTTGATGCCGTTATCGCGATAAGGATTATGCGACGCCGAAATCATCACGCCCGCCGCGAACGGCCCCGTGCGCGTCACATGCGCAATCCCCGGGGTCGTAATCAACCCCGCAAAGCGCGCCTCTACGCCGCGGCTAGCGAGTCCACCCGCCACCGCTTCCGCAATCGCCGGCCCGGACTCCCGCGTGTCCATCCCGATCACCACTTCCGGAACGCTTGCCAGCGGACCAGCCGCCGGGTGATCCTTCACCCACTGCGCCAGCGCCACGCCCACGGCGAACGTCGTAGCGGAATCCAGCGGGTACTCTCCCGCGACGCCGCGCATCCCATCGGTCCCAAAAAGCTGTCTCAAAATTTAGTTATCTTCCTCTCCGTTCGATGGTGAGCGTGACCGTCACCACGGGCGGCGATTCGAAACGTACTTGCGGATCATCGACGAACGCGTCTACCCGGTGTTCACCCGATTGCGTGAGCGTGCGCAGATCGATGGGATCGGTCTGCACCTGAGTCACCGCCGCGACGCGCGTCTCGGAACCGGCAATGCTCAAATTTTCCGGCGAAACGCTCTTCCCCGCCAGCCGGTACCCCGCCGGCAGAGAACCGGAAAATTGCACTTCCACCGGCACCTTCTTAGCCGCCAGCCGCGTCAAACGCAGGCGCAGTTGCGAAGGCACTGCGCGCAGAAACGTCACCCCCGGAGGCAAGTTGAGATTGCTATCCGAGATCGTGAACGTCCGGTCTTCGGCGGTCTTTACATTCGCTAAATCGAACAGCACCACGGTGTCGGCCAAGCTCGCCGCGGTCAAGCGCCCCGCCGTCCCCCGCAATTCAAGGTGCACGTTTTCCGGAGAATTACCCGTCACCATCCAACCCGTAGTCAGATTGCGGTAAACAATCGGAGCCGTGTAAGTGGTAACCACATCGGGCGCAGAAGAAAACGCCAGCCACACCAGCACCGCCAGCAGCAGCGAGGCCAGTTTCCATCCGATATTCTTGGGCATCCGCATGTGCGCTTAGGGCTCCGCCTGTTTCCATCGCGGTTCCGGCTGCGGATTCGCGACGTCGGCTTTTCCCGTGGTATGCCGCGTCAGCCGTTCCTGCAAACGCTCCATCGAAACGTCCGGCTCCAAATCGCCGCGCGCCGCGATCGCGATCTGCCCAGTCTCCTCCGACACCACCACTGCCAAAGCGTCGCTCTCCTCAGTAACGCCAATCGCCGCGCGATGTCTCGTACCCATGCGCCGCAGCATAACCGGATTGGTGGTCAACGGCAGGAAGCACGCCGCCGCCGCCACACGATCGCCCTGGATGATCACCGCTCCGTCATGCAACGCTCCGCCGCGCTCAAACACCGAACACAGCAGGTCGCGCGATACTACCGCATCCAGCGCCACCCCGCTCTCAATGAAGGTGCGCAACCCAATATCGCGTTCGATCACTATCAGCGCGCCGATCTTCGCATCGATCATGTTTTGCACAGCCAGGATAATTTCGTCCGCGATTTCGCGCCGCTCCAGTTGCCCTTCAAGCCCCAGCCAGCGGAAGCGCCCAATGCGCGACAGCAGCCGCCGGATCTCAGACTGAAACATCACGATCAACGCAAACGCTGTATACGGCGCGATCCCCGCCAGCACGGCGCGCAGCAAATCCAGATGCGCCCACACCGCAACCAGGTAAACCGCCAATAGTACGCCTAGTCCCGTCAGGATGTGCGCCGCATGCCGCCCACGGATGATCACCACGAATTGATAGATCAAAATCGCCAGCGCCAGAATATCGATGACCGACCTGACCGTCAGCTTCGAAATGATGGGAAGCAGAAATGGCTGCATTGATCTTCGGTGAGCCTACGCGGGCCACCTCTCCCTAGTCTATTAGGAGTTCTTAATCTCCGTCCACAAGCGATCGCGTAATTTTTGCGAAGCCGCCGGCTGCGCCTCAAACCATTCCCCGCGCGCCAGCACCTCCGCCGGCGGATACAACACCGGGTCCTGCCGAATTTCCGCCGGAAGTTGACCATTCGCGCTAGCCGTATGCGTAGCCCTCACGATTCCCGCCGCCACTTCCGGACGCAGCAGATAGTTGATCCAGCGATGCGCCGCCTCCGCGCGCCGGCTCTCGCGCAAAATCACGACGTTATCGGCGTACCGCGGAAACCCTTCCTTGGGAAAAGCGAACGCCAGCTTGCCCGGCGCGGCCGCGATCGCCTGCGCCGCGGTCACGGCCCAAGCCTGCGCGGCCAGAACGTCCCCCGCAACCGCCTGATCGCGCACCTCCGCGTTCAGATACGCGCGCAGCAGCGCTTTCTGCGCCAGCGCTTCGTTCTTCGCCGCCATCAGTTCGCCCGGCTCTCCCGAATTCAGCGAATGCCCCAGCTTCTTCAGACAAACACCCAAAACTTCAGGTTCGTCGTCGAGCATCGTCAGCCGTCCCCGCAGCCGCGCATCCCACAAATCCGCCCACGACGCCGGAGCCGGTTGCAGGCTTCGCTGATAGAGAATGCCCGTCACCCCATGCATGTAAGGAATGCTCCAGCGCAGCTCCGGGTCCCACGGAGGACGCTGGAACTCCGGCGCCAGCGCGCTCACATTCGGCAGCAGCTCATGATCGATCGGCGCCAACAACCCCAGCGCCCGCATCGGAGCAATAAAATCGCCGGAAGGAAACACCACGTCCCACCCCGAATTGCCGCTCATCACCTGCGCCAGCATTTCCTGATTGCTCTCGTAAGTCCCATAGTGAATCCGCAGACCAGACTCCCGCTCGAACTGCGGGACAGTCTCCGGTGCAATGTAATCCGACCAGTTATAGACGTTGAGCCGCGGCCCGCGTGCGCAAGCCGCCGTAACGGCGCCACCCAGCAGAAAGGCCCGCCGCTTCATGCCCGCCGCAGCCTTTCCGAAAGCAGTACCAGCGCGCCCAGCGCGAGCACCACCGTCGTCGAAACCGCGTTCAGCACCGGACTGACGCCCCGCCGCGCCATCGCATAAATCACCATCGGCAAAGTTTGCGAGTCCACTCCAGCCACCAAGCTCGTGATCACATAATCGTCAATTGAAATGGTGAACGCCAGCATCGCCGCCGCCGCAATCGCCGGTACTAAAAACGGCAGCGTAACGCGCCGGAACGCCCCGAACTCCGTAGCGCCCAAGTCCAGCGCCGCCTCCTCCAACGCCGGATCGAATCCACGCAGACGAGCCAAGACCACTACCACGACGTAAGCAATCGAGAACGATAGATGCGCCAAAATCACCGTATGCATTCCCAGCCGCAAGTTCAAATAGCGGAACGCCCACTGAAATAACGCCAATAGCGAAACCCCAGTGACGATCTCAGGTGTCACCAGCGAAAGATAAAGTCCCCCGGCGAGCCAAGCCGACGCGCGCTTCCACAAGCCGTAAGCCGCCATCGTCCCGATCACGGTCGAAAGCGCCGTCGAGACCACCGCAATCACCAAACTGTTCCCCGCCGCTTCCAGTAAATCGCGGTCGGCGAACATCGCCCCATACCAGTGCAGCGAAAATCCCTGCCAAGCCGTAAAGCGCGACGCATTGACGCTGAACACCGCCAAGATCAGCAACGGCACATGCAGAAACGCATAAACACCGGCGGCGTAAAGCGCCAGCCCGCGCTTCATAAGAGTTCCTCGCCCCGCCGCCGCACCGCGAACAGCAGCAGGACCGCCACCATCATCAGCACAATCGACACCGCCGCCCCGAACGGCCAGTCGCGCGCCGTAGTGAATTGGTTCTGCACCAGGTTGCCAATGAGAATTGTCTTGCTGCCTCCCAAAAGATCCGACGTAATGTAAGTCCCCAGGCACGGCACAAACACCAAAATCGCCGCCGCCCCGATCCCAGGAGCACACAGCGGCAGCGTCACCCGGAACAACACGGCCATGGGCCGCGCTCCCAAATCCGCCGCCGCATCCAGCAGATTCTGATCCAACCGTTCGAGCGTCGCATACAGCGGCAGCACCGCAAATGGCAGAAACCCGTACACCAGTCCCAGCACCACCGCGCCATTGTTGTATAACATCGGCAGCGGTTCGCGGATCACGCCCAACGCCTGCAGAACGGTATTAATCAATCCCGTATCGCGCAGTAGAAACATCCACGCATACAGCCGGATCAGAAAGCTAGTCCAGAACGGCAGAATCACCAGACTCAAATACAAATTCTTGCGCGCCCCGGATTGCGCGATGAACAACGCCAGCGGAAATCCCAGCACGATGCACAACAAAGTAGCCACGCCCGCGAGCACGAAGGACCGCACAAAAATCCCGCCATACAGCGGATCTATCAACCGCCCGTAGTTCTCAAGCGTCCACGGCAGTTCCACGCCGCCGTAAGCACCGCGCGTAAGCACGCTATAGACGCAGATGATCGCCAGCGGCACCGCGATCGTCACCAGCATCAGCACCGCCGGCGGGGCCAGGAATATGCTGCGCAGCCGCGTCATGCAGGAAACCGCAATTCGTCAGCCGCGTCCCAGGAAACCCGCACAGCTTCCCCAGGCTTATGCTCAGCTCCCGCCGCTGTCTGCGCCGTGACCACTTCCCCGCCCTCCAGTCGAATCGTGCAATGGCGGTGCGGACCCAGAAACGTCGTGTGCGTGATCGTCCCCGCCCGTCCCAGGTCGCACGACACGCGCACGCACTCCGGACGAATCCCCGCCCCGTCAATCCAATTCATCTCGCCCAGAAACGAGGCCACAAAGCGCGACCGCGGCTTCTGATAAAGCTCCTGCGGAGTGCCCGTCTGCTCCACTTCGCCGGCGTTCATGATGGCGATGCGATCCGACAACGCCAGCGCCTCCTCCTGGTCATGCGTGACAAACAGAAAGGTGACGCCCGTCCGCCGCTGCAACTCCTTCAACTCCGCACGAACCTGCTTGCGAAGCTGCGGATCGAGCGCGGACAGCGGCTCGTCCAGCAGCAAAACATCCGGCGCCAGCACCAGCGCCCGCGCCAACGCCACCCGCTGCCGCTCTCCCCCCGAAAGCTGCGCAGGTTTCCGCGATTCCTTTTCGGATAGCTGAAGTTGTTCGAGTACCTGACGAACCCGTTCCGCGGCATCGCCCGCCCGCCGCAAGCCGAACTCGACGTTGCCGCGCACCGTCAGATGCGGAAACAGCGCATAGTTTTGAAAAACGGTATTGACATTGCGCCGGAAGGGCGGCAGCGCATCGATGCGCGCGCCATTCAGCCATATCTCGCCGGAGGTAGGCGTTTCAAAGCCGGCAATCAGCCGCAGGGTAGTGGTCTTGCCGCAGCCCGAAGGCCCTAGCAGCGAAAAGAAAGACCCGCGTTCGATCCCGAGCGACACCCCGCGAACCGCGCGATGCCCTGGAAAATCCTTCGACACACCGCGAAGTTCCAGGATGACTTCCATTCGTCACATGATAAATGAAAATCAGCCTTAACTCTTTAAGCGACAGCCGGAGTCAGCTTCTCGCGCAACGATTGTCGAGCCCGCAGCAGCCGCACGCGAATTCCGGTAGAACTAATCCCCGCCGTCACCGAAAGCTCTTCCGCCGTATAACCCTGCAGCGTCCGCTCCAGCAGCACCCGGTCGCGGTTCGAACACGCCTCCAGCATCCTGCGCAGGTCAATCGAACTCGTATCGAAGGCGTAGGAAGGTTCCTGAATGTTTTCGAGCGGCACCGCAACCGCCGAACGAAAGCGCGCCCGGTACAAATTCCGCGCAATCGAATTCACCCAGTAACTCACCAGCCCCGGATCGCGTAACTGCTCGCGGTATTCCCACCCGCGCGCCCAGGCCGCTTGCGCAATCTCCTCGGCTTCTTCGAGCGCAGCCCCCCGCGAAATTAAAAACCGGCGGGTGCCGCCAAATCCATTCTTGAATGCCTCAGCGTAAGCTTTTCCGTGCATCACCTACCGCGGAGCAATTCGCGGGCCAGCGGACGCGTTACGTAATATCAATGAGTTCCCGCCTAAGGAACCTTAGGTACGGTAAATTTTCCCTGATGCTAATTGAGCCAAAGAATTCGTCCGATGATTTTACCGTGAGCGTCTTTTTGCTATTTTTCATGGCCGCTTCGCTGGCAATCGGCCAGTCGTTTCCGCGCTCCTGGAACTACGTAGCGCCCGACGCTACCGCTCTCGTAGGAATTGAATGGCAGCATTTGCGCGACTCTTTCCTCGCCGACGCCGTGACTTCGGAGCTCTCAAGCGCCGGCCGCTTGGGCTTTCCCGACCTCGCCTGCTTGTGGAACTCTCGAGAAATTCTATTGGCAGGGCCCGACCTCCTAGGCATCGCCAGTGGGTCATTTCCCGCAGCCACCGTAGCCGCACAAGCCGCCAGTTTGGGAATGCAGCCCATCGACTACGATGGTGTCCGCCTGTGGATTGCCCGGGGGAAGGACCGGCGAAGCCTCGCACAAGTCAACGACACCCTGCTGCTCATCGGCTACAAAGAAACCCTCGAAGCCGCCATTGATCGCAGCCTATTGACCACCGGGCGTCAGATGTCGCCATTGCTCACGCGTGGAGCGCGTCTAACCACCAACTTCGACATGTGGATCAGCGCCACTTCCCTGCCCGACCCGTTGGTGAGCGTATTCGTTCCAGTACAGCTCGAAACCGCCGACTTCGACGGCGGCCTCAGCACCCGCAGCGGTCTGATACTCGACGCGCACTACAGCATGGGAACGCCCCAGGGTGCCGCCCAAAGCGCCGACTACTTTCGCCAAGCCGTTCCCGATTTCCACCCGCTCCTACGCGGCATGAACGTAATCGAAGATGGCGAATTAGTGCGCCTCAAACTGCAAGTCTCCCCCCAAGAGCTAGCGGATCAACTACGTCCCCCCGAGCCCCCCAAACCCGAGCCCGTCGCAGCACCGCCGCCTCCCGCCCAACCTCGCACCGTGCACATCGTCGGACTCGACGACGGCCCGCGCGAAATCCCATTTCCCGCGTCAGCTAAATAATTTGCGCCACTACTTGGGATGGGGAATAAGCCTCGTAATGATGCAGGTGTCGTCCCGAATCGTAAAATAAGAGCGCTACGCGCGATTCACTCTTGCCTGCCAGATATCATTGGTTTCGTCGTACTTCTTGGCGCGCAATGACGGGTGGTGGAGATTCTCGATGAGCAGGGCCGACTGCTTGTCGAATGCTTTCTTCACGCTAACTGGCGCTCCCGCATAATCTCGAACGAGTGCGGGAGTAAGCAGGCGCCTCATCAACCTTTAGACGGTTTTCTCGACTTTCCCTCAGCGTCGTTCGCCCGCCGGTGAAGAAACTCGATCATCTCGTGATGCGTTTCGAAAGGTCCATGCAGGCGGCCCTTCTTAATATCGTCCAAGCCAACCGCGAGGGCGCGATCGATCACGCGTCGTTGCCAGGGAGCATACTCGCGATCGGCGGACGGCAGCTTCGGAACGATGTGAATCACGCCGCCAGAAACCTTGAATTCAAGTTTGTCGCCCGCTTTAATCCCCGCGCGCCGGCGCACGGTGCGTGGCACGACCAAATCCATCTTGGCGTCAACAATGACGGTCATATCGTTTGGATTTCACTTCGAGGGTAACAGGAGCGCGTCGCACTCGTTAATATTCCCAGCGCCACAAACTCGCGCCCACCGTAAACCCCGCCCCCACCGCCGCGAACAGCACCACGTCGCCTTTCTTCAACTTGCCCGACTCGATAGCATCGCGCGTCGCCAGCGGAATCGTCGCCCCGGTAGTGTTCCCGTAGCGCCCGATATTGATAATTACCTGATCTTCCGTCATCCCCAAGCGCTCCGCGGTGGCCGTAATAATCCGCCGGTTCGCCTGATGCGATACCAGAACCTTGACATCCTTCGCCGTCATCCCATGCCGGTCGAGCAGCGCCTGGCAAGTCTCATACATCTTGCGCACGGCAAACTTGAACACCTGCTGCCCTTCCTGCTTGACGTAATGCAGGCGCTTCTCGACAGTCTCCGCGCTCGCCGGCAGCCTGCTCCCCCCCGCCGGCATCTTCAAATGATCGCCGCCTGACCCGTCCACTTCGTTGATGAAACCGATGAAGCCATGCCCCGGCTCGGCCGGCTCGATCAACATCGCCCCCGCCCCGTCGCCGAACAGAATGCAGGTGCTGCGATCCGTGTAATCGATGATGCGCGACATCGTGTCCGCGCCGATCACCATCACCTTTTTATGCGCCCCCGCCATCACCAGATGCGCCGCGGTAGTCAGCCCGTATAGGAAGCCGGAGCATGCCGCCACCAGATCGAACCCCCACGCGCCCTTGGCCCCAATGCGATCCTGCACCAGGCACGCCGTCGACGGAAACATCATATCGGGCGTCACCGTGCACACAATGATCGCCTCGATTTCCGTCGCCTCGATGCCACGCTGGCGCAGCACACAGTTCGCCGCCTCGACAGCCATATCGGAAGTCGCCATGTCGGGAGCCGCAATGTGGCGCTCGCTAATCCCAGTGCGTTCCAAAATCCACTGATCCGTGGTATCGACCAGCTTTTCCAAGTCTTGATTGGTCAGCACTCCCGGCGGCACATAGCAGCCGAGGGCGCTGATCTTAGCTCCAGGCAAATAAACTCTCCTTGTGAATGGAACACGGGGTTGTACCCGCTCTAGCTATGTTACATTCGGAAAGAAATGCAAGTCGAGGCCGCCGCTATCCTGACCGCCGAGCCCGAGGCGGCCGCGACCATCGAGACCCTGGAGCGGATCTACCAGCGCGTCTTCCACCAGCTCCGCCCGCGAACGCCTCTACCCGCCATTCGCATTGAGTTCCGCCGCTACGCCAACGCCAACGCGCAAATTCACCTGGAGTCGGGCGCCTTGCGTCTGCGCTTGGCCGACACTCTCGAAAGCGCCCCCGCCAGCGTGATGGAGGCCCTGGCCCAGATTTTACTGGCTAAATTGTTCCGCCGCCCCGTGCCGCCCGAGAGCAATGACCGCTACCGCCGCTACCTCAACCGCCGCGACATCCGCCACAGTCTCGACCTGGTGCGCCAGATCCGCGGCCGCAAACGCGTCGAAGGCCCGCGCGGCATCCGCTACGACCTGAATCAAATGTTCGAGGAGCTAAACTTCCGCTACTTCAACGGACTCATGGCCCGCCCCATTCTAGGCTGGAGCCCGTACGCCTCGCGCACTTTGCTAGGCCACTACGATCCTTCCCACAACGCCATCGTGCTCAGCCGGGTTCTCGACCGCGGCGATACCCCCCAACTCGCCGTCGAATACGTGTTGTTTCACGAGATGCTGCACCTGCGCTATCCCGCCGAGCACAAAGGAGCGCGCCGCCGTGTCCATACGCGGGACTTCAAAGAGGCCGAGCGTCAATTCGAAGGCTTCGCGGAAGCGAAAATCCTGCTGAAAAATCTCTAAGCCGCCGTCAGCGGCGCCGTGCGCTGCGTTAAATCCACACGCATCGCCTCGATGAGCTGCATGAAAGGCGCGACATCCACCTTGCCGATTCCCATCGACTGCAGCGCCAGACGAAACTCCAGCGCTGTAGTCGCCCACAGAAACGTCATGTGCTGCTTCATCAGGACTTCCACCAGCCCCGCGGATTCCGCCCCGGATTGCGCCACCAGCTCTCGCGCCTGCTCATGCAGCCGCCGGAAATCGCTCTTCAATTCGCTCAAATACATGCGAAACAGCCGCCGTCGTTCGCGCTTCCAGCGCGCGCCCATTTCCGCGCGATAACCCGGCTGCGCTTGCAGAAACACCAGATCGTCATCCGCCAAAAGACCAGCCATTGCCTGATAACGATCCAATGAGAAATTTGCGGAAGCATCGCCTTCAGGCCATGCCGTCGAATGCCGCCTGCGTTGCGCAAGGCGAGTTAGCCACCAGAGTGATCCTGCCAGTGAGCCAACGGTAACAACCCAAGCCGAAACTAAACCAAAGGTCATTTTATATTCCGTGGCAATTCTTAGACAGAATACCTACAATTTACGCCGAACGCAATCGGAAACCGCCGCCTCTTTCCCGCTTAGTTCCGTACAAAACGGGCCAGCGTCGCATTGATCGCGTCTAACTGGCGGCTAAGCCGCTCCATGGCTTCCGGATCCCGCCGGTACCCCGGCGTGGCCGTCGCCCGCTCACCCTCCGGCCGGATTCCGAAGATCCAGATCAGCAGACACAAAAGAGTGACTGCGAGCAAAATCGTACTCACAATAACCGTAGCCGGCTGCGGCAAAAGATTCAACAACAGAAGCCCAAAAGACCGCGCCCCCGCAAACACCACGAACCCCGCAATATACACCACGATGTTTCTCCGCACTTTTATCGGAAACCAAAGCAGTAAAATGCTGATCATCAACAGAAATATCAGGATTACAAAATTCATCGTGCGCTCGAAAGTAAGGAAGCGCTGAATGCCTGAGTAGTGTCCTGGGAGAATCGTCGCGTCCAGCGTGATCCCCACCAATGCTGCAGCCGCCGCCAGGACCATTGCAGCCAGCACGCAGCGTCTCCCGAAGGAGGCGATGGCAGGATGCTCCGCCAGTGCAATATGGAACAGGTCCTGAACCACATAGAGCGCCAGGAAGATGTTAAGGGTTTGCGCTCCCCAGTAGAGGTACAAATAAAGCCAAGTCCCTTGGCCCGCCGCGAGCAATGCCAGGCTCTCTATCATCTGCAGGAGCCAATACAGGAAGAGAGAACGGTAGGTTCGGTAGAGTTTGTACTGGAGGAGACGGTAGAGCAGCCCGAGTTCCGCAACAACGTTCAGGTAAAAGAAAGCCCGTTCCGCCCCGAACATGATGGTTTTTCGAGTCTAACACGCGGTCGGTTGAGTGCAGGAGGGAGATAGCAGTGCCTCACGCGAGATTCGTGACCAAACGGTACACTCTCCCGCGTGAGGCGATCAGAAAAAGATCGAGGACTTAATTCCCCGTGCCGGGCGGCGGCTGGGGTATGGGAAATTGTGACGTCGTGGGCGTGGCTCCCACCGTCGACGCGATGGAAAAAGCTAAGGCCAAGAGCAATACGATCTTCTGGAACATGGTGAGATCCTTTCGAAGCAGGAAGAGTGACTCTCTCCCCCTGGAGTAGACTAAGGCGTACTACTCCCCGCGCTCGGTTGTATTGCTCACCTTTTCGGGTTTCAGAACGCTCGCCAAATAGCTGTGGGGATTGGACCTTTCCCCGGCGTACAATAGAGGCATCCGCAACGGAGAAAAATGCCGCGCTTCAAGCCCAAAGGCATGCTCGAACGGGACGCCTTGGCGAACCTCTGGAAGCACACGCTTTCGCAGATCCCCAGCGTCTACGGGAGACTGGTTTACTTAGCCTCGCTGCGCGACCCCAACTCCGGCGCCTACCGGCATCATGGATTGAGCGTCGCCTTCGGCCGGGAACAAAGCACCCACGCGTTAAGAACGAGCCACGAGCAGACCTTTCTCGAGTGGCTTACCCTGCCGCTTGCTGCCAAAAACGCCGACTTTCGCGCCTATCTGCAGACCGCCACCGGCGACGAAAACCCGCAGGCAGTGGTATGTTATTTGGCCCGCGGCGCGCGTTATGCCACGCCGGCTCCTGATGCCGCCGGCCCCGCTCAGCGTCAGCAATTCCAGTTGGAAGTGGAAACTCTGTTGGAACTGGTCAAGAACGAGTCCGGCGATGCCCGGCTTCCAAACTCATGGCAACCCGCGTAACCTGACCCACTACTTCAATTTCATTTGGGTATGCGTAAGATTCAACGTCATAATTTGACGCTGGATGAGGTTGTACAATCAGCCGCCCCCCGCTCATCGAACACCACCCGCAGGCGTAGCCTTCGCGGTGCTCCAGGAAGTAAATGGGGCGGTCAAACTCACTGCTCCAGCCCGCGGTCGCGATCTTCCGCTTGGAATCGTCAATCACCACCAGCGAACCCGGCGGGATCAGCGGAAACATAGACCAGTCTTCGTTCCCGATATATCCATAGCGATAGTTCCGCAAATCGATGTTGCCGAGCATGGTGAGCGGAACCGTCCCCCACTGCTGAATCAGGCGGCTTAGGAAAGCCGTACGGCTCAGGTCCAGCCCCGGATCGAGCGCGATCGGCACTTGCACGTCGCCCTCCTCCGGTCGAAAACCAACCAGATGCGTGCGTCCGTGCTCAATGACATCGGCATCGGCCGGGTTGCGGTCGAGCGGGATTCCATACCAGGAAAGCACCTCCGGCAAGTCCAGCCGGTAAATGGCGCACAACGAATACAGCCGGTAAATAGAAGGAATCGTGCCTTTGTTTTCAATGTCCGCGAGTCGGCTGAGCGCGACGATGAACTCGTCGTTATTGCGCCGCCGGGCGATTTCCGCGCTGGCTTCTTCTACTTCGCGGAAGCGCAGATTCAGGCGCTCGCGGGCGCGCTTGAGTTTCTGTCCTGGTTCCTCCATCATAGAGGCTTGAGTTTCATGCGATCGTTGACGGAGCCGCTATATCCCCCAACGGCATCCGCAAGAAATATATCAGGATATATCACTTTAGGTTTGGCTAGGATTATAGCGTTCGATGAAGGACTTCAGCAAGGAGCTTGTTCTGAATTCGGAACAAAATTTTCCACTCGTGTGTCATTTGAAAGAATTTCGATGAAAAATCAACGGTGTCAGGTCACTTGCGCATCATTGTAGGGATCACCGGAGCCAGCGGCTCCATCTACGGCTGGCGCTTGCTCGAAAAACTGCGCGCGCAGCCCGCTGTCGAGACGCACCTCATCATGTCGCGCTCCGGCGAGCGCACCGCATTCCTCGAAATGGGAAAAGCCGCCGCCGATTTTAAAGCCCTGGCGAATTTCCACTACCCCGTTGAAGACATCGGCTGCCGCCTGGCTAGCGGCTCAGCCGCAATGGACGCCATGGTGATCGCACCCTGCTCCATCCACACCATGTCGGCCATCGCCCATGGCATCAGCTCCAACCTCATCGTACGCGCCGCCGACGTCACGCTCAAAGAACACCGCCGCCTGGTGCTGATGGTTCGCGAATCTCCCCTGCATCTGGGCCACTTGCGCTCCATGGCAGCGTTAGCGGAAATGGGTGCCATTATCGCGCCGCCCATGCCAGCCTTTTACCTGAGCCCGCAAACCGTAGCCGACATCGTCGAACATAGTGTAGAGCGCGTAATGGCGTTAGCCGGAGCCCCTGCGGCCGATGCACCCGAGTGGGAAGGAAAGCGATGAAGCCGAGCACGCCCAAAAGAATTGGATTCCAAGGAGAGCTCGGGGCCTTCAGCCAACAAGCCATCCGCCAGTTGCTCGGACTCAAAGCCGAGCCCATCCCCCACCAGCGCTTCGACGAAGTCTTCACCGCGTTAGACGCCGGCAAAATAGACGCCGCCGTAATCCCGCTCGAAAACACGCTAGCCGGATCGGTGCACGAAAACTACGATCTCCTGCTCAAACACGCCTGCGAGATCACCGCCGAAACCAGCGTGCGCGTAATCCACAACCTGATCGCGCCCCCCGGAATCTCCTTCCGCGCCCTCCGCAAAGTGTATTCGCACCCGGTAGCTCTTAATCAGTGCCTGGATTTTTTCGCCGCTCATCCCCGCATTGAGCGCACGCCGTTTTACGACACCGCCGGCAGCGTCAAAATGATCATGGAAGAGCGCCCCACCGACGGCGCCGCCATCGCCTCCGAGCTGGCCGCCCAAACCTACGGCGCCCACATCCTGAAGCGCGGTATCGAAGACGACCGCCAGAATTTCACCCGCTTCTTCCTGCTGGAACCAGCCGGAGCCAAGCCCCGCACCATCCGCGGCGCCGCCCAGCACCCCTGGAAGACTTCCCTCGTCTTCTCCATTCGCAACGTCCCGGGAGCTCTCTTCCGCTCCCTAGGCGCACTCGCCCTGCGCGACATCAATCTGGTCAAAATCGAATCGCGCCCTCTGCGCGGCAAACCCTGGGAATATCTGTTCTATCTCGATCTCTGGGGCCACCGCGACGATCAAGTAGTCCGCAACGCCCTCAGCCACCTCCAGGAGCTGGCGGATTTCCTCAGAGTTCTAGGAAGCTACCGTGCCGCGTAACCTTTTGGAGTCCGCAGCAATCCAATCACATACACATGCTTGAAGTGTTACTAGTCTCGTTCCTAGCGGCCACGCCCGCCGCCAGCCCGGAGCTACTGAAAGCCCGCGACGCCCAGAGCCTCCCGCAGCTGGAGCAGATCGCCGGCCAGCTTTCGGCCGCGGCCGACCGCCAGCCTGGCGATGCGCGCGCCCAGTACCTGGCGGCCCTGGCGCAATCGACCGCCGCCGAAGTCGCCACCGAATTGCACGACAAAAACCGCGCCCGCGGCGCCTCCGAAGCCGGCATGAAAGCCGCGGAACGCGCCGTGGCGCTCAAATCCTCGGAAGCCGAATATCACCGCATCTGGGGCACTCTCTGCGGCCAGGAAGCCGCCGTCGCCGGAGCACTCGGCGCCCTGAAATACGGGCGCTGCGCCCTCGACGAAGTGAACAAAGCCATGGAACTCGACCCGCACGAGCCCATGAACTACCTCAGCCGCGGCATCGGCAATTACTATTTGCCCGCAGCCTTCGGAGGCGGCGTCGAATTAGCCATCAAAGATTTCGAGAAAGCCATCATGCTGGACGCCAATTCCGCCGACGCCCACCTGTGGCTAGGCATCGCTCTCCGCAAACTCAACCGCAACGCCGAAGCCCGCAAAGAATTCGAACG
>CAVVZG010000047.1:0-8840 GCA_963752205.1 Bryobacterales bacterium | reverse complement strand
AGCGCGGGGGGGGCGTGATCCTCGGCTGATCGAACTGATTAATTCGTGGGGCGGGGTGACGCTGGCTTACCGGCGGCGGATGATTGATGCTCCGAGTTACACGCTGAATCACGAGGAAGTCGCCAAGGCGCTCGAAGAGGGCGTGCGATTTGCGGAGAGTGTGACGCCGGATGAGGTGGAGGTGGACCAGTACGGTCACGCTTCGGCTTTATGGGTTTGGGTGAAAACGTCGGCGGGAGAACGGGTGCGGATGCCGGCGCGGTCGATTCTAGTGGCGGCGGGGACGCAGCCGAATACGGTGCTGGCGCGGGAAGATTCGGCCAACGTGTTTCTGGATGGCAAGTGGTTTCAGGCTGTCGATGAAGATGGGCAGCCGGTGAAGCCGCAGCGGATGGCGAAGCCCGCGAAGGTGTCGGTGTTGATGTCGATTCGCGCGGACGGGCGCGGGATTAGTTTCTTCGGAGATTTGCATCCTTCGTTTGCCGGGAACGTCGTCAAGGCCATGGCTAGCGCAAAGCAGGGGCATCCGGTGGTGTCGCGGCTGTTGGCACGGCGGGCGCCGGTGGGTCCGCTGGCTGCTGATCTGCTGCATAAGTTGAATGGGGAGCTGCGGGCGAAGGTGCGCGAGGTGGTGCGGTTGACCCACAACATCGTCGAGGTGATTGTCGAGGCTCCCATGGCGGCACGGGCGTTTTTGCCGGGGCAGTTTTATAGGCTGCAAAATTTTGAGACGCTGGCTCCGCGGGTCGAGGGGACTGTGCTCGGCATGGAAGGGATTGCGCTCACGGGGGCGTCGGTCGATCGCGAGAAGGGTTTGTTGTCGACGATTGTGCTGGAGATGGGCGGGTCCTCTGATTTGTGCGCGCTTTTAAAACCTGGCGAACCGGTGATTCTGATGGGTCCGACGGGAACGCCGACGCACACTCCGGCGGAGGAGACGGCCTTGTTGGTAGGTGGCGGATTGGGCAACGCTGTTTTATTTTCGATCGGGCAGCAGTTGCGGGCGAACGGGTCGCGCACGATTTACTTTGCGGGTTATAAGAAGATTGCCGATCGTTACAAGATCGAGGAGATTGAGCGGGCGGCGGATGTTGTGGTGTGGTGCTGCGATGAGGCTCCGGGATTTACGCCGGGGCGGGTGCAGGACAAAGCGTTTGTGGGGAACATCGTCGAGGCGATCGTGGCTTACGGGCGCGGGGATTTGGGTGAGGCGGAGATTCCGCTGCATTCTGTCGATCGCGTGATGGCGATTGGGTCGGATGGCATGATGGCGGCGGTGGCGCGGGCGCGGCATACGGTGCTGGCGAAATATTTGAAGCCGGATCATGTGGGGATCGGCAGTATCAATTCGCCGATGCAGTGCATGATGAAAGAGATTTGCGCGCAGTGTTTGCAGATCCACAGGGACCCGACTACGGGGGACGAAACTGTCGTGTTCAGTTGCTTCAACCAAGATCAGCCGCTGGATCAGGTGGACTGGGCGAATCTGCGCACGCGGCTTTCGCAGAACGGCGTGCAGGAGAAGCTGACTAAGCAGTGGATCGATCGTTGCTTGCGGCAGATGGGCGCGCGCGAAGCGGTGGCGGTGTGAGTTGGAGTTCCATTTCTAGTGCGGTTACGTGGCCGGGGTAGTAGCCCGGAATCGTGCGAATCGTTTTGAAGTGGAATTTGCGGTTGAGGGCGATCATTTTTGCGTTGTTCTTGCGGGTGTGAGTTACGATGCGGGCGAATCCGTGACGGCGCGCGTAGGCGATCTGCCGTTTTTTTATTAGGCTACCTAAGCCGCGTCGCTGAAAGCGAGGGAGGACGCCGGTAGTTGAGATATAGAGCGTACCTTTCGCGTGGCGTGTGTTTTTGCCGAAAGCGTAGCAGCCGGCTTTGACGCCGTCGATCAGGAGCCAATAGGGCTCGCATTTTTCCCAATCCTCGGCATCGAAGAAGTCGGATTTGAAGGCCTTTCGGTCAAAGGCTTGCAAAGCAGGTAGCTCGGCGGGCAGGATGGCGCGACGGAACTCGGCGTTCACTGGGTGGCGGGCGTGATATTGATCAGTTTGTCGTTGCGGCCGGGGCGGCTGTCGCGATCGAGGAAATAATTCACCCAGGAGCTGGTGCCTTTGAGCGCCAGATTGCGCGGGGGCACGTAGGTCTTGAGTTCGTCGAGGCGGTCGGCGTCGCGAGCGCGCTCATACGCGGTCACCCACACGCACTGTTTGTCTTCCACTTCGCAATGCCCGTTGAGGGTGCCGCCGCAGGGGCCGTTGCGCAGGTTCTTGGGGCAGGTCTGCGGGCACACGTATTCAGTGTATTCGAGCACGCAGTTGCCGCAGGCTTGGCAGCCGAACATGGGCAGCTTCATGGCGAATTCGGCGCGTTCGAGCGCAGACGAGAGCGACGGATGGTGGTCGACGAAGTTCATGGCTTCGGTGACTAGCGTCCGCAGCGGGCCGGGCTTCTTGACGTTGAAGATTTCGCCCATGGTGTCGAGGACTTTCGGCAGCAGGGCTGGAGGTTTGTGGTGAGTCCTGGGGGCGTCGAAGAAATAGAAGCCGTCTTTGGGGGCGTAGGTGATTTCTTCGGCTAGTTCTTCCCAGCGCGGGGCGAGTTCTTCGGAGCGCTCGATGATCCAGTGGATGCGCTTGGCCATGTGCTCGCCACCAAGGTAGGCTCCGGCGTAACCGAGGCCTTTGACGATGGCGACCATTTGCGCTGCGCGTTCGAGGCGCGCGGCCACGCCTTTGTCTTCGGCTTTGGCTTCTTCGCGGACGCGTTCGAGTAATTCGGGGGAGACCCAGCAGCCGGGGGGCTCGCCTTTCGACATTTTTTCGGCGGCGCGCTGGTTGAGGACGTAGACATTGCCTAGGATGGGGGTGCGCAGGCCGCGCTCGTCCATATATTGCTTGAGTTCGCGGAACTTTTTGGCGTCGAAACCAAGTTGGGTGATGGCGTAGTCGGCTCCAGCGGCGATTTTCTTTTCCAGCTTTAGATATTGATAGGCGCAGTCGGCTTCGGTGTATTTGAAGGGCGAGACAGCTACCGAGATGTAAAACGGCATGCCGTTTTGGCGCAGCTCGCTGATCATTTCGACTAGCTGAACGGAGTCGAGGTGGAAGTAGGGCGTGGAGGTGGCGGCGGTGGCTTTGGGATAGTCGCCGGTGATCGCGAAGACGTTCTCGATGCCTAGGGCATTCATGTCTTCGAGGGTAGTGCGCAGGTCCAGGCGATCGCGGCTGACGCAGGTCAGGTGAATATTGGGCGAGAGGCCGCGGGCGCGGGCGGCGGCTCCGATGCGGACGGGGTTCTGGCCGAGGGCTCCGCCGGCGAAACTGGTGATGCCTCCGGCAACTACGGCGGGGACGCGCGCGAGGTGCGAGGCGATTTCAAGCAGGCGGGCTTCACGCATGGTGGCGCTGGCTACGAGCTCGACGAAATAGCAGAACTGGCCGCTGGTGAGCGCGTCGCGCACGGGGTTGTCATGCGGTACGGTTGCTACGGCCGAATGCGAGGGCGCGAGACTAGTTTCTTCTACTGGCATACATGATGGACGTGTGCGAGGCCTTGCGGTAGTGGAAGGGGGCAAAGTAGACGTCGTAACCGGTGTGTTCGCCGACGCCCTTGAGGAGCGCTCCGTTGACCCAATTTACGATGGAGCCGTCCATTTTGCCGGGGCCGCGGAAGGCTTTTTGGTAATCCTGGAAGTCGCGGACGAAAATATCCTGCACTTGCAGGTAGCCGCGGGGGTGCAGCAGGGGGAGGGTTTGCAGGAAACTTTGCAGGGCTCCGGAGCTGAGATGGAAACGGAAATCCTTGGGGGCGTTGGCGAGGATGCTTTCGACCATGGGGAGGTCGACGCCGGCGGGGAACGGGGAGTCCTGCATGGTCTCGACGCTGACCAGGCGGTCTTCGAGGCGCACGGACTGCCAGACTTCCTGCCAGAAGGTCATGCCGAGGGCGTGGTCTCCGAAATAATCGGGGCCGCTGCCGAGGAGGCGTTCGACGCTGGAGCGGAATTTTTCGACGGGGATCTGGCAGCGTTCGCCGATGCGCTGCATGTCGGCTAGAGGAAGATAGGCGCGGGACTCGACCAGATACAGTTTGCCGTTGGCGCGGAAATATTCTTCGTCGGGGAGATTGTCGTAGACGTTGGTGGTGTGGACGTGGAGAATTTTGTCGCGCAGAAAGCCGAGGGTCTTTAGAGGCTGCAGAGCGTCGAGGACCAGGAAGCTGCACAGGTCGACGTGTTTCTGGACCGCGGGGCGGGATTGATCCAGGGTGATGAGCGCGTAGTCTCCGAGGAGAACGCGCAGGCGCGGGTAGTAGTTTGTGCCGCGCTGTTTGTCGAGGGCCTGAAACGCGTCGAGCCAGAGGCCGCAGCGGGTGCCGGTTCCTACGCCGATTTCTAGATAGTAAATTTCCTGGGGGAGCTCGCCGGTTTTGTCTAGCTCACGGAGGAGGGTCCAGAAATCGGCTACGCCGTCGGCGATGGAGGTGGCGTGGTGGGCATCGGAGGTGCCGCCGGGGAGGGCGCGTTCGTAGCCACGGCCGGTCCACTGCTCCCATTCCTGGAAATGGTTCCAGTAAAGCTGGTTGAAATCCCAGGCGATGCTGCGGCGGAAGGATTTGAAATCTTCCAGAGGGAGGCGATCTGTGTCCTGCGAGTTGGAGCGCGAGAAAGCGCGCAGAATTTGGCGGTAGAGAGCGCCGGGCTCAACTTGGCGGGTGTCGATGCGGAGTTCCGAGACCGGTGCGCCGCCGGCGTGGCCGTTGTGAGTTTCGGCCAGCAGGACGGGCTCGCGGAAATTATTTTTGTACTGAATCCAATCCAGCTCGATTTGAAAGCTGACCAACTGGTCCTGCGGGATGCAGCCTTCCTGCACCAGGAAATGCAGAGTGTCGGTTACGTTCTGCACGTTGACGCCGGCTTTTTCTTGAAGGTGATTTAACCGCAGGGGCATAGGGTTCCAGAGAGGTCGATCCGGACTTAGAATAGCGCGTTTCTTTCGCCGTGGGGGGAGGCGGTGCGCAGGGTGTTTCGGATGGCGCAAAGGCGGAGTGTACGGTGTACACCTTCGGGTAGCGTCTGAAATGTGGGGTCGGGAATCGTTACATTAAAAGAGATGAAAATTGTGGCGCTGGTTTTGTCGATGGCGGGGCTGGCTGCGGCGCAGTGGATCAATTACCCGACTCCAGGCGTGCCGAAGAACGCGGATGGGTCTCCGAACTTGACGGCGCCGGCGCCGCGGGGGGCGGATGGCAAGCCGGACTTCTCGGGCGTGTGGCTGCTGGAGAAGAACCAGCCGTGTCCGAAGGAGGGCTGCGCGGACATGGAGATCACCAAAGAGTTTATGAACGTCGGCTGGAATCTGCCGGGAGGGTTGCCGTATCAACCGTGGGCACTAGAGCTGCGCAAGAAGCGCATGGCGGAAAACGGGAAAGAAGATCCGGCTTCGAATTGCCGGCCGCCGGGACTTTTTAAGCTGACCATTAGTCCGTTCTATCGAAAGTTTTTGCAGCTTCCGGGGCTGATGGTGATTTTGAATGAGCGCGACACTGCCTACCGGCAGATCTTCACGGATGGACGGGCGCTGCCGGTGGATCCGGCTTCGACGCCTAACGGATATTCGGTGGGCAAGTGGGATGGTGACACGCTGGTGGTGGAGACGAATGGGATTTCAGACGGACAATGGCTGGATCGCAACGGCGATCCGTTGACGGACGCGGCGAAAATCACGGAGCGGTTCCGGCGCGTGAACTTCGGAACGATGGAGATTGAGTTTACCGTTGACGACTCCAAAGCCTATACAAAACCCTGGACTGTGAAGATTAAGCAATTCATCGCGGTGAATACGGAGCTGATGGATTATTTCTGCATGGAAAACGAGAAGGACATCCCGCACGCTATCGGCAAGTGACATTGTCGGAGATCGCTTGCGCGATCACCAAATTTTGCACTGTTGAGCGCGGACCATGGGCTGTCCGGCGCGGCAGGCGAAGGCTTTGCCGAACTCGGGCATGTTGGAAACCACGCCGTTGATGCGGTACTCCTCGGGCGAATGCGGATTGGTGATGGCATTGGCGCGTTTACTTTCGGTGCGTTCATCGCCGCAGGCCCATTGCGCCATGCCGACGAAGAAGCGCTGATCGGGCGTCAGGCCGTCCGCGGGTTGGAGCGTTTGATTTTTCGTGGCTTCTTTCCAGGCGATGTAGGCTAGCAGCGTTCCGCCTAGGTCGGCGGCGTCTTCGCCCAAAGTTAGTTTGCCGTTGATCTTGATGTCGTCGATTACTTTGAAGGTGGAGTATTCATCGGAGACGCAGGCGGCGCGCTTGGCGAATTCCTGGGCGTCCTGCATGGTCCACCAGTCCTTCAAATTTCCTTTGGCGTCGAACTGGCGGCCTTCGTCGTCGAAGCCGTGGGTGAGCTCGTGGCCGATGGTGGCGCCGGTGTTGCCGTAGTTGGGGGCGTCGTCCATTTTGGGGTCGTATAGAGGCGGCTGCAGGACGCCGGCGGGGAAATTGATGTCATTCATCTGGTCGTCGTAATAGGCGTTGACGGTGGGCGGAGTCATTTGCCACTCGGTGCGGTCTATGGGCTTGCCGATTTTCGCCAGGTCGCGGCGGTTCTCAAACGTGGTGGCGCGTTCGACGTTGCCGTAGTAATCGTCGCGCAGGATTTTGATAGAGCTGTAATCACGCCAGTGGTCGGGGTAGCCGATTTTGTTGGCGACGGCGTGGAGTTTTTCGAGAGCGCGTTTTTTGGTGGCGGGGCCCATCCAAGGGAGCGTCTCGATTTCCGATTGCATGGCAGTTCGATTTCCTTGGTCATCTGCACGGCGCGGGCTTTGGTGTCGGGGCCGAAGGTTTTGGCTACGAACACTTGGCCGAGGGCTTCGCCCAGATCGTCATCGACGCGCTGCACGCAGCGTTTCCATAGGGGCTGCATGGTTTGGACGCCGCGCAGGTAGTGGTTGTAGAAATCGAAGTTCGTGGTAACGAAGGCGGAGGAGAGCAAGGGGGCTTTGGCGTGCGTGAGGTGCCAGCGCAGGTAGGTTTTCCAATCGTCGAGGCTGCGGGTTTTGAATTGCGACTGGACTTCGGTGAAGAATGCGGGCTCGGTTACGTTGAGCGGGGGGACGCGGGCAAGGTCGATGGTCGCGAAGTAGTTTTTCCACGGGAAGGCTGGGGTGAGCTGCTGCAATTTCGCTAGCGTATAAGGGTGGAAAAGCTTGTGGGGATCGCGCTGCTCTACGCGGGTGAGCGAGGCTTTGGCTAGCGCGGTTTCGATGCTCATGACGGTCTGAGCGTCGGTTTGGGCTTGTGCGGACGGCTCGCCGGCTAGTACGAGCATCTTCTGGATGTGTTCGAGGTAGCGCTCGCGGATTTCTACGGACTTGGGATCGGTCTTGGTGTAGTAATCGCGGTCGGGGAGGCCGAGTCCACCGGCGCCTAGGAAGGCGATGACGCGGGTGGAATCGGCGAAGTCCTGTCCGGAGGAGAAGCCGAACAGGAATTGGCCTCCGGCGCTACTGAGATGGGTCCGCGCCAGGAACGCGGCTAGATCGTCCAGCGATTTCAGGGCGGCTACCTTATCTAATTCGGTTTGGAGAGGGGCGGCGCCGGACTTCTCGCGAGCGCCTTCATCCATGCAGGCGTTGAAGTAGTCGCCGATCTCGGTTTCGACGGGAGTGCGGGTGGGCGAGGGCTTGGCGGCTTGCTCGAGGATGCCCCATAGGAAGCGCTGGTTCTCGGTGGCTAGTTTCGAATACACGTTCCAGCGCGCTTGATCCGAGGGAATGGGATTGTTTTTGATCCACGATCCGCAGGAGTATTGGTAGAAGTCAGTGCAGGGGTCGACGGCGCGATTCATCGACGAGAGATCGAGGCTGGGGCTGTAGGGCAGCGCGGTCAGTGGGGTGTCTTGAGCTAACGCCAGAGGGGCGAGCAGGGCGATGAGAGCAAGTTTCATGGGCGGAACTCCACACTGCGCACCAGGCGCACGGCTTTGTTTTCGAGCAACTGGGCGATGACGGGGTCGGGCACTTGCTGATCGGTTTCGATGAGGGTGATGGCGGTGAGCGGGGCGCCGGGGCGGTCGGGCTTTTCTTGACGGCCTAGCGAGAGGGCGGCGATGTTGACTTGGCCTTTGCCGGTTACGGTGCCGATGTAGCCCAGGACTCCGGGGACGTCTTCGTTGGTTAAGAAGAGCAGGTGGCCGGCTAGAGTGGCTTCGCAGCGGATGCCGTCTACGGCCAGCAGGCGCGGTTTATCCATTACGATGGCGCCTTCGACGGTGGTGACGCCTTTGTCGGTTTCGAGTTCAATGCGGAGCGAATCCATGTGGCCGGTGGGGCGCTCGAAACGTTCGGCGTAGCTGAGACCGCGGTCGGCGGCGAGTTTGAGGGCGTTCACGACGTTGGCTTTGACGGCGAGGGAGCGGCTGAGGACTCCGGCGAGTCCGGCGTTACGGATCAGGCGGGTGTTTTGCGGGGGAAAGTTGCCGTGGTAGACCAGGCGGACCAGTTTTGGATTTGCGGTGGCGACGTGGGCGGCGAAGGTGCCGAGGCGTTCGGCTAGGACTGCGTAGGGGGCGACGGCGCGATAGGCGTCTTCGGACATGGCGGGTACGTTGACGGCGTTGACGGCGACACCTTCGTTGAAATATTCGATGAGGTGTTCGGCCAGGCGGACGGCGATTAATTCGGTGGCTTCTTCCGTGGAGCCGCCGATGTGGGGGGTGGCCAGGACTTGGTCCATCGCTAGTAGCGGTTCGCCGGCTTCGGGGGGTTCGGTTTGGAGGACGTCGAGGGCGGCTCCGGCCACTTTGCCGGAAACGATAGCGTCGCGGA
>CAVVZG010000046.1:0-8849 GCA_963752205.1 Bryobacterales bacterium | reverse complement strand
GGCGCGAGAGGGGCGCGATCCTGAGCTCATCGAGTTGATCAATTCCTGGGGGGGCGTTACGCTCGCTTACCGGCGGCGGCTGATCGATGCGCCCAGCTATACGCTGAATCACGAGGAAGTTGCGAAGGCGCTCGAAGAAGGCGTGCGATTCGCCGAGATCGCTGACGCCGGAAGAAGTGGAAGTGGATCAGTGCGGCCACGCTTCGGCATTGATGGGATGCGGGAAAACGCGTGCAGGCGAACGTGGTGCGGATGCCGGCGCGGACGATTCTGGTGGCGGCGGGAACGCAGCCGAATACGGTGCTGGCGCGCGAAGATCGGCGAACGTCATACTGGATGGCAAGTATTTCCAGGCGGTCGATGAAGACGGCCAGCCGGTGAAGCCGGAGAGGTTGGCGAAGCCGGCAAGGTTTCGGTGCTGATGTCGATTCGCGCGGACGGCCGTGCGATCAGCTTCTTTGGCGATCTGCATCCGTCGTTCGCCGGCAACGTGGTGAAGGCGATGGCCAGCGCGAAGCAGGGCTATCCGGTGGTTTCGCGGCTGCTGGCGCGGCGGGCGCCGTCGGACCCGTGGCGCGGATCTGCGGCAAAGTGAATGAGGAACTTCGCGCGATGGTGCGCGAGGTGGATGCGGCTGACGCCGAACATCGTCGAAGTGATCGTGAAGGCGCCGATCGCGGCGCGGGCTTTCATCCAGGGCAGTTTTATCGGCTGCAGAACTACGAGACGCTGGCGCCGCGGATCGAACGGAACGGTGCTCGGCATGGAAGGGCTCGCGCTGACCGGCGCGTCGGTCGATCGCGAGAAGGGCTTGCTCTCGACCATCGTTCTGGAGATGGGCGGGTCGTCCGATTTGTGCGCGCTGCTGAAGCCGGGCGAGCCGGTGATTCTGATGGGCCCGACGGGCACGCCGACCGAGACGCCGGCGGAGGAAACGGTTTTGTTGGTCGGCGGCGGTCTGGGCAACGCCGTGCTGTTCTCGATCGGCAGCAGCTGCGCGCGAACGGGTCGCGAGTGATTTACTTCGCCGGCTATAAGAAGATGGTCGACCGCTACAAAGTCGAGGAGATCGAGCGGGCCGCCGACGTGGTTGTCTGGTGCTGCGACGAGGCTCCGGGATTCACGCCGGGGCGGGCGCAGGATAAGGCGTTTGTCGGCAACATCGTCGAGGCGATGGTGGCTTATGGCGCGGGGAACTGGGCGAGGCGGAGATTCCGCTGCATTCGGTCGATCGGCTGATTGCGATCGGGTCCGATGGCGATGATGGCGGCGGTGGCGCGGGCCCGGCACACGGTGCTGGCGCCGTATCTGAAGCCGGATCATCAGGCGATCGGCAGTATCAACTCGCCGATGCAATGCATGATGAAGGAAATCTGCGCGCAGTGCCTGCAGATGCACAAGGATCCGACGACGGGCGAAGAGACGGTGGTGTTCTCCTGCTTCAATCAGGACCAGCCGCTGGATCATGTGGATTTGGCGAATCTGCGGACGCGGCTTTCGCAGAACGGCGCGCAGGAGAAGTTGACGAAGCAGTGGATCGACCGCTGCTTGCGGCAGAGTGGGCGTGCGCGACGCGGTCGATGCGGTGTAAGTTGGAGTTCCATTACTAGGGCGGACTTCGGTGGGGTCGGCGTAATAGCCAGGGATGGTGCGGACCGATTTTGAAGTGGAACTTGCGGTTGAGCGCGATCATGGCGGCGTTTCTTGTTGCGGGTTGTGAGTGGCGATGCGGGTGAAGCCGTTGCTGAGCACTCGTAGGCGATTTGCCATTGCTTCATTAAACTGTCCTAGGCCCCTTCCGTTGGAAACAATGGAGGATGCCGGTGGTGGCTGGGATGGAGGATTGCCGGATTCGCGTGGAGAAGTGTGTTTATCGAAAGGCGCAGCAGCCGACTTTTACGCCGTCGATCAGGAGCCAGTAGGGCTCGCGTTGTTTCCCAGTAGCCGGCGGGGAAGAGGTCGGCTTTGCTGAAGACCTTTTTGTCGAAGGCGTGCAGGCGGGCGCGGGAGTTCGGCGGGGATTTTCGCGCCGACGGAACTCGGCGTTCACTTGGGCGCGGGCGTGATCTCGATCAGTTTGTCGTTGCGTTTGCCGGGGCGGCTATCGCGATCCAGGAAATAGTTGACCCAAAGAGCTGGTGCCTTTTAGCGCTAAATTGCGCGGGGGGACGTAGGTTTTTAGTTCGTCGAGGCGGCCGGCGTCTCGTGCGCGCTCATAGGCTGTCACCCAGACGCACTGTTTGTCTTCCACTTCGCAATGTCCGGACAGTGCCGCCGCAGGGGCCGTTGCGCAGGCTCTTGGGGCAGGTTTGCGGGCACACGTATTCGGTGTATTCGAGGACGCAGTTGCCGCAGGACTGGCAGCCGAACATGGGCACCTTCATGGCGACTTCGGCGCGTTCGAGCGCAGCGAAAGCGATGGATGGTGGTCGACGAAGTCCATGGCTTCGGTGACCATGGTGCGCAGCGGGCCGGGTTTCTTTACGTTGAAAATCTGGCCCATGGTGTCGAGGACTTTGGGGAGCAGGGCTGGAGGCTTGGGGGGGCCTTGGGTGAATCGTAGAAATAGAATCCGCCTTTGGGAGCGTAACTGATTTCTTCGGCTCATTCTTCCCACTGCGGGGCCAACTCTTCGGATCGCTGGATGATCGAGTGGATGCGCTTGGCCATGTGCTCGCCGCCCAGGTAGGCGCCGGCATAGCCTAAACCGCGGACGATCGCCACCATTTTTGCGGCTCGCTCCAGCCGCGCGGCGACCCCCTTGTCCTGGGCTTGCGACTCGGCTTGAATCCGCTCCACTAGTTCCGGTGAGGCCCAGCAGCCCGGAGGCTCGCCCTTGGAGAATTTCTTTGCCGCGCCTGCGGGCAGCACGTAAACATTTCCTAGCACGGGCGTGCGCAGACCGCGATCATCCAGATAGCGCTTCAATTCACGAAACTTGCGCGAATCGTAGCCGAGCTGGGTGATGGCATAGTCCGCGCCGGCGGCGATTTTCTTCTCCAGCTTCAGGTATTGATAGGCGCAGTCCGGTTCCGTGTATTTAAACGGCGAGACCGCGGCGGAGATGTAAAAGGGAAACCCCGTGGCCGGCGCGAGCTCGCTGATCAACTCTACGAGCTGGACGGAATCCAGATCGTAGAAGGGCTCCGCGGATGGCATCGCCGGTCTTGGGATAATCGCCGGTGATGGCGAAGACGTTCTCGATGCCCAAGGCGTTCATGTCTTCGAGGGTGTTGCGCAGGTCCAGGCGATCTCGGCTGACGCAGAGTGAGATGAATATTGGGCGCGAGGCCGCGGGCGCGGGCGGCGGCGCCGATGCGGACGGGATTCTGTCCGAGGACTCCGCCGGCGAAACTGGTGATGCCTCCGGCGACGACGGCCGGGGACGCGGGCTAGGTGCGAAGCGATTTCGAGCAGGCGGGCTTCGCGCATGTGGCGCTGGCTACCAACTCCAGACGAAGTAGCAGAACTGGCCGCTGGTGAGGGCTTCGCGCACGGGGTTGTCATGGGCGATGGCGGCGATCGCGGAGTTCGACGGCGCGAGATTAGTTTCTTCTACTGGCATACATGATGGACGTGTGCGAGGCTTTGCGGTAATGGAACGGGGCAAAGTAGACGTCGTAGCCGGAGTGTTCGCCGACGCCTTTGAGGAGCGCTCCGTTGACCCAATTGACGATGGAGCCGTCCATTTTTCCGGGGCCGCGGAAGGCTTTTTGATAATTCCTGGAAATCGCGGACGAAAATATCCTGCACTTGCAAGTGGCCTTTGGGATGCAGCAGCGGCAGGGTTTGCAGGAAACTTTGCACAGCCCCAGAGCTGAGGTGAAAACGGAAATCGCGGGGGGCGGAGGCGAGAATGTTTTCGAGTAGGGGGAGGTCGACGCCGGCGGGGAAGGGCGAATCCTGCATGGTTTCGACGTTGACCAGACGATTTTCAGGCGCATGGGCTCCACGCTTCCTGCCCGGAGGCCATACCGAGGGCGTAGTCTCGGAATAATCCGGGCCGCTGCCGAGCAAGGCGTTAGACGCTGGCGCGGTACTTCTCGACGGGGATTTGGCACTGTTCGCCGATGCGCTGCATGTCGGCGAGAGGAAGATACGCGCGGGATTCGACTAAATAAAGTTTCCGTTGGCGCGGAAGTATTCTTCGTCGGGGAGATTGTCGTAGACGTTGGTGGTGTGGACGTGCAGGATTTTGTCGCGCAGGAAGCCGAGGGTCTTGAGGGGCTGGCTGGCGTCGAGGACCAGGAAGCTGCACAGGTCGACGTGTTTCTGAACGGCGGGGCGGGATTGGTCCAGCGTGATGAGCGCGTAGTCTCGAGCAGGACGCGCAGCCGCGGATAGTAGTTGGTGCCGCGCTGGCGGTCGAGGGCTTGGAATTGATCGAGCCACAGGCCGCAGCGAACGCCGGTGCCTACGCCGATTTCGAGATAGTAAATTTCCTGGGGGAGGTCGCCGGTTTTATCCAGCTCACGGAGGAGGGTCCAGAAGTCGGCCACGCCGTCGGCGATGGAGGTGGCGTAGTGCGCGTCGGAGGCGCCGCCGGGCAGGGCGCGTTCGTCGCCGCGTCCAGTCCAGCGCTCCCATTCGGAGAAATGATTCCAGTAGAGCCGGTTGAAGATCCACAGGCTACGCTGTCGCGGAAGGATTTGAAATCTTCGAGCGGGAGGCAGTCTGTCGATTGCGAGTTGGAGCGGGAGAAGGCGCGCAGGATTTGGCGGTAGAGAGCACGGGTTCCACTTACGCGTGTCGATGCGCAATTCCGAAACGGGCGCTCCGCCGGCTTGGCCGTTGTGGGTTTCGGCTAAGAGGACGGGCTCGCGGAAATTATTTTTGTATTGAATCCAATCCAGTTCGATTTGAAAGCTGACCAGTTGATCTTGCGGGATGCAGCCTTCCTGCACCAGGAAATGCAGGGTGTCGGTGACGTTTTGCACGTTGACGCCGGCTTTTTCTTGCAGGTGATTTAAGCGTAGAGGCATGGGAATTTTCGATTGCGCATAGCGAATCGGCGATCACTCGATTGTCAATCCGCCATTAGCATAGCGCGTTTTTTTTGCCGCGGAGGAGTGAAGAGGAGGGGGTGTTTCGGATGGCGCAAAAGTCCGGATGCGGTGTATGGCGGTTCGGTGTGTACATTAAATGTGATGAAGCTTTGGTTGTTGGGACTGGTGACGATCGCGGGCGTGGCGCCGGCGCAGTGGATTAACTATCCAACGCGCGGAGTGCCGAAGAATGCGGATGGTTCGGTGAACTTGAATGCGCCTGCGCCGCGCGGGGCGGATGGCAAGCCGGATTTTTCAGGGGTGTGGCTGCTGGAGAAGAATCAACCGTGTCCGAAGGAGGGGTGTCCGGACATGGAGATCACCAAGGAATTCATGAACGTCGGCTGGAGTCTGCCGGGCGGGTTGCCGTATCAGCCATGGGCGCTGGAGCTGCGCAAGAAGCGCATGGCTGAATACGGGAAAGACGATCCGGTGTCGAATTGCAGGCCGGCGGGGCTTTTCAAGTTGACGATCAATCCGTTCTATCGAAAATTTTTGCAGTTGCCGGGGCTACTGGTGATTTTGAACGAGCGCGATTCGGCTTACCGGCAGGTCTTCACGGATGGGCGGGCGCTGCCGGTGGATCCGGCTCCGACACCGAATGGATATTCGGCGGGGAAGTGGGATGGCGACACGCTGGTGGTGGAGACCATCGGCATCACCGATGGGCAGTGGCTGGATCGGAACGGCGATCCGTTGACGGACGCGGCGAAGCTTACGGAGCGGTTCCGGCGCGTCAATTTCGGGACGATGGAGATCGAGTTTACGGTAGACGATCCCAAAGCTTATACCAAGCCCTGGACTGTGAAGATCAGGCAATTCATCGCGCTCAACACCGAGTTGATGGATTACTTCTGCATGGAAAACGAGAAAGACATTTCGCACGCTGTCGGAAAGTAGCTACCAGATTTTGCACTGCTGGGCGCGGACCATGGGTTGTCCGGCGCGGCAGGCGAAGGCTTTGCCGAACTCGGGCATATTGGAGACCACGCCGTTGATGCGGTATTCCTCGGGCGAATGTGGATTGGTGATGGCGTTGACGCGCTTGCTTTCGGGACGCTCGTCGCCGCAGGCCCACTGCGCCATGCCGACGAAGAAGCGCTGATCGGGAGTCAAGCCGTCGATCGGCTTGCAGCGTCTGGTTCTTGGTGGCGTCCTTTCCAGGCGATGTAGGCGAGCAGCGTGCCGCCCAGATCGGCCACGTCCTCACCCAGCGTCAGCTTGCCGTTGATCTTGATGTCGTCGACGACCGTGTAAGTGCGAGTATTGATCGGACACGCAGGCGGCGCGCTTTTCGAATTCCTGGGCGTCCTGCTTGGTCCACCAATCCCTCAAATTTCCTTTGGCGTCGAACTGGCGGCCTTCGTCGTCGAAGCCATGGGTGAGCTCATGGCCGATGGTGGCGCCGGTATTGCCGTAGTTGGGCGCGTCGTCCATTTTGGGATCGAAGAGCGGCGGCTGCAGGACGCCGGCGGGGAAATTGATGTCGTTCATCTGCGGATCGTAATAGGCGTTGACGGTGGGCGGCGTCATCTGCCACTCGGTGCGGTCGACCGGCTTGCCGATTTTCGCCAGCTCGCGGCGGTATTCGAACTGGTGGCGCGTTCGACGTTGCCGAAGTAATCGTCGCGCATGATTTTGATGGAGCTGTAGTCGCGCCATTTGTCGGGGTAGCCGATTTTATTGGCGACGGCGTGGAGCTTTTCGAGAGCGCGTTGCTTGGTGTCGGCGCCCATCCAGGGAAGCTCTCGATTTCGCTCTCCATGGCCGTCTCGATCTCCTTGGTCATCTGGACCGCGCACGTTTTGGTGTCGGGGCCGAAGGTTTTGGCGACGAAGACCTGGCCGAGGGCTTCGCCAAGGTCGTCGTCCACGCGCTGGACGCAGCGTTTCCAGCGGGGCTGCATGGTTTCAACGCCGCGCAGGTACTGGCTGTAGAAATCGAAATTCGCAGGACGAAGGCGGAGGAGAGGAAGGGGGCCTTGCATGGTGAGGTGCCAGCGCAGGTAGGCTTTCCAATCATCCAGTGTGCGGGTCTTGAGCTGGGTTTGGATCTCGGTGTAGAACGCGGGCTCGGTTACGTTGAGAGGCAGGAACGCGTGCGAGGTCGATTGTCGCGAAATAGGATTTCCAGGGGAACGACGGGGTGAGCGTCTGCAATTTCGCTAGCGTGAAGGGGTGGAAAAGTTTGTGGGGATCGCGCTGGTCTACTCTTGTGAGCGACGCTTTGGCTAGCGCGGTTTCGATGCTCATGACGGTTTTTGCATCGGTCTGGGCTTGCGCAGATGGCTCGCCGGAGAACTCCAGCATTTTTTGGATGTGTTCCAGATAGTGCTGGCGGATCTCGACGGATTTCGCGTCGGTTTTGGTGTAGTAGTCGCGGTCGGGGAGGCCGAGTCCACCGGCGTCTAGGAAGGCGATGACGCGGTTGGAATCGGCGTAATCCTGGCTGGAGCCGAAGCCGAACAGGAATTGATTTCCGGCGGCGGTGATGTGGGTGTGCGCCAGGTAGGCGGCCAGGTCGTTCAGCGATTTTAGGGCGGCTACCTTATCTAATTCGGCGCGGAGCGGGGCAGAGCCGGCTTTTTCGCGCGCGGGCTCGTCCATGCAGGCCGCAAAGTAATCGCCGATTTCGGTTTCTACCGGGGTGCGGGTGGAGAGGGCTTGGCGGCTTGTTCCAGGATGCCCCAGAGGACGCGCTGGTTTTCTGTGGCTAGCTTCGAATACACGTTCCAGCGGGCTTGATCGGAGGGGATGGGATTATTTTTGATCCACGATCCACAGGCGTACTGATAGAAGTCGGTACAGGGGTCGATGGCGCGGTTCATCGAAGTTAGATCAAGGCTGGGGCTGTAGGGGAGCGCGGTGAGCGGGGTGTCTTGGGCCCACGCTAGAGGGACTAGCAGGGCGAGGAGAGCTAGTTTCATGGGCGGAACTCCACACTACGGACGACGCGCACGGCTTTGTTTTCGAGTAGCTGGGCGATTACGGATTCGGGGACGGGCTGATCGGTTTCGATCAATGTGACGGCGGTGAGAATGGCGCCGGGGTGGTCGGGTTTCTCTTGACGGCCTAGCGAGAGGGCGGCGATGTTGACTTGGCCTTTGCCGGTTACGGTGCCGATGTAGCCTAGCACTCCGGGGAGGTCTTCGTTGGTCAAATAGACTAAGTGGCCGGCTAGAGTGGCTTCGCAGCGGATGCCGTCGACGGACAGCAAGCGCGGTTTGTCCATGACGATGGAGCCTTCAACGGTGGTGACGCCTTTGTCGGTTTCGAGCTCGATGCGGAGCGAATCCATGTGTCCGGTGGGGCGCTCGAAACGTTCGGCGTAGCTGAGGCCGCGGTCGGCGGCTAGTTTTAGGGCGTTCACTACGTTGGCTTTGACGGCGAGGGAGCGGCTGAGGACTCCGGCGAGTCCGGCGTTGCGGATCAGGCGGGTGTTCTGCGGGGGGAAGTTGCCGGTAGACCAGGCGGACGAGTTTGGGATTTGCGGTGGCTACGTGGGCGGGGAAGGTGCCGAGGCGTTCGGCTAGGGCGGCGTAGGGGGCGAAGGCGTGATAGGCTTCTTCGGACATGGCGGGTACGTTGACGGCGTTGACGGCTACGCCTTCGTTGAAATATTCGATCAGGTGCTCGGCCAGGCGGACGGCGATTAATTCGGTGGCTTCTTCCGTGGAGCCGCCGATGTGGGGGGTGGCTAGGACTTGGTCCATCGCCAGTAGCGGTTCGCCGGCTTTGGGGGGTTCGGTTTGCAGGACGTCGAGCGCGGCTCCGGCTACTTTGCCGGAAACGATGGCGTCGCGCA
>CAVVZG010000045.1:0-17624 GCA_963752205.1 Bryobacterales bacterium | reverse complement strand
TTACCTGGAATGTCTTTGGGATGGGCTTTGCCGGCGATTACGATCTGCACGGGCATGGCCGCGTTGGTGAGAATTTTTTTGAGGCGCGGGAGGTCGCGGAAGACCAAGGTGGCTCGTTTATAGGTAGCGAAGCGGCGGGCGAAGCCGATGGTCAGGACGGCGGGGTCCAGGAGTTCGGCGGCGCGCTCGACAACGGGGCTGGGGGCGTTGCGGGCGAGGCAACTGGCGACGGCGCGCTCGCGGACGAAGGCTGTCATGCGGCGTTTGCGGCGGCGATGGGCTTCCCACAATTCGCTGGCGGGGATGTCGGCGGTCTGGCGCCAGATTTCGGGATCGTTGTGGCCGACGCGCCAATCGGGCTGAAGGTGCTGATCGTAGATGGTGGCGAGGTCGCCGTAGATCCAGGAGGTGAGGTGGACGCCGTTGGTGATGGCGGCGATGGGGACTTCCCAAACGGGCAGGCTGGGCCACAGGTAATCCCACATTTCCTGGGAGACCTGGCGGTGCAGGCGGCTGACGGCGTTGCGAAAGGACGCCGTCTGCATGGCTAGGACGGCCATCGAAAAAGGCTCGTTGTAATCGGCGCCGGCGGCGCGGCCTAGAGCCAGGAAGGCGTCCAGATCGATGCCGGCTTTCTGACAGTAGAGAGCAAAGTGATCGCGGACCAGGCCGGCGTCGAAGCGGTCGATGCCGGCGGGAACGGAGGTGTGGGTGGTGAAGACGTTGTTGGAGCGGGAGGCGTGCAGGGCTTCGTCGAAGCTCAAACCTTGGTCCGCCATGAGTACGCGGATGCGTTCGATGGCCAAAAACGCGGAGTGGCCTTCGTTCATGTGGTAGACGGTGGGGTTGAGTCCCAGGGCTTTGAGGGCGCGCAGACCGCCGATGCCGAGGACGATTTCCTGGCGGATGCGCTTGAGGTCGTCGCCACCGTAGAGCTGGTTGGTGATTTCGCGGTGTTCTTCCGCTGCGTTTTGCGGGATGTTGCTATCGAGCAGATAGAGTTTCACGCGGCCGACTTGGATCGACCAGACTTTAAGGAAGACTTCGGTGCCGCTGAGGTCGATGCTGACCAGGAGGTCGCCGCCTTCGGGACGCGCGACGGGCGTGATGGGGAGCGAATAGAAATCGTTGACGGGGTTGCCTTCCTGCTGCCAGCCATCGGGATCGAGTATTGGCTGGAGGAAGCCGTTCTGATAGAGGAGGCCGACGCCGATCAGGGGAAGAAGGGCGTCGCTGGAGGCTTTGAGATGATCGCCGGAGAGGACGCCGAGGCCGCCGGAGTAAATGGGCATGCAATCGAGCAGGCCGTACTCCATCGAAAAATAGGCGATCAGCAGGGAGTTGTGGGGAGCGGCTTCGAGATAGGTGTCGAGGATTTCGCAGGCGCGCTTATAGAGGGCGAGATAGCGGGGGTCGGCGGCGGCGCGTTCGAGGGTGACTTGTTCGACGCGGCCCAGCATGACGACGGGGTTGTGATTGGAGGCTTTCCAGGCGGCGGGGTCCAGGCGGCGGAAGACGGCGCGCATGGAGTGGTTCCAGGACCACAGGAGATTCAAGCCCAACTCGGGCAAGCGCCGCAGGGGCGGTGGCAGGGCCGGGACTACCAGGATCTCGCGCGTGGGACGAATTTGAAACGACATGAACTCCTAGGTTTCAGACAATTTTTAAGGATATCAAAGCGGCATGCCGATCATTCGTAGAGCTATGCTGAAGACTATTCGCATGAATCGATACCGGGCGGCCACTTGCATTGCCGCGGCCTTGGCGATGTTGCTGGGGCTGGGGGCGGCAGGCTGTGGGAAGTCACAGAAGACGATTGTGGTGGGATCGATGAGCTCCACGGAGCAGGTAGTGCTGGGTGAAATTGTGGCACAGCATCTGGAGCACCGGCTGGGGCGCAAGGTAGAGCGGCGGCTGGAACTGGGCGGGACTACGCTGGCGTATCAGTCGTTCCAGAGCAATGAGATTAGTTTGTATGCGGAGTACGCGGGGTCGATTGTGACCGAGATTTTGAAGGAGCAGCCGGGGGCGGATGCGTCGCTGATTTTCGCGCGGGCGCAGGGGGAGATGAAGCGCACGGCGCAGGCGGAGCTGCTGAATCCGCTGGGGCTGGATAATTCGTTTGTGGTGGTGATTCGCGCGGACGACCCACGGGCGGCGAAAGTAGCGACGTTGAGTGAGGCGGCGGCGGTGAGCGACGGATGGATTCTAGGCGCTACTGCGGAGTTTCAACAACTGGGCGATGGGATGCCGAATCTGACGCAGTACAAGCTGCCGATGAAGGCGGCTCCGCGGAGCATGGATAGCGCGGCGTTATATAAGGCGCTCGAAGACGGCATGGTGACGATGATCGTGGCGCGGGCGACGGACGGGGCGCTGACGCAAAAAAACTGGAAGGCGCTGAGCGACGACCGGCATTTATTCGTGCCCAAGCAAGCGGCGCTGCTGGTGCAGGGGAGCGTGCTGCTGGCGCAGCCGGACGTGCGGCCGGTGCTCGACGAATTGTCGGGCAAAATTTCTACTGAGAAGATGCGGGAGTTGGACGGGCAAGTGGACCTGGGGCGGCAGCAGCCGAAGGATGTGGCGGCGGGGTTCTTGGCGCAGAACGGGTTGTAGCGGAAGCGGACCAGTTCACAGGCTTGGGATCGCGTTTCCCGCCGGAAACTGGGCATTTCGATGGATTTTGGGACGTTGCGCGGGCCGGCGTGAGATAATCGGACATACTTCCCGCGGCAGTTGCGCAACGCTTATAATTGCGACCCTAGAAAACTTTGATGCACACAGACCACGAACGTCTCCAGCCTGCGTTTGGATTCACTTTTGAAGACCTGTATAGCCGCGAGGGACTCGTGCGGCTGGACGCGGCGTTTTGTCACCACTTGCAGGGCACGGACCAGGCGCTGTTTGAACGTCTGACGGAGGCGCGTAAAGATCCGGCGGCGCTGGCGCGCAAGGCGCAATCGGAGTTGATTATTGCGATCGCTCCGCATGTGGAGGATTTTATCGGCGAGCTGTTCGGCATCGCGCCGGAAGTGCGGGCGCTGCAGGCGAAGCATGATGCGCTGGCTCCGCTGTATGCGTTGAAGCGGAAGTTCGTCCAGAAAAAAGCCATCAGCGGGATGACGGCGGAGAAGGCGTCGGCGATTCACGGGCGGGGCGCTTGCGCGTGGAGCTGGAGGCGCTGTTTGAGAGCCGCTGACCGAGGCAGAGTTTCGTCGATCATGTTTCGCGCTGGCTGGATGCTGAGGCGAAGCATGCGGCGCAGTTGGGCGTCGCCGCAGCAATACGCCGCTTGGGCGGCGCTGGCGCCGGCGGGTCGCGCAAAAACATCTGCACGGGGTTCTGTTCAAGGTTCCGCATAAGCTGGATATGACGCATCTGATTCCTGTCGAGACGGTGCATGTGAACGGCGTCGCGGAACTGGCGCTGCCGCAAGGACGCACTGGCGGCATCGCGAAGGATTCAAGCTGACGGATGCGGGGATGAATCTGAACGGCGGCGCTCGATCAGGCGAATTACTGCATCAAGTGCCACAACCAGGAGAAGGATTCGTTGCTCCACGGGGCTCAAGGAAAAAGACGGGCGAGTTCAAGAAGAGCTGTCTTCGGGGTTACGCTGGCGGGCTGTCCGCTGGACGAGAAAATTTCGGAGATGAACCTGGTCAAGCAGCGACGGGAATTCGGTGGGCGCGCTGGCGATCGCGACGGTCGATAATCCGATGGTGCGCGGGCACGGGGCATCGCATCTGCAACGACTGCATGAAGTCCTGCATTTTCCAGAAGCAGGACCCGGTGGATATTCCGCAGGTGGAAACGCGGACGCTGAAAGATGTTCTGGAACTGCCGTGGGGCTTCGAGATTTATAGTCTGCTGACGCGCTGGAATCCGCTGAATTTTGCGCGTCCGGTGCCGCGGGAGGCGACTGGGATACAAGGTGCTGGTGGTGGGGTTGGGGCCGGCGGGCTTCACGCTGGCGCATCATCTGATGAACGACGGGCATACGGTGGCGGCTGTCGACGGGCTGAAGATCGAGCCGCTGCCGGCAGAAATTTCCGGCGTCACGCCGCATGGGCGAGCGCGTGCCGTTCCGGCCGATTCGCGACGTGAACGATCTGTATGAATCGCTCGACGACCGCGTGATGGCGGGATTCGGCGGCGTGGCCGAGTACGGCATCACGGTCCGCTGGAACAAGAATTTTCTGAAGATCATCCGGCTGTTGCTGGAGCGGCGGGAGCAGTTCGGCATGTTCGGCGGAGTGCGCTTCGGCGGCACGCTGACCGTCGACGAGCGCGTTCGAGCTGGGCTTCGACCACGTGGCGCTGTGCGCGGGCGCGGGGCGGCCGACGGTGATCCCGATGAAGAACGGGCTGGCGCGCGGCGTGCGGCAGGCGTCCGATTTCCTGATGGCGCTGCAATTGACGGGCGCGGCGAAATAGAACTCGTCGCGAATCTGCAAGTTGCGCATGCCGATTGTGGTGATCGGCGGCGGATTGACGGCGATCGATACGGCGACGGAATCGCTGGCGTATTACGTGGTGCAGGTGGAGAAATTTCTGGAGCGCTACGAGACGCTGGTCGCGGAGATGGGCGAAGGCGAAGTGCGCGCGACGCTGGACGCCGGAAGAGGCCGCGACCGCGGAAGAGTTCATCGCGCATGGCGCGGCGATTCGCGCGGAACGCGAGCCGGCGGCGCGGGAAGGGCGCGAGCCGGAGCTGATCGAGTTGCTGAATCCATGGGGCGGCGTGACGCTGGCCTACCGGCGGCGCTTGATCGATGCGCCCAGCTACACGCTGAATCACGAAGAAGTCGCGAAGGCGCTCGAAGAAGGCATGCGGTTCGCGGAGATCGTGACGCCGGAAGAGGTCGAGGTGGACCAGTTCGGCCATGCGGCGGCGTTGATGTCTGCGCGAAGACGCGACGGGCGAACTGGTGCGGATGCCGGCGCGGTCGATTCTGGTGGCGGCGGGAACGCAGCCCAATACGGTGCTGGGGCGCGAAGATCCGGAGCAACGTGTTTCTGGACGGCAAATGGTTCCGCGCGGTCGATGAAGACGGGCAGCCGGTGAAGCCGGAAAAGTTGGCGAAGCCGGCGCAGGCGCGGTGTTGATGTCGATTCGCGCGGACGGGCGCGGCATCAGTTTCTTCGGCGATCTGCATCCGTCGTTCGCAGGCAACGTGGTGAAGGCGATGGCCAGCGCGAAGCAGGGCTATCCGGTGGTGTCGCGGCTGTTGGCGCGGAGGGCGCCGACGGGTCTGCTGGCAGCGACCTGCTGCATAAGTTGAATGGGGAGCTGCGGGCGATGGTTCATGAGGTGGAGCGGCTGACGCCGAACATCGTCGAAGTGGTTGTCAAGGCTCCGATGGCGGCGCGGGCGTTTTATCCGGGGCAGTTTTATCGGCTGCAGAATTTCGAGACGCTGGCGCCGCGGGTCGAGGGGACTTTCTCGGCATGGAGGGTCTGGCGCTGACCGGCGCGAGGTCGATCGCGAGCAGGGATTGCTGTCGACCATCGTGCTGGAGATGGGCGGGTCGTCCGATTTGTGCGCGCTGCTGAAGCCGGGCGAGCCGGTGATTCTGATGGGTCCGACGGGCACGCCCACGCGAAACGCCGGCGAAGGAAACGGTTTTGTTGGTCGGCGGAGGGCTGGGCAACGCGGTGCTGTTCTCGATCGGGCAGGAGTTGCGGGCGAACGGGTCGCGCACGATTTATTTCGCGGGATATAAGAAGATTATCGACCGCTATAAGGTCGAGGAGATCGAGAGAGCGGCGGACGTGGTGGTCTGGTGCTGCGACGAGGCTCCGGGATTCACGCCGGGGCGGGTGCAGGACAAGGCGTTTGTCGGGAATATCGTCGAGGCGATTGTGGCGTACGGGCGCGGGGATTTGGGTCGAGCCCGGAGATTCCGCTGCATTCGGTCGACCGGCTGATGGCGATCGGGTCGGACGGCGATGATGGGGCGGTGGCGCGGGCGCGGCACACGGTGCTCGCGCCGTATTTGAAGCCGGATCATATGGCGATCGGCAGTATCAACTCGCCGATGCAGTGCATGATGAAAGAGATTTGCGCGCAGTGTCTGCAGATCCACAAGGATCCGATTACGGGCGAAGAGACGGTGGTGTTCAGTTGCTTCAATCAGGATCAACCGCTGGATCTGGTGGATTGGGCGAACCTGCGGACGCGGCTTTCGCAAAACGGCGTGCAGGAGAAGCTGACGAAGCAGTGGATCGACCGCTGTCTGCGGCAGATGGGCGCGCGCGAAGCGGTCGCAGTGGGGTGAGTTGGAGTTCCATTACTAGAGCGGGCTCGGTGGGCCCGGCATAGTAACCGGGGATGGTGCGGACGGTTTTGAAATGGAATTTGCGGTTGAGCGCGATCATGGCGGCGTTGCTTTTCCGGGTGGTGATTACGATGCGGGTGAAGCGGTGGCGGCGGGCGTAGGCGATCTGCCATTGCTTCATGAGTTGGCCTAGGCCTCTTCGTTGGAAGCGCGGGAGGATGCCCGTCGTCGTGACATAGAGAGTGCCTTTGGCGTGGGACGTGTGTTTGTCGAAGGCGCAGCAGCCGGCTTTTACGCCGTCGATCAGGAGCCAGTAGGGCTCGCACTGTTTCCAGTATTCGGCGGGGAAGACGTCGGATTTGCGGAAGACTTTTCGGTCGAAAGACTGCAAGGCGCGGAGTTCGGCGGGGAGGACGGCTCTGCGGAACTCGGCGTTCACTGGATGTCGATCAGCTTATCATTACGGTCGGGGCGGCTATCGCGACGGCCGGGGCGGCTGTCGCGATCTAGGAAATAGTTAACCCAGGAGCTGGTGCCTTTTAATGCTAGATTGCGCGGGGGCACGTAGGTTTTGAGTTCGTCCAGGCGGCCGGCGTCTCTTGCGCGCTCATAGGCTGTCACCCACACGCATTGTTTGTCCTCCACTTCGCATTGTCCGTTGAGAGTGCCGCCGCAGGGGCCGTTGCGCTGGCTCTTGGGGCAGGTTTGCGGGCACACGTATTCGGTGTATTCGAGCACGCAGTTGCCGCAGGCCTGGCAGCCGAACAGGGGCAGCTTCATGGCGAATTCGGCGCGTTCGAGCGCGGACGAAAGCGATGGATGGTGGTCGACGAAGTTCATGGCTTCGGTGACCACGGTGCGCAGCGGGCCGGGTTTCTTTACGTTGAAAATCTGGCCCATGGTGTCGAGCACTTTGGGCAGCAGGGCTGGAGGCTTGTGGTGAGTCTTGGGTGAGTCGAAAAAATAGAAGCCGTCTTTGGGAGCGTAGGTGATTTTTTCGGCTAACTCTTCCCAGCGCGGGGCGAGTTCTTCGGAGCGCTCGATGATCCAGTGGATGCGCTTGGCCATGTGCTCGCCGCCGAGGTAGGCTCCGGCGTAGCCTAAGCCGCGGACGATGGCGACCATTTGAGCGGCGCGTTCGAGGCGGGCGGCTACACCTTTGTCTTCGGCTTTGGCTTCTTCGCGGACGCTTTCCAGGAGTTTGCGGGGAGACCCAGCAGCCGGGGGGCTCGCCTTTCGACATTTTTTCGGCGGCGCGCTGGTTTAGGACGTAGACGTTGCCGAGGATCGGAGTGCGCAGCCGCGTTCGTCCATGTAGCGCTTTAGCTCGCGAAATTTTTTGGCGTCGAAGCCGAGTTGGGTGATGGCGTAGTCGGCGCCGGCGGCGATTTTCTTTTCCAGCTTCAAATATTGATAGACGCAGTCGGCTTCCGTGTATTTGAAGGGGGAACAGCTACCGAGATGTAGAACGGCATGCCGTTTGGCGCTAACTCGTTGATCATTTCGACTAACTGGACGGAGTCGAGATGGAAGTAGGGAGAGGAGGTGGCGGCGGTGGCTTGGGATAGTCGCCGGTGATGGCGAAGACGTTTTCGATGCCCAGGGCGTTCATGTCTTCGAGGGTATTGCGCAGGTCCAGGCGATCGCGGCTGACGCAAGTGAGGTGAATGTTGGGCGAGAGGCCGCGGGCGCGGGCGGCGGCGCCGATGCGGACGGGATTCTGGCCGAGGGCTCCGCCGGCGAAACTGGTGATGCCTCCCGCGACGACGCCGGGGACGCGCGCTAGGTGCGAGGCGATTTCGAGCAGGCGGGCTTCGCGCATGGTGGCGCTGGCTACCAGCTCGACGAAGTAGCAGAACTCTCCGCTGGTGAGAGCTTCGCGCACGGGGTTTTCGTGGGCAGCGTGGCGACGGCAGAGTGCGAGGGCGCGAGACTAGTTTCTTCTACTGGCATACATTATGGACGTGTGCGAGGCTTTGCGGTAATGGAACGGGGCGAAATAGACGTCGTATCCGCCGTGTTCGCCGACGCCTTTGAGAAACGCTCCGTTGACCCAGTTGACGATGGAGCCGTCGATTTTGCCGGGGCCACGGAAGCCTTTTTGGTATTCCTGAAATTCGCGCACGAAAATGTCCTGCACCTGTAAATAGCCGCGCGGGTGTAGCAGGGGCAGGGTTTGGAGGAAGCTTTGTAGCGCTCCGGAGCTTAAGTGGAAACGAAAATCTCGGGGGGCGGCGGCGAGAACGCTTTCGACCAGGGGGAGATCGACGCCGGCGGGGAAGGGCGAATCCTGCATGGTTTCGACGTTGACCAGGCGGTCTTCGAGGCGTACGGCTTGCCATACTTCCTGCCAGAAGGTCATGCCGCGGGCGGGGTCTCCGAAATATTCGGGGCCGCTGCCGAGGAGGCGCTCGACGCTCGAGCGGAATTTTTCGACGGGGATTTGGCAATGGGCGCCGATGCGCTGCATTTCGGCTAACGGAAAATAAGCTCGGGATTCGACGAGATACAGTTTGCCGTTGGCGCGGACGTACTTCGTTGGGCAGATTATCGTAGACGTTAGTGGTGTGAACGTGGAGGATTTTGTCGCGCAGGAAGCCGAGAGTCTTCAGAGGCTGGCATGGCATCGAGGACCAGGAAGCTGCACAGGCCGACGTGTTTCTGGACGGCGGGGCGCGACTGATCGAGCGTGATGAGCGCGTAGTCGCCGAGCAGAACGCGCAGACGCGGATAATAGTTCGTGCCGCGCTGTTGATCGAGGGCTTGGAACGCGTCGAGCCACAGGCCGCTTCGGTGCCGGTTCCTACGCCGATTTCGAGATAGTAGATTTCCCGGGAAGTTCGCCGGTTTTGTCCAACTCGCGGAGGAGGGTCCAGAAATCCGCGACGCCGTCGGCGATGGAGGTGGCGTGGTGCGCGTCGGAAGTGCCGCCGGGGAGGGCGCGTTCGTAACCGCGGCCGGTCCACTGCTCCCATTCCTGCAAATGGTTCCAATAGAGCTGATTGAAATCCCAGGCGATGCTGCGGCGGAAGGATTTGAAATCTTCGAGTGGCAGGCGTTGTGTCTTCGGAGTTGGAGCGGGAGAAGGCGCGCAGATTTGGCGGTAGAGAGCGCCGGGTTCCCTTGACGGGTGTCGATGCGGAATTCAGAGACCGGCGCGCCGCCGGCTTGGCCGTTATGGGTTTCAGCTAAGAGGACGGGCTTGCGGAAATTATTTTTGTACTGGATCCAATCCAGTTCGATTTGGAAGCTGACCAGTTGGTCTTGGGGGATGCATCCTTCCTGCACCAGGAAATGCAGAGTATCGGTTACGTTCTGCACGTTGACGCCGGCTTTTTCTTGAAGGTGATTTAAGCGCAGGGGCATGGGTTCCAGAGAATGGGATTCGATTTTCCGGACTTAGAATAGCGCGTTTCTTTCGCCGTGGGGGGAGGCGGTGCGGGGTGTTTCGGATGGCGCAAAGGCGGAGTGTCGGTGTATGGCGGTTCGGTGTGTACATTAAATGTGATGAATCTTTGGTGTTGGGGCTGGTTTTGTCGATGGCGGGGCTGGCTGCGGCGCAGTGGATCAATTACCCGACTCCAGGCGTGCCGAAGAACGCGGATGGGTCTCCGAACTTGACGGCGCCTGCGCCGCGGGCGGCGGATGGCAAGCCGGATTTCTCGGGCGTGTGGCTGCTGGAGAAGAATCAGCCGTGTCCGAAGGAGGGCTGCGCGGACATGGAGATCACCAAAGAGTTTATGAACGTCGGCTGGAATCTGCCGGGAGGGTTGCCGTATCAACCGTGGGCACTAGAGCTGCGCAAGAAGCGCATGGCGGAAAACGGGAAAGAAGATCCGGCTTCGAATTGCCGGCCGCCGGGGCTTTTTAAGCTGACCATTAGTCCGTTCTATCGAAAATTTTTGCAGTTGCCGGGGCTAATGGTGATCTTGAATGAACGTGACACGGCGTACCGGCAGATCTTCACGGACGGGCGGGCGCTGCCGGTGGATCCGGCTTCTACGCCTAACGGATATTCGGTGGGCAAGTGGGATGGCGACACGCTGGTGGTGGAGACCAATGGGATTTCGATGGACAATGGCTGGATCGCAACGGCGATCCGTTGACGGACGCGGCGAAAATCACGGAGCGGTTCCGGCGCGTGAACTTCGGAACGATGGAGATTGAGTTTACCGTTGACGACTCCAAAGCCTATACAAAACCCTGGACTGTGAAGATTAAGCAATTCATCGCGGTGAATACGGAGCTGATGGATTATTTCTGCATGGAAAACGAGAAGGACATCCCGCACGCTATCGGCAAGTGACATTGTCGGATGTCGCTACCAGATTTTGCACTGCTTAGCGCGGACCATGGGCTGTCCGGCGCGGCAGGCGAAGGCTTTGCCGAACTCGGGCATGTTGGAGACCACGCCGTTGATGCGGTACTCGTCGGGCGAGTGGGGATTGGTGATGGCGTTGGCGCGTTTGCTTTCGGGGCGCTCGTCGCCGCAGGCCCATTGCGCCATGCCGATGAAGAAGCGCTGATCGGGAGTGAAGCCGTCGATCGGCTTGGAGCGTCTGGTCTTTGGTGGCGTCTTTCCAGGCGATGTAGGCCAGCAGCGTGCCGCCGAGATCGGCCACGTCTTCGCCCAGCGTCAGTTTGCCGTTGATCTTGATGTCGTCGACGACGGTGAATCTGCGAGTACTCGTCGGACACGCAGGCGGCGCGCTTTTCGAATTCCTGGGCGTCCTGCATGGTCCACCAGTCGCGCAGATTGCCCTTGGCGTCGAACTGGCGGCCTTCGTCGTCGAAGCCGTGGGTCAGTTCGTGGCCGATGGTGGCGCCGGTGTTGCCGTAGTTGGGCGCGTCGTCCATTTTCGGATCGAAGAGCGGCGGCTGCAGGACGCCGGCGGGGAAATTGATGTCGTTCATCTGCGGGTCGTAGTAGGCGTTGACGGTGGGCGGGGTCATTTGCCACTCGGTGCGGTCGACGGGCTTGCCGATCTTCGCCAGCTCGCGGCGGTTTTCAAACGTGGTGGCGCGTTCGACGTTGCCGAGTAATCGTCGCGCTGGATTTTGATGGAGCTGTAGTCGCGCCATTGGTCGGGATAGCCGATTTTGTTGGCGACGGCGTGCAGTTTTTCGAGAGCGCGTTTCTTGGTGGCGGCGCCCATCCAGGGAAGCGTCTCGATTTCCGATTGCATGGCCGTCTCGATTTCCTTGGTCATCTGGACGGCGCGGGCTTTGGTATCGGGGCCGAAGGTTTTGGCGACGAACACCTGGCCGAGCGCTTCGCCCAGGTCGTCATCGACGCGCTGCACGCAGCGCTTCCAGCGGGGCTGCATGGTTTGAACGCCGCGCAGGTAGTGGCTGTAGAAATCGAAATTCGCGGTGACGAAGGCGGAGGAGAGGAAGGGGGCCTTGGCGATGCGTGAGGTGCCAGCGCAGGTAGGTTTTCCAATCGTCGAGGGTGCGGGTCTTGAGTTGGCGTTTCGACCTCGGTGAAGAATGCGGGCTCGGTTACGTTGAGCGGAGGAACGCGGGCGAGGTCGATTGTCGCGAAGTAGGCTTTCCAGGGGAAGGACGGCGTGAGCGCCTGCAATTTCGCGAGCGTGAAGGGGTGGAAAAGCTTGTGGGGATCGCGCTGCTCTACGCGGGTGAGCGAGGCTTTGGCGAGCGCGGTTTCGATGCTCATGACGGTTTTCGCATCGGTCTGGGCTTGCGCGGACGGCTCGCCGGCAGAACTCCAGCATTTTCTGGATGTGTTCCAGATAGCGCTGGCGGATTTCTGACGGACTTGGCATCGGTCTTGGTGTAGTAGTCGCGATCGGGCAGGCCGAGTCCACCGGCGCCTAGGAAGGCGATGACGCGGGTGGAATCGGCGTAATCCTGGCCGGAGCCGAAGCCGAACAGGAATTGGTTTCCGGCGGCGGTGAGTTGGGTGTGCGCCAGGAACGCGGCCAGGTCGTTCAGCGATTTCAGGGCGGCTACCTTTCTAATTCGGCTTGGAGCGGGGCGGCGCCGGATTTCTCGCGAGCGCCTTCGTCCATGCAGGCGTTGAAGTAATCGCCGATTTCGGTTTCTACGGGAGTGCGGGTGGGCGAGGGCTTGGCGGCTTGTTCGAGGATGCCCCAGAGGAAGCGCTGGTTTTCGGTGGCTAGTTTCGAGTACACGTTCCAGCGGGCTTGATCGGAGGGGATGGGATTGTTTTTGATCCACGATCCGCAGGAGTATTGGTAGAAGTCGGTGCAGGGGTCGACGGCGCGATTCATCGACGAGAGATCGAGGCTGGGGCTGTAGGGGAGCGCGGTCAGTGGGGTGTCTTGAGCTAACGCCAGAGGGGCGAGCAGGGCGATGAGAGCTAGTTTCATGGGCGGAACTCCACACTGCGCACCAGGCGCACGGCTTTGTTTTCGAGTAACTGGGCGATGACGGGTTCGGGCACTGGCTGATCGGTTTCGATGAGCGTGATGGCGGTGAGCGGGGCGCCGGGGCGGTCGGGCTTTTCTTGACGGCCTAGCGAGAGGGCGGCGATGTTGACTTGGCCTTTGCCGGTTACGGTGCCGATGTAGCCCAGGACTCCGGGGACGTCTTCGTTGGTTAAGAAGAGCAAGTGGCCGGCTAGGGTGGCTTCGCAGCGGATGCCGTCGACGGCGAGCAGGCGCGGCTTGTCCATTACGATGGCGCCTTCGACGGTGGTGACGCCTTTGTCGGTTTCGAGTTCGATGCGGAGCGAATCCATGTGGCCGGTGGGGCGCTCGAAACGTTCGGCGTAGCTGAGGCCGCGGTCGGCGGCTAGTTTGAGGGCGTTCACTACGTTGGCTTTGACGGCGAGGGAGCGGCTGAGGACTCCGGCGAGTCCGGCGTTGCGGATCAGGCGGGTGTTTTGCGGGGGGAAGTTGCCATGGTAGACCAGGCGCACCAGTTTTGGATTCGCGGTGGCTACGTGGGCGGCGAAGGTGCCGAGGCGTTCGGCTAGGACTGCGTAGGGGGCGACGGCGCGATAGGCGTCTTCGGACATGGCGGGTACGTTGACGGCGTTGACGGCGACACCTTCGTTGAAATATTCGATGAGGTGCTCGGCCAGGCGGACGGCGATTAATTCGGTGGCTTCTTCTGTGGAGCCGCCGATGTGGGGGGTGGCCAGGACTTGGTCCATCGCTAGTAGCGGTTCGCCGGCTTCGGGGGGTTCGGTTTGGAGGACGTCGAGGGCGGCTCCGGCCACTTTGCCGGAAACGATAGCGTCGCGGAGGGCTTCTACGTCGACTAGCTCGCCGCGGGCGCAGTTGACGATGCGCACGCCGTGCTTCATTTTAGCGAAGGCTTCGTCGTTGAGCATGCCCATGGTTTCGGTGGTGAGGGCGACGTGCAGAGTGATGTAGTCGGCTTGGGCGTAGAGTTCGTCGCGGCTGACTAGTGTGACACCGAGGTCGGCGGCGGCTTCGGAGTTTACATAGGGATCGTTGGCTACGATTTTCATTTCGAAGCCGCGGGCGCGGCGGACGACTTCGCGTCCGATGCTGCCGAGTCCCATGACGCCTAGCGTTTTGCGGCGCAGTTCGGTGCCGAGAAATTTCTTGCCTTCCCAGCGGCCGTGGCGCGTGGAGTCGATGGCTTGGGGGATCTGTCTTGCCATGGCTAGCATCAGCCCCAATGTGTGTTCGGCTACGGCGACGGCGCTTTCGCCGGGCATGTTCATGACTAAGATGCCGGCGGAGGTGGCGGCGTCGAGATCGACGAAATCGGTACCGACGCCGGGGAAGGCGATGACGCGGAGTTTCTTTGCTGTATCAATCTGGGCTGCCGTTACGCGCGCGGTGCGCGAGGCTAGCAGGACTTCGGCGTCGGCTAGATGATTTTGGTAATCGGTGGGGCTGGAGGTGATGATTTCCCAGCCGGGCTGTGCTTTCAAGATGTCGATGCCCGCTGCGCGCAACGGTTCCGCGATTACGATTTTCATGGCTCCCTAAACCGTCACTGGCTGTTTTTTGGCGGCGTAATGTTGCTGGACTGCGGCGACGCCGGCGCCTAGCTTCACTGGAACACCGTTGGCGAGCAGGATCAACTCCAATTCGGCTACTAGGGCGAATAAATCGGCTACATCGAAGTAGCCCAGGTGGGCGATGCGGAACAGGCGGCCCTGCATTTCGCTTTGGCCGTCGGCGATGATGGAGCCGAATTTCTGGCGGAATTCCTTGACGATGACGGTGGAGCTTAGGCCGGGCGGGGCTTTGATGGCGGTGACGGCGCCGCTGGGTGATGCAGGCGCGAAGAGTTCGAGGCCCAGGGCTCCGCAGGCGGCGCGGGTGGCGGCGGCTAATTGCTGGGCGTTGTTTATGAGTTCACTCATGCCTAAGGTCTGGATATATTTGAGGACTTCGGCGAGTCCTAGGATTAGGGACGTCGCGGGGGTCCAGGAGGATTCGCCTTTGGCGGCATTTTTCTTTTCGCGGCGGAGGTCGAAGTAGTAACGGGGCAGGCGGGCGGATTCCATGGTTGCCCAGGCTTTGGGGCTTACATTCTTCTCGATCCGGTGTCTCTTTCGCTCTTGAAAGCCGCATTAGATACGATGGGCAAGAGAATTCTATCGTGGAACAAGGAAAGTCATTTCATTGAAAAAGAAAAATGCCCGCCACGTTTCGAATTCAAGGCGGAATTATTTTCATCACGAATTTAGATTTTATGGCAGTGAAGTCTAAGCTTTTGAAACCGCATCTTGAAGCTATGATTAGCCGTTGCCACTATCTAAATCTAGATATTACTACTATGCGCGACAAATTTTTACGTATCAAAGGCGTAGTTAAAAAAGCAGGAATGCTAGATGGGTATCAGTTCGAGAACAAAGAAGATGATTTGATTTTAGAATATGTGAAGAGCAATGTTGGAAAATTTCAAGAACTTATTTCACTTAGAACAGTATTGAAAGTTGCTGATCTAGTGAAGGCAAGCGGCGAAAAATGGGAAAAACTTGCTAAATTTACGTTGTTGAAGAAGGGTCTATAAAATAGACCTTAAATTACTTTTGACAAAGTGCAGAAAAATGTTACTATTTTTAAAGCATATTAAATTTATTTTTAAAATTTAACTCTCTAACGGAGGAAAAGAAAATGGCGAAGAAAGACGAAGTTACAAGCGGTCAAGCGATCAATACAGATCGTGAGCTAAGTCCAAAACAAGCAATTGCAATTCTGAAAGAAATGATGAAAGTTGGTCGCCCTGTTATGTTGTGGGGTCAACTCGGGCATCGGCAAATCAGAAATGGTAATTCAACTAGGAAAAGAAGAAGGCAGAAACGTTATTGACGTTCGTTTGCTTCTTATGGAGCCCGACCGATCTTCGCGGCATTCCGTATAAGAATGACAAAGACGAAATGATTTGGGCACCGCACTGTTTCCGCGCTGATCCAAAAGATACAAGCATCATTCTTCTCGATGAAATAACTGCCGCCGCTCCGTCTGTTCAAGCTGCCGCATTGCAGTTGGCTTTAAATCGTCGTATCGGCGAGTACGTTCTTCCGGAGGGCGTGTCAATCATCGCTGCCGGTAATCGTGCAAGCGATAAGACTGCTGCACAGAAAATGCCGTCTGCTCTTGCAAACCGTTTCATTCATCTTCTCATCGGATTTAACTTCGATGATTGGCGCGAATGGGCATTCACTAACGGTATTCATCCGCATGTTATCGGTTATCTGTCAGCATTTCCGGCCGATGCTAACACATTTAATCCGAAGAACAACTATCAAGTATTCTCTACGCCGAGAACTTGGAGCATTCGTTTCGCAAATTCTGTCTTCAACTCTTCCAGAAGATTTGTTGATGGACACGATTGCCGGTACGGTTGGTGAAAGTGTTGCACTAAAATTCCGCACACACCGTAATCATGCCGCTAAACTGCCCAACCCGGATGATGTTCTATCCGGCAAGGTGGAGACACTTGCTGATGATGCAAAAGATATTTCAGTTCAGCATGCTCTCTCTGTGTCGTTGATCTACCGTCTGCATCAAATGCATCAACTTATCGACAGGGAAAGTCACGGCAAGAAAATGACGAAGAAGGAATGGCTCGCAATCGCCGACAATTTCATCAGGTTCATGGATAAGAACTTCGAACCGGAAATTTCGATGATGGCTGTCACAACTTGCTATAAAGACCCATTCCGTTTAGTTTTTAGCAACGCGGAAATGCCAAGTCATAAAGCGTTCTTCCAGAAAAACGCGAAGTTGTTCAAGGGCATCAACTCGATCTGAGGGTTTAGGTAGACTCCTAAGCTCGGAATTTTAAAGTCTATCTATCAGCAGCACCTAGTTCTCCTCCGTACTAAGTGCTGCTTCTTTTGAAAATAACAAAGCTAATTGACTTTTAAGCATAATTTGTCGTATTCTATACGGCTATGCTTAAACCCATTTGTAAAATAATTATTAAAGATCAAGTCAACATTAAATTAGATGGGCTTGATCCGAACACTCGTCGTCAGTGTGTAGAAGTTCTCAAATTTAGATTGCCGCAAGCTCGATATTTACAAAGTGTGCGGCTCGGAAGATGGGATGGCAGGGTCGGCTTTTGTACTGCCGGTGGATTAACATATCTAAATTTATTGCCAGTTCTTCATCCGATAATTGTTAAAGAAGGATATGATTTTGAAATAGAAGATAATAGAAAAGATTTTAATTTCAATTTTTCTCCGATTGATAATAATTATTTGATGGATACCGTTTGGGGCAAGGGACACGTATTAGAAGGCAAGCCCATAATTCTTGAAGATCATCAAGTAAAAATAATCAATACTTTTTTAGATAAGAATGCAGGGAGTTTGTGAGGCAGGAACAGGTGCTGGAAAAACTGTTGTAACGGCGGCACTGTCGAAAATCGTACAGATACATGGAAGAACAATTATTATAGTTCCATCAAAAGATTTAGTTTTACAAACGGAAGCTGATTATATTCAATTGGGACTAGATGTTGGGGTATTCTATGGAAATAGAAAAGAATTTAATAAGCAACATACTATTTGTACATGGCAATCTCTTGATCGTCTAAGTAGTAATTCAAAAAATCATTTAACAGAAATTGAAATATCGGAGTTTCTAAAAGACGTAATAATGGTTCTAGTAGATGAAGCACATTTATGTTCGGGATAATGTTTACAAAAACTTTTATCAGGTCCTTCAAAGATATTCCGCTGCGTTTCGGTTAACAGGAACAGTCCCACAAGAACCGCATCTTAAAACTGCAATTGAAGCAATGTTAGGTGATACTCTTTATAAAATTTCCGCAGCAGAGTTACAAGAAAAAGGATTCTTATCTAACTGTCACATTAGTATAGAGCAATTTAAGCACGGTGAGAAACATGCAGGGTCCTGAT
>CAVVZG010000044.1:0-26189 GCA_963752205.1 Bryobacterales bacterium | reverse complement strand
ATATCTGCGGCCGTTGTACCAGTTCGGGCTTCGCGGACGATCGCACTCTTCTTTTGCTGCTCACCGTCCCCGACCGCTGAAGATTGCAGTTTCTTCCTTGGCATGATTCCCTCCAACGCACTTAAGGTCGTCCGCGTCCACCTTATGGGATGCACCCCATCCGTGTCGGATGGCGGGTTCCGACGAAACTCGAACAGAACCTATTGCCCAGATTAATGTCCTCCAACTGGCCCGGACAGTCCAGTCTTTTTCATAAAAAACAGGGCCGTCCCGCTGGCTAGCAATACACAACCAAGTACCAAGAAACAATCGCTATAAGCAAGGAGGAATGCCTGACGCTGGACCGCATTGGCCGCCGCCCGGATCGCGCGCAGGTTGGCCGAATACGTGTCGCTGCCCTGAGACGTGAAGTAACTTGCCGACTGCCGCAAGTGTTCCCGTAAAGCTCCCGAATAGATGGTGACCGATTCTCCGATGCGTTCTGAATGGAACCGCTCTCTTACGGAAAGCAACGTGGATAGGCCGGCGATCCCGATTGATCCACCTATATTGCGCATCATGTTAAAGAGCGACGACGCCGCGCCGCTTTCGCGTCCTTCCGCCATGCCAGCCGTGGTAATTGCAGAAAGAGGAGTCATGATCAGAGGCTGACCTACTGCGCGGACGATAAGCGGAATGTAGAACTGAGGTCGCGCAAAATTTGAATCCAGATGAATATCAAAAAACGAGCTACCCCCAAAAAGAAGAATGCCAAACCCGATGATGATTCGCGCATCAATCAGTTTCATCAGCTTCGGAATGAACGGGATGATAGCGAGTTGCGGAAGCCCCATCCAAATGATGACTTCTCCGATCTGAGTCGCATCGTAGCCATGAACCTGTCCCAGGTATAGCGGCAGGATAAACACCGTTCCGTAGAGGCCCATTCCTAGAGCTAGATTGACGATACTGCCAAGCCCGAAGTTTCTGCGCGCAAACAAGCGTAGGTCCACTAGCGGCTCTTTCTCACGCAGCTCAATGAGGATGAAAGCGGGAATGAAGAATGCTGCAACCCAAGCCAGTTTCACGATTCCAGGATCACCGAACCAGTCCTTGCGATTGCCATCTTCGAGCACAATCTCGAAGGCAGCGAGGCCGATCGCCATGGTAAGGATTCCCCACCAATCACCTCTTCTCAGTAAGCCGAGATTCATGGGCTGCATTTCCATGGTGAACCACACCGCCGCGATCAGCAGAGCTCCAGGAATAATGTTGATGTAGAAAATGAACGGCCATCCGTAGTTGTCAGTCAGCCATCCGCCTATGAGCGGCCCCAAGGCAGGCGCAAAGGTGGCGGTGATGGTGAACATGGCCATGCCGATGGCTCTCTTTGATGGCGGCAAGTAAGTGAGGATCACGTCGAACGAGAGGGGAATCAATACGCCGCCGGTGAAACCCTGCAGTACGCGAAAGAGGATCATCAGACTCAAAGAATGGGTTTGACCGCAGCAAACAGAGAAGACGATGAACAAGATCGAGTTCACCAGAAGGTATCTCTTGAGAGAGAACACGGCTGATAGCCACGAGGTCAAAGAGATCACCACGATCTCCGCAACCAGATATGCCGTTGGCACCCATGAGATTTCATCCGAACTGGCTGACAGCGTTCCCGCTATGTCGCGAAGCGAAGAGTTGGTGACGATAATGTCGAGCACTGCCATAAAACAACCAAGAAGCACTCCGGTAACGCATATCCACGTCCTTAACGACACATGATCGTTAGCCGCTGTCGCGGACTCTTTCACAGCTATCGCCGGAGGTATCGTGGTGCTTGCAGTCGAAGTTCGCCCCTATCGTGTGGCTACCGTAACAACGGACGACATGCCCGGTGAAAGCAGATTTTCATAGCCGCTCACACTGTCCTGATCGAGTACGATCTTCACCGGAATGCGCTGCACGATCTTGGTGAAGTTGCCGGTTGCATATGATCGGCACGGGGCAGGCGGGTCCTTACATCACTCGACGGCTGGCGGGGAGCGGCATGAAGGTGGCGATCGTCGAGCGGAAATTCTTTGGCGGGACTTGTGTGAACACGGGCTGCATTCCGACCAAGGCCATGGTGGCTAGCGCTTATGCGGCTCACTTGGCGCGGCGCGGGGCGGAGTTTGGGGTGGAGATCGACGGCGGCGTGCGGGTCGATATGCAGAAGGTTTCGGCGCGGAAGACGGCGATCTCGATGCAGTCGCGGAACGGGCTGGAGAATTCGCTGAAGACGCTCGTGAACTGTACGGTGTTCGAGGGGCAGGCGCGGTTTGAGTCGGCGCATGAGATCAGTATGGGCGCGGAGCGGATCACGGCGGAGCGCATTTTCATCAATGTGGGCGGGCGCGCGGTGGTGCCTGCGCTGCCGGGGGTGGAGGACGTTCCGTATCTGACGAACAGCTCCATGATGGGCGTGGATTTTCTGCCGCGGCATTTGATTGTGGTGGGCGGGAGTTATATCGGGCTGGAGTTCGGGCAGATGTTCCGGCGGTTCGGGAGTGAGGTCACAATCCTCGAAATGGGTTCGCGGCTAGTGGCGCGCGAGGACGAGGATGTATCGGCGGCCGTGCTCGAGATCATGCAGCACGAGGGCATTGAAGTGCGGCTCGACGCAAAGTGCATTGGTTTTTCGACGATGGCCGGCGAGATTCGGGCACGGGCGGAGTGTAAGGAGGGCAGTCCGGAGGTGAGCGGGTCGCACGTACTGTTGGCGGTGGGGCGGCGGCCGAATACGGACGATTTGGGACTCGATAACGCCGGGGTTGCGACGGACGAGCGCGGGTATATTTTGGCGGACGATCAACTGCGGACGAACGTGCCGGGGATTTGGGCAGTGGGCGATTGCAACGGCAAGGGCGGGTTCACGCACACGTCGTGGAACGATGCCGAGATTGTGATCGCGAATTTGCTGGAGAACGATCCGCGGCGGGTGAGCGACCGCATCCTGGCTTATGGGCTGTATATCGATCCGCCGCTGGGGCGCTGCGGACTTACGGAGGCCCAGGTGCGGAAGAGCGGGCGGAAGGCGCTGATCGGGAAGCGGGCGATGACGCGGGTCGGGCGGGCGGTGGAGAAGGGCGAGACGCAGGGGTTCATGAAGGTCGTGGTCGATGCGGAGACCAAGGAAATTTTGGGCGCGGCGATTTTAGGGACTGGCGGGGACGAGGCGATTCACTCGATCCTGGATGTGATGTATGCCAAGGCGCCGTATACGCTGATACAGCGGGCGATGCATATTCATCCTACGGTGTCGGAGTTGATTCCGACGATGTTGGGGGAGCTTAAGCCGCTGGCTTGAGCTAGCGTTTGTCGACTACGACTACCCCACCCTTTACCACTACTTTGGCGTTTAGGAAATTCCAATAGCCTTCTAACGGGTTGCCGTCGAGCACCACCATGTCGGCTAGCTTGCCGGGTTCGAGCGTGCCGAGCTGGTCGGACATCTGAATGTAGGACGCGGTGTTGGGGCCCATCAGCTTGATGATGTCCTGCATCGAGAACATCAGGTTCAGGCTTTTGAGTTCGTGCTCCAGGCCGGCATGGGGATCGTAGTTGGTGTCGGTGCCGTAGCCGTAGATCACGCCGGCGTCCCAGGAGGTACGGGCGTTGACGGCTTTGTAGCCGGCTTCCTGGCCGCGGCCGTCGCCATCGAGGATGTTCTCGGGCCAGGGTTTGCCATCGCGGAAGCGGGGCTTGTTATCGTCGGCGAAGACTCCAAATACGGGGACGCCGAAGCCTATGGTGGACAACTGCTTGATGCCAGCGGCGGAGACTCGCTTGGCTTCGTCGAACGTGAGCCAGCCGAAATGCGGGGTGTGAACCAGTAACGGCACGCCGGCGTCGACGGCGGCCATCATGGCTTGCGGGCTCACGGCGTGGACCTGTACCAAGACGCCAACCTTTTTCGATTCGTCGACGATGGCGCGGAGGACCTCCATTTCCTGGGGCGTGGGGCCGGGCTTGGGGGTGAGCGCGATCTCGCCGGTGAACTTGATTCCCATGGCAGCCATCTTGCGCACTTCTTCGCGGGCTTTTTCGGGAGTGTTGTTGTTCAGGCGCACGGAACCGGTGGGAATAATGCGGGGTCCGTTGATGACACCTTTTTCGATGTGGTCGCGGAGGGTGATGTTGCCTTCGGCGGGTCCGCCGCCGGAGAGGATGGTGGTGTAGCCGGCTTCAAGGAGCTGCTGCATCTGCACCTTTTCGTTGGGTCCGGTGTTGATGTGGCGATGGGCGTCGATGAAGCCGGGCATGACGCTCATGCCTTTGGCGTCGATGGTCTTCACGCCGGGAGCGGTGGCTGTGCCGGCGGATGCGGAAACGATTTTTCCGCCGCGGATTAGGATGGACCCGGAATCGATGACGGCTCCGCTGCCGACGATGATGCGAGCGTTGGTAATAACCAAGTCCTGCGCGGATAGATGAATTGCGGCGCCCAGGAAAAGCGAGGCGGCGATGGCAAACTGTCTTTTCATTCTCGTGACCCTCTGACAGAGCATAACAAACTGGCATTCCAGATTTCTGGACGGGCGCGTTGGGTATACTGGCCAGGAGTCCGAATGAAATCGCAATGGAAATGGTTCGTGGTGGGGGCGCTACTGGCGGCTCCGGCGGTGAGTCTCGCGCAAACCGATGAGATTCAAGTTTACGACGCGAACATCGCCAGTAAAGGCAAATTCAATCTGGAGATTCACAATAATTTTACGCCGGATGGGCGGAAGATTCCCGATTTTCCGGGAGGCGTGGAATCGAATCACGCGCTTGTGGGAGTTGCCGAGTGGGCTTACGGCGTGACGGATTGGTTGGAGCAGGGGCTGTATCTGCCGCTCTACAGTTATTCGCAGAACGATGGCGCCACGTTCAATGGCTTCAAGATTCGTGAATTGTTCGTGCGGCCGCATGCGGAGGAGCGGAAGTTTTTTTACGGTGTCAATTTCGAATTCAGTGTGAACCAGAAGCAGTGGGATCCGCGGCACTATACGTCAGAGGTCCGGCCCATCATCGGATGGCATTTGCACCCGGTCGATATCATCGTGAATCCGATTGTGGACACGTCCTACACGGGCGGGGTGAAGGGTCTGGAGTTCGTGCCGGCGGTGAGGGTGGCTTATAACTTCTCTCCTAAATGGGCGGGGAGCATTGAAGAGTATGCAGATTACGGGCAGTTCCGCCACATCGATTCGGCGCACGAGCAGTGGCATCAGGTATGGGCCGTGGTGAATCACGCGAGCAAATACGTCAATATCGAAACCGGCATTGGATTCGGGCTGACGAGCGTCTCCGACCGGGTGACGCTGAAGCTGATGTTGTCGCGCGATCTTAACTGAGATCAACAATCCCGACCTACCCACAAAATTGTATAAAACATTTTAGAGGCCCGGCGTAACGCTCTCACCAGATTCCCACTCTTTAATGTTTAGCGAAGGAATTTTGCGTGGAGATCCGCTTCATCGGGCTAGGCTTCGGTCTGGTAATCGCGCTTTGCTTGTTCGCGATGATGGTCGTCGCCTTGGCTCGTGGCAGTGCAAAGTGCCCTTACTGCCGCTCCACCAGAGTTCGCTCCTCAACGCCGACGCCGATGGATAGGCCGCTCTACCTCATTTACCTGAGACCTTATCGCTGCCAAGCGTGCCGCAAACGTTTCCACGCCATGAAACGCAAGCGAACTCAGGAGCGCGGCCAGAGAGCCGTTGCAGGATCTGGCTAGTACGAGCCTGGGTCGACCCGCTGCAAGATTGTATTCTTCGCCTTCACGTACTCCGATGGCGATTTGGGGTTGGCCCAGATCCGAAAGAAAGAGCGCCAGGCCGGCGTCGCTTCGCCAACGGGCTCTCCGCAGACGTAGCAAGTCGAATCAGTCTTTGTAATAACACCGAAACAAGAGTCGCATCGCGCCATGACCCATTGAAAACCACTGGCTCTAGGATGTCTATGGAACCCGTGTACCGTTTTGCAACGGTACCTTCGTTTGTTGGCGTCCGCCCTGGCAGCCGAGGGGGCCGTAGAATCCGAACATAGTCCTCGTAGTACCTTCGATTGGTACGTTTGGGGCTCGTGCCTCACTGAGCTGCACTTTACAATCGTGGCATGAGGAAGGAATGCCGGGAATGTCGGACGACGGCGGACGCCGACGCTTACTCTTGCGAGGCCTGCGGGTGCGTGTTTGCCAAAGAAGCAGCGAAGCGCATACACGCGGCTGACTGGAAAGGTAGCGCCATCGCGGTCGCTTCCGGGTTACTCATCGCGGTGATGTTTTATCTTCTTCGCGGGTAGGTCAACTTTCGGTCCGCAAACTCATCTTGGGGCCACGCTAGCGCACCTTCAAACGCTTTGAAAAGAAGCGATACCACTGAATGGTGGCTTGAGAAACTTCCTTTAGACAGCTTGGTTCAGTGATAAACTGAGTACGTTATTAATTCTGCGCCCGTAGCTCAGCCTGGATAGAGCGTTTGCCTCCGGAGCAAAAGGTCAGAGGTTCGAATCCTCTCGGGCGTACCATTCAACCCCAGGAAAACGAGTGTGCGTATTCAGCCCGTTCTGTCCGAGTGGCCGGCCGCTGGGAAGGTTCTCTGCCGATCCACTTTGACGAGAAGGCGGCAACTCGCGCAGGTGGATCGAGCAAGTGACCCTAGTGAAAGCGACGCTCTAGGGCCTACTTGAGGCGATCTTTAATCTTATTCACTCCGGCGATGGCGCAGACTTCGTCCTGATTCCCGCCTGCCGCGCCGCTCGCCCCAATCGCGCCGATGATCTCGTTGCCTACCATGAGCGGAACCGCGCCTTCCATGACGAACATATTCGGCGTCACGCGCGCGAGCAGAGATTTATCGGAACGAACCGCTTGTGCCGCCTCCGAACTCGGCATCTTGAAGGCGAGCGCCACGAGTGCCTTTCGCACGCCGACATACACATGCCCGCCGTCGGATCCTTCCGACTCGATCATGGCGCGTGGCTGACCGGAAGTGTCGATGACGCTAGCGCCGATATAGAAACCACCCGCGGCGCAGGTATCGACCGCCGCGCGAGCAGCCTCAGTCGCCAGATCCAGAGCAGGCCCGCGAGTCTTTACGGGAGGCCGAAGAGCTGGCGGACCGCCTTTGCCTGGCGGCCTTGCGGGTTGTGGTGTTAGGTTCCCGTTTGCGTCCAGCATCCCGAAGGGCGGCAGAGTGTCACCCGGCAAACTGGCCGGTGAAGCCGGCTTGTCGGGAGGCCGGTTCGCCGGAGGCTGCGCTTGGAGCCCGACGCAGAGAAGCCCGACGCAGAGAATGTAATCCAACCGAATCGCGATTCGAATCATGAACCTGATTTTCCTATAATCAGGCGCTCGCTGCTGAAACCGGGTTCGGGGCACATGGGAGTCTTCGGATTACCCTGCTTACTCAACTCCCGCGCGGCCGAGCGGGTCATCGCGCATTTTCTCAACTGTGTTCTGTCTGGCCCCCAGAGCGCAGCCGTTGGGCAAAAGGGCGTCGCGCGATTCGCAGTGGATCGGCCTCGTACCACCGGGATATGATATCCTTCCCACAAGTTCCAATCCAAATAAGGAGTTCATTGCGATGACGAAATTGTTCCTGGGTCTCACTCTTTCCGTGCTGCTCGGCTTACCGATCCTGGCTGCCCTCAAGGTGGCCGATAAAGCGCCGGATTTCTCGGCCAAGGCTTCGCTAGCCGGAAAAGAGTTTAACTTTTCACTGCAAGATGCGCTGAAAAAGGGCCCGGTGGTGGTGTATTTCTATCCCTCCGCCTACACCAAGGGCTGCGATCTTGAAGCGCACACGTTCGCCCAGGAGAAAGACAAGTTCGATGCGGCCGGCGCCACCATCATCGGCGTTTCAGCCGATAGCATTGCGCGGCTGGATGTGTTTTCGGCGGACCCGGATTATTGCGCCGGAAAGTTTCCGGTGGCCTCCGACGCGGACGGCAAGATCGCCCAATCCTACAATCTGATGGCGAACAGCTCGAAGCCTGGCATGAAGGATGTACGCGGCGAAGAGATCGGCCATGACTTCATCGAACGCGTCACCTTTGTGATCGGCAAGGATCACAAGATCATCGCCACGATGTCGTCGACGGAGGACAAGATTTCGCCCGATCAGCACGTGGCGAAGGCCTTGGAGATCGTGCAGAAGCTCGGCTCCAAGTAACGCGGCTAACCTTTGCCGTAAAAGCTACGGCGGGAGAGTAGCGTCGGCATCTCGGGCGAATGGATCGCACCAACGATCGTCTAGGGGCTGCTGTCGCTCAGGTCTGCAGGCGCCTCCTAGTACTGGTACCGAGAAATCGCTTGGGCCGGTCATGTGAGCGCCCAAACAGAGTATTCTGTCCATAGAGATCTGAGACGCAGTGCACATCGGAGGGTCGTGCAAATCTCGGTAATTATTCCCGTTTTCAACGGTCGCGATACCCTGCCCTTCTGTTTGCAGGCGTTGGCTGACTCGCTGCACCCGGCTGCGGAATGCATCGTGATCGACGATGGGTCGACCGACGATTCCGCCGCAATCGCCGAACGGTTCGGCGCGACGGTTCTCTATACGGGCGGCCGCGGCGGACCGGCGAAAGCCCGGAACTTGGGCGCGCGCCGGGCGAGCGGGGATCTTCTTCTGTTCCTAGATGCCGATGTCGCTATCCACGGCGATGCCCTGGGACGGATCGCGCAAAGATTTGAAAATGAGGCGGATTTGGATGCGCTGATGGGCGCATACGACAATGCCCCCGGCGATCCTGGGTTCGTTTCGCAATTTAAGAATTTGATGCATGCGTTCGTGCACCGGCAGGGGAACCGGCAGGCCTCCACTTTCTGGTGCGGGTGCGGTGCAGTGAAGCGAGCCGCCTATCTGGAACTGGGCGGGCTGGACGAATCTTACCGGCGACCGTCGGTGGAGGATATTGAATTTGGCTTCCGGATGGTGGATTCCGGCCGCAAGCTGGCCCTGGATGCGACTGTGCAATGCAAACATCTGAAGGTCTGGAAGTTGTGGAACCTGGTGCGCACCGACGTCCTGCAACGAGGGATTCCGTGGACGGAATTGATTTTGCGTACGCGCTATCTGCCTAACGATTTGAATCTGAGTTGGAGCCAGAGGATTTCGGCGGCGCTGGCGTATTTGCTGGTTGTGCTGGGTGGTTTGGGGATCTGGCATGCCCTGACTGGACATGCATCTCTGCCGGCATCAGTGGGAGCGGCGGGGATGCTAGGGTGTGTGGCAGGTATTGGCTTCCTGAACCGTGGGTTCTATCAATTCCTGGCGTCTGTGAAGGGCTGGCCTTTTTCACTGGCCGCGGTGCCGCTGCATATTCTGTATTACCTCTATAGCGGAGTTTCTTTGGTATTGGGTGCCGGACTGTACGCCTGGCGCGGCGCGCTGCCGGAAACTTCGGTGCAGCCGACGCGGGGAGATCTCCAACCCTAATGGCACACGAAAGTAATGGTGTCAGGCGGAATACCCCGCAAGAAGTGATCTCCGCCGATGTGATCATTTTGGGCGCCGGCCCGGCTGGCCTGACTGCTGCCTACGAACTTTCCAGCAAGGGTGTTTCCTGCATTGTTATCGAGCGTGATTCGGTGGTGGGCGGCCTGGCGAAGACGGTGGAGTATAAGGGTCATCTGTTCGACCTCGGCGGGCATCGGTTCTACACTAAGGTCGCGTTGATTGAGCGCCTGTGGCACGAGGTTTTGGGAGCCGATTTCCTGGCGCGGCCGCGGCTCTCGCGGATCTACTATCGCTCGCGGTTCTTCGATTATCCGCTGGATCCGCTGAACGTGGTGCGCGGCTTGGGGCTCTTCGAGATTTTCTTGTGCGGGCTGAGTTATCTGCGCTCCCATATGTTTCCGCAAAAGCCGGAGAGCAATCTTGCGCGATGGGTTTCCAACCGCTTCGGCCGCCGCCTGTTCAAGATGTTCTTTGAGAGCTACACCGAAAAGGTGTGGGGGATTCCGTGCACGGAACTCAGCGCGGATTGGGCGGCACAGCGCATTCGAGGATTATCCTTCTCGGCTTTGGTGAAGCACGCGCTCAACGGCCGCAAGGCGCAGAGCGGAAAAAATACGATTAAGACTCTGATCCGCGAGTTTCATTATCCGCGGCGCGGGCCGGGAATGATGTGGGGGAGAATCCAGGAGATTTTGGAGCAACGCGGGTCGCAGGTGATTTTGAATACTCCGGTGGAGAAGATTTTGTGGAAAGAAGGGCGCATGACCGGGGTGGAAGCCGGAGGACGGCGGTATACCGGGAAGCACTTCATCAACAGCCTGGCGATCCACGATTTCTTCAAAATGATGGAGCCGGCGCCGCCCCCAGCCGTGAAGGAAACCGCGCTGGATTTTCATTATCGCGACTTCATCACCGTCGGCTTAATCGTTCGTGGAACGAATCTGTTTCCGGACAACTGGATCTACGTGCATGAGCCAGCGGTGCAGGTCGGCCGTATCCAAAACTACAGCAATTGGAGCCCGGAGATGAGTCCGGATCCAGACAAGACCAGCAGTCTGGGGATGGAGTATTTCTGCTTTGAAAACGACGCGCTATGGCGCGCCTCCGATGACGAATTGTTGGCGCTGGCGCGGCGGGAACTGGCTTCGTTAGGGCTGGTGAAGGCGGCCGATATTTTGGACGGCAAAGTCGTGCGCGTTCCGAAAGCCTATCCGGTTTATGACGACAGCTACCGCGAATCGCTGCAGGTTGTGCGCGACTTCGTGGCTACCGTGCCCAATCTTCAACTGGTGGGACGGAACGGAATGCACCGCTATAACAATCAGGACCATTCCATGCTGACGGCGCTGATGGCCGCACGGAACATTCTGGGAGCGGAGTTCGACCTGTGGCAAATGCATGGCGACACCGAGTACCTGGAAGAGGGACTGGCGCTGGCGGACGAGGATATTCTGGAACTCGAAGGAGAGGCTTCGTATAGCGCGGCGGCAAGCGGCGGAAGGGTCCGCAGCCTACCGATGCCCGCGGGAAATCATGCTGGCGCAGGCCGCTAGTTCTCGAAGTTCCCGTAAAGACCGGCCCGCATAGGAATACGAATTTTGCCGACAGCTCTGCCCTCGTGACCGATTAACCGGTATACCAGGATGTCGTTGGCCGGATCCTGACTAAGCAGCGCCCACCTCTCGGGGTGCGCCTGGATACCGCGGTACAAAAGTTGCCCGTGAGGCGTGCGGCGCCCTTCGCCGTCGATAATGACAACGCCAGTGGGGATGCTTTCGAGATACTGCAAAACCTGCTCGGGATCGTGAAACAGGACTTGGTAATCCCGCCCCATCCAATCTTCGGACGCCAGCATTTTGTCGGCGCGAAGCACGATGTGCCCGGGCCGGGGTTCGCGCGCGGCGACCTCGGAAATCAGCATGCCCTCGCCGGTAGGGTTCCCGCATATGAGGAAAACTGAATTTTTGAGGTCGGGACGGGATAAAAGATCCTGAGCTACTTCGGAGAATCCGTAATGGCGTTTGCTGGGGCTCCGGTAGACGTGGAAGGCGAGCAAGGCCAGCAGCGCCAGACCGACGGCCAGGTTCCTGGGCGCGGCCTTGAGCGTTTGCCACTGGGGCTGGCGGAAACACCAGTCCGCGCAGAGCGCCGCCAGCATCAGGAGCATCGGAAGGTTGACAAGGAGATGACGCTCTTCTCCATAGGCGCCTATCAGGAGGCGCGCCAGATAAGCGCCGATCAGCACGGCTACGCTGGCGATCCACAGACCCCTCGCCGATCCGCGTAGAATTTGACGGCAGCAAATCAGCAAACCTAGAGCGGCGGCAATCAGCAGGACCAGGCCGAGCATTTCGGCCCATACAAGCGGTGTCGAGGTCAACCTTCCCCAGCTGAATCCTAAGCCGCCAAAACGAGCGACCGATTCGTGCTGTGCCCCGGGGACCCAGAGATACCAGGGTCCGGCGAGGGCGAGGACTAAAATCGCTGGTAACCAGAACGAGAAGCGCCGGAGAAGATGCCAGCGCCGGCCGAACAACACCGCGAATGGCGGCAAGATTGCCAATTGGATGGCGGTTCCCTTGGTAAGGAGAGCCAAGGTAAACCAGATGCCGAACCACGCTGCGGGTTGCCAGCGTCCGCTGTCGAGATAACGGCCGTAAGCGAGGACCGCGAGGAATACGAGGAGAGCCACTAGTATTTCGGCCATCACGAGGCCGCTGAATTCTTCGATCACAGGTAAGGTAACAAGAAGTGCGCCGGCGGACAGGCCCATGGCGAGTGAGAATTCCTGGCGCAGGACTTCACACAGAAAGGTGGCGAGCAGGGCGGTGATGGCGGCCATCAACAGCAACACCGATGTTCGGGAGGTGGTAAATGGTAGGGTCCACGCGGCTTGGACTACATAGAAAAACGGAGGCCAGTGGCCTAGGGCAACCTTCGGGTAGTGAAGATAATAGTTGCGCGCATAGGGCATCGGACGGCCGGGAAATCCGGCAGCGATGTAGTCGTGCACCAAGAGACCGGTGACGTAGTGCGCAGGCTCATCGGGGCTTCCACTGAATTCGCTACGAAACGCGTTCCCCCGCCACTGGAGTAGAACTACGCACACGAAATATAAGGCGAACAGCAAGATTCGTGAGGCGAGCCCATCCCGAAGCGTCCTGTGCGCTGCCATACGACGACGTTCATGATAGCAGACGTACTCACTTCGACACCTTTTTACCCGCGGATTTGTAACAATAGAATTCCTTGCCTGCGCGCATGCCAACAGCGTGGCCGTTGCTCGGCCACCTTCCTGCCTTTTACCGGGACAAGCTGGGGTTTCTGGACCGCTGTGCGGAAAGCGGCCAAGCTACGATCCGGTTGGATATCGGTGGCCCTACGATGCTGCTCCGCGAACCTGCGGACATACGCTACGTTCTGCAGGAGGCCGCGGCGAACTTTGCGAAATCGCCGTTGATTGCGAGCGCAGCGGGGCAGCGGATGTTCGGCCAGGGCGTTCTCACGAGTTCGGGAGAGCGGCACCGTTACCTGCGCGCGGCGCTACAGCCAGTCTTTAGCCGGACTGCGGCGGTGAAGTTCGCTCCGGTGGTGGTGGAGAGCGTCAAACGGATCACGGCGTCGTGGGACCGCCAAGGGGTTCACGACCTGCGCGTGGCGATGCCGGAGATCGCCGAAGCTGCCGCTAGCAGGATTCTATTCGGGACCGACTATCTCAAGCGCAGCGCGGAACTGAATCAGGCGTTTCGGATTCGCCGGGAATATCTGCAATTTCGCTTCAGTTTCCCTTTTTCCTGGTCGCAGTGGATTCCGCTGCCCTTGCAATTTCGCTACAAGAGCGCGATGCGGATGATCCGCGATTATGTGCAAGCGCGCATCGCAGAGGCACGGCGAAGGCAGGATTCGTCGTGTCTGATCGATATGCTGGCCGCGACTGCGCTTACGGACGCGGAGCTTCTCGACGAGGGAATCGCACTTGGGATCACGGGATACGAACCGGTGGGCGAGGGGTTGGTCTGGGCGATGTGGCTGATCGCGAATCATCCGGAGGTTCAGGCCAAGGTTCGCGCGGAGGCGGTGGATTCCGCGGCGCTGCGCTATACGTGGGCGGTTCTGCAAGAGAGCATGCGGCTGTACCCTCCCACTTGGTTGTTTGTACGCTATGCGACTGCAGACGTCACGCTGCCGAGCGGCGAAGCTGTGCCGGCCGGGACCAAAATCTATTTAAGCCCGTGGGTGATGCATCACGACGCGCGCTTCTACGATGAGCCCCTGCGGTTTCGACCGGAGCGGTTTCTGGGTGACGCTGGCAGGCAGCGCCCGGCCCTGGCTTATTTCCCTTTCGGCGCTGGCTCGCGGATGTGTCTCGGCAGGCATCTGACCGAGGTGGAGGGCACGCTGATCCTGGCGTCGCTCGTCCGGCACTTCGAACTGAGTCCCGTCACGAGCGGACCGGTTCGGCTCCGTCCGCGCATCACGCTGCAGTCCGCCGATCCGCTGCGAGTACGCATGGAGGCGCGTTCCTAACTGCTATAGTGAGAGTCTTCGAAAACCACACGATTCTGGAGAAGTTGTTTGGCTGTTGCGGAGAAACACCCTGTTCGGCTGGCGTTGATCGGTTGCGGAGAAGTGACGCGCGAAAAGCACGCACCCGCGATCGAACGCGCGGAGGGCGCGGTGGTGGTGGCGTTGTGCGATCTGGATGTCTCCCGATGCCGCGCGGTGGCTGCACGCTTCCCTGGCGCGCGGCTCTGCACGGATGCCAGTGAAGTGTTTTCCATGCCGGATGTGGATGCGGTGGGAGTTCTCACCGATCCCGGATCTCACTACGAACTGGCGCTAGGGGCCATGCGGGCAGGCAAACATGTGCTGATAGAAAAGCCGCTGACGCTGGCTGCATCCGATGCGGCGCGGCTGGTTCGTGAAGCGCGCTCCGCGGGAGTGGTGGCGATGACCGGCTTCCACATGCGCTTCCACCGCCTGATCAAACCGGCGCGCGCACGCATCGCGTTGGGGGAGCTGGGTGAAATTGAATCCATGCGCGTGGTTTGGCACAGCCCGCGCGGAGATGAGGGGATCGCGAAATGGAAGATGGCGCGCGCTAGCGGAGGCGGCGCGCTGGTGGAAATCGCGGTGCACCATCTGGATTTGATTCGCTTTCTGCTGGGGAGCGAGTTTGAGTGGATCCATGCGGCCAGCAAGAACGGGACCCGCGATGACGAGAGCGCGGTGCTGACCGCCCGAATGTCGGACGGAGTTCTGGTGACGGGGGAGTTCTCGGAGCGCAGCCCGCACGAGATCGAAATCGTCGTCAGCGGCAAGTCGGGCTGGCTGCGGGTGGATTGCTTGAGGTTCGACGGGCTGCAGTACCGGAAGTACCATGAGGTACCCGGTAGACCCTCGGTACGCTTCCGTTCCCTGGCAACCTTCGTGCATAATTTTCCCAAAGGCATGCGCACGATTCATGGGGGCGACTACCTCAAGTCCTACGGAGAGAGCTGGAAGCATTTTCTGGCATGTGTGCGTCACGGCACGGCCCCCGCGGCGACGCTTGAGGATGGATTGCGCGCGGTGGAAGCGGTGGAGGCGGCGGTCGAGTCAGTGAGGACATGCCGGCCTCAACAGGTACGGCGGGAGAATGCGGAGTGAGCATTCTCTTTTCCGTGGTGGTGCCGACTTTTAATCGTCCCCGGCAATTGGCGCGGTGTCTGGAAGCGCTGGCGGAGCAGACTCTTCCCAAAGCGCTTTTTGAAGTTGTGGTGGTGGATGACGGGGGCAGACAATCTCTCGAAAAACTGGTTGCCGATTTCGCCGGGCGGCTGCAGATCAAGCTGCTGCGGCAGGCGAATGGGGGATGCGCTTCGGCGCGTCAGCTTGGAATCGATTATGCGCGGGGTGAGTATCTGGCTTTCACGGACGACGATTGCCGTCCGGCTCCCGACTGGCTGGCGCGGATCGAGGCTGCCGTGGAACGCGATCCGGCTTGCGCGGTGGCGGGACGAACCATAAACGGCTCGAAGGACGACCTCTACGCGGAGGCGACGCAGTCGATTGTTGAATCCCTGGTCAATTCCGGGCGCGATGCCTCGGGGTATGTGCGTTATGCTCCCACAAACAACGTAGCGTTCCCTACGGCGCCGCTGTGCGCGGTCGGCGCCATGGATCGATCCTGGCGGATTGCAGGAGGCGAAGACCGGGATCTCTGCGCACGCTGGAAGGAAGCCGGCTTCCGGCTGTCGTACGAATCGTCCGTGAAGGTGCTGCACTATCATCGTTTGGATTTGCCGGGCTTTCTGCGGCAGCACTTCCATTACGGGCGGGGCGCGTGGCGCTATTACACTAGCGAAGCTTCCTCTCCTCGTTTCGAATCGCCTCGCTTATATCCCCGGCTGTTGCTCGCGCCATTTCGCCAGCAGCGAGGGGGACGTGCGCTGGCGGTATGCGGATTGGTGCTGCTGGCGCAATTTGCCACCGCCGCGGGATTGCTGGCGCAGGCGGTGCGCCGCAAACCTATAAAGCGTAAGCCGGCCTCAGCGGAGGTTTCCGCCAGGGAACGGGCAAACTCCGCTAAGAGCGCCAGCTAGCTCTTGGAATCGGGATACTTCGACAACTGCGGATGCTGCTTGGCCCACGCGACATAAGCCTTCGACCACGTCGGCGACATCACCGGTTGGATCAACGGTTGGGTTTGTACGGAGCGCTTGAAGATACCGCATACGGAACAGAACTTGCGCAGCTCTTCGTGCATATCGTCGCCGGGCGCGGGGAGGGTTTTGCGGCCTAGATTGAAGCCGAAGACCCGATCGATACTTCCGGCGGGGCCGCAGGGATAATATCCTGACGGCGCCAAGCCGAATCCACATTTCTTGATGATCGAGCAGCCGTTGGCGTAATCCGAATCGGCGAACTCGGGAACGTCGACGGGCGCGACGTTGAAGGTCATAAACGTTGGCTGAACGGGCGATTCCTTGGAAGTATTTTCCACGACGATTTCGGGCGGGAGCCGGGCCAGCGTGCGCTGCACTTTGTCGCCGTATCCGTTGGTGCAAACTACGATGCGTGTGGCGGGAGAAAAGGTCCGGCGGTATTCCGCGAGAAGGCCGATGATCTCGAGAAAATTCGGATGAATGGTGGGCTCGCCACCGATTACGCGGATCATGCGCCACTTCTGGCCGCGGTCGCGGCTTTCAGCCAGAAAATGGCAGATTTGATCCACGGACATATGGTCGTTGGTGCGGGCCTGCTCGCAGGAGCGGTTGCAATTGAAGCAGTGCAGGTTGCAGGCGTAGGTGATGTCCAGTTCCAGGCGGTCGAGACTGCGGCGGAATTGGGGACCGAGAATTCGCGTCACGCCACGCTGAATACGCCATTTCCCATAGACACTCATCACGCGGGCGCGGGCGCGGCGGATTCTTTTCCGCAGACCGGCGGGCACGGAACGCTTGACAGCATCGTGAAACCGATAGTGCAGGCTCATGGCACTTCGCGCCGACTCCAGTGCCATGAGTATGGCATCTCCGGCGACTCGGTTCCAATTTGAGCGTACCGGTACGAGGGAGCAGCGGTTATCATGAATCTAAGTTGCAGACGCTCCTCGATCTCCTGCAGTTAGCGGATTCGGCGCTGCCGATTGGGGCGGCGGCGCACTCGTTTGGCTTGGAGATGCTGGCGGAAGAGGGGTGCTTGTGCGCGGAAACGGCGGAGGCATTTTTCCGCGATTATCTGGCAGAAGCCGGGGTGCTGGAAGCAAGCTTCGTGCGGCGGGCTTGGCGCGGGGAGGATGTGCGACTGCTGAACGATGAGTTTTGTGCGCGGAGAGTGGCGCGGGAATCGCGCGAGGCCGCGTTAAAGCTAGGGCGGCGTTTTTCACAGCTCATGAATGCAGTTTGGGGAGCGGCGGTGGTTCCCGATTCCTTGAGCTATCCGATTGCCTTCGGGGTGGCGGGGGCGCGGTTGGGTATCGCGGAAGAGGCGATCACGGCGGCCTATTTACGGCAATCCGTGGCGGGACTCATCTCGGCGTGCCAGCGTTTAATGCCGCTGGGGCAGGTGGCGGCCAGTTGCATGATTTGGAATTTGAAGGCGGCTATCGCGGCGGCCGTGCATGCTGCGGAAAACAGGGAGGTCGGGTGCTTCACCCCGCTGCCGGAAGTGGCGTCCATGCGCCACGGCTCGCTCGAAACGCGTCTGTTCATCAGCTAGCGTCGCGCCTGGCCGTTCGCTTCGAGGCGGCGGAAGGCGGCACGCGCATGCATGTGGAGGCGCAGCAGCCTCCGTGGCGGGTGGTGCGCGCTTTTTCGCAGGGCAACGGCGGTTCTCTGGTGCATCTGCACAACGTCTCGGGCGGGATTCTCGCGGGGGATCATCTAGCTCTGGAGATTCATGCCGGGCCGGGGAGCGTGGCTCAGGTGACGACGACGGGTGCGACGCGGCTCTATCGGCATCGCGCGGGGTGCGCGGATTCCGAACAACGCGTTGACATTCGGGTGGGTGAAGGGGCGGTGTTGGAGTATCTGCCGGATGCGCTGATTCCGTTTCGAGGGTCGCGCCACCGGCAATACACGTCGATTTCTCTGGCGCGGGGCGCGACGCTGTTTGCCTGGGATGTATTGGCTCCGGGGCGGCAGGCGATGGGCGAAACATTTGTCTTCGATAGTCTACGGATTCGGACGGAGGTGCGTTCGGGGGAACGTCCGCTGCTGATGGAGAACCTGGTGTTGGATCCGGCCAAGCATCCGTTGGATTCGGCGGCGCGTTTGGGTCCGTACAGGCACATCGCGAATTTCTATGCGTGCTCGGTGGGATTGCCTGCCGCCAAGTGGCGCGAGCTGGAGCTGAAATTGAATGAATTTTGTGGCGCTCAGTCGAGGCCCGGAGTTATTATATGGGGAGCGAGCACGCTGGTCGCCGATGGCATTGCCGTTCGGGGATTGAGCCTTACGGCTCGCGAAGTACCGGCCACGCTCGCCGCCATTTGGTCCATCGCCAAGCGGTTCCTGACGGGCGAAGACGCCATTCTTCCTAGAAAGGTTTACTAGCAGAGTTATGCATTTGACGGCTCGCGAGCAGGAACGGCTGATGATTTTTGTGGCCGCGGATGTGGCGCGCAAACGGCGCGCGCGCGGATTGCAACTGAATTATCCGGAGGCGATGGCGTTGCTGACCGCGGAAATTCTGGAGTGGGCTCGCGATGGCAAGGCGGTTGCGGAAATCATGACGCTGGGCGCGAATATTTTGACGCGCGAGGATGTGATGCCGGGTATCGGGGAGATGATCCACGAAGTGCAGGTGGAGGCGACTTTTCCCGACGGAACAAAACTGGTAACGGTACACGATCCGATTCAGTGAGAAGGGCGTCATGAAACCAGGCGAATATTTCCTTGAAGCCGAGCCGATTGAGGCCAATGTGGGGCGGAAGACCGCCAACTTAGTTGTGCGGCATACGGGCGACCGGCCGGTGCAGGTGGGCAGCCACTATCACTTTTTCGAAGTCAACGACGCGCTGGATTTCGAGCGGGAGGCGGCTCGCGGGATGCGCCTGAATATTCCGGCGGGCACGTCGGTGAGGTTCGAGCCGGGCGAGGAGAAGGAGGTCCGCTTGGTGGAATTCGCGGGCGAGCGGCTGGTGTTGGGCCACAAGGGAAGAGGAAACCGATGAGCCTCTCGATTCCCAGGAGGACTTACGCGGATTTGTACGGGCCCACCACGGGCGACCGCGTGCGGCTGGCCGACACCGAACTGATCGTCGAGGTGGAGAAAGATTTCGCGGTTTATGGCGATGAGATCACCTTCGGCGGCGGCAAAGTCATTCGCGACGGCATGGGGCAAAGCTCGCGCGGCGACGCGCGCGGAGGGCGCGCTGGATCTGGTGATCACGAATGCGCTGATCATCGATCACTGGGGCATCGTGAAGGGCGACATCGGAATTCGCGACGGGCGGATCGTCAAGGTGGGCAAGGCGGGGAATCCGGACACGATGCAGGGCGTCGATCCGGAACTGGTGGTGGGCGCTTCGACCGAAGTGATCGCGGGCGAGAACCTGATCGTGACGGCGGGAGGGATCGACAGCCACATCCATTTCATTTCGCCGCAGCAGATTTATGAGGCGCTTTCGAACGGCATTACGACGATGATCGGCGGCGGCACGGGCCCGGCTACCGGGACCAATGCGACCACTTGTACGCCGGGCGCTTGGAATCTGGCGCGAATGCTCGAAGCCGCTGACGCGTGGCCGATGAATTTCGGGTTTCTGGGCAAGGGGAATGCAAGCACGGCGGAACCTCTGGCCGAGCAGGTGCGCGCGGGGGCTTGCGGGCTGAAGCTGCACGAGGATTGGGGCACGACTCCGGCGGCCATCGATGCTTGTCTAAAGGTCGCCGATGACATGGATGTGCAGGTTGCGATCCATACCGACACCATCAATGAGGCCGGTTTTGTGGAGGACACCATCGCGGCCATTGCCGGCCGCGTGATTCACACTTATCACACGGAGGGCGCGGGGGGCGGGCACGCGCCGGACATCATCCGCATCGCGGCGCTGGCGAATATTCTGCCGTCGTCGACGAACCCGACGCGGCCTTATACGGTGAATACGATTGCGGAACATCTGGACATGCTGATGGTTTGTCATCATCTAAATCCGCTGGTGCCTGAGGACGTGGCGTTCGCGGAGAGCCGCATTCGGCCGGAGACCATTGCGGCGGAGGATATCCTGCACGATTTGGGGGTGTTCAGCATGATCTCAAGCGATTCGCAGGCTATGGGGCGGATCGGCGAAGTGGTGACGCGCACCTGGCAAACGGCGCACAAGATGAAGACGCAGCGCGGCGCGCTGCCGGGGGATTCGGCACGCAATGACAATTCGCGCGTGAAGCGCTATGTGGCAAAGTACACGATTAATCCGGCGATTACTCATGGGATTGCGCATGAGGTGGGGTCGATCGAGGCGGGCAAGCTGGCGGACCTGGTGCTATGGAAGCCGTCCATGTTCGGGGTGAAGCCGGAGATGATTCTCAAGGGCGGGTTCATTGCGTGGAGCGTGATGGGGGACGCGAACGCCTCGATTCCAACGCCGCAGCCGGTGATTTATCGTCCTATGTTCGGCTCTTTCGGAGGCGCGACCGCGTCTACTTCGGTCACCTTTGTATCGCAGGCTTCGTTGGCTGGCGGCGTTCAACAGGGGTTTAAGAAGAAAGCTGTGGCGGTGGCCCAATGCCGGAAGATTGGCAAGAAGGACATGATCCATAATTCCGCGACACCGGATATTCACGTCGACCCCGAGACCTATGAAGTGCGCGCCGATGGGGAATTGCTGACCTGCGAGCCGGCGCAGGTTTTGCCGCTGGCGCAGCGCTATTTTTTGTTTTGAGGAGATTTCGATGAGAGCATATCGCGTGGGCATTGCCGGGCCGGTGGGATGCGGGAAGACCGCGCTGGTGGATCAACTGAGCAAACGCTTGTGGCCGGACGTGAACCTGTGCGTGGTCACTAACGACATCTACACCAAAGAAGATGCGGAGTTCCTAATGCGCCAGGGCACGCTGCCGGCGGACCGCGTGCTGGGCGTGGAAACGGGCGGCTGCCCGCATGCGGCGATTCGCGAGGACGCGTCGATGAACCTGGATGCCATTGACGAATTAGAGGCGTTGCATGCCGGTTTGGAGTTGATCTTCGTCGAGAGCGGCGGTGATAATCTGGCGGCGGCGTTCAGCCCGGAGCTGGTGGACGCCTTCATCTACGTGATCGACGTATCGGGAGGCGACAAGATTCCGCGCAAGGGCGGGCCCGGTATCCGGCGCAGCGGGCTGTTGGTGATCAACAAAATCGACTTGGCTCCGCATGTGGGGGCTTCGCTCGAAGTAATGGACCGCGACGCTAAGCGGCAGCGTGGGGACTTACCGTTCGTGTTCACGAATTTGAAGACGGGCGAGGGGTTGGATCACGTGATCGATTGGCTGGCGGCGCAGCGAGCTCGCGGGTTGACGGCTTCGGGACGGCCGGCTATCGTGCCGCATTCGCACAGCCACGATGACGACGATCATCATCACCACCACGCGGGGCACACGCACTCGCACTAGGAGGGGTTGTTACACGCTCAGGTGGGCGCGAACAACATCGTCTGTCAGCTCGGCGATGGGACCGGCGGCGACGCGGCGGCCTTTGTCGAGAATACAGAACTCGCTGGCGACGCGGCGGGCGAAGGGCAGCTTTTGCTCCACCAGCAGGACGGTGAGGCCTTCTTCCTGGTTCAAGCGCAGGACGATATCGCCGATTTCGTGGACGATGTTGGGTTGAATGCCTTCGGTGGGCTCGTCGAGAATCAGCAGCTTCGGCTCCAGCACCAGGGCGCGGCCGATGGCGAGCTGCTGCTGCTGACCGCCCGAAAGGTCGCCGCCACGGCGGTTCATCATCTTCTTCAGCACCGGAAACAGGTCGAAGATCCGGCTGGGAATGGTAGCGGGCGCCGTTCTTGCGAACGCCCAAACCCACGCGCAGATTTTCTTCCACCGTCAGATGGGAGAAAATCTCACGGCCCTGCGGGCACGTAGCCGATTCCCAGCCGGGCGCGCTGCTCGGCGGGGCACTTGAGCAAATCGGTGCCGTCGAATTCGATGCCGCCGGAACTGGCCGCCTGCAGGCCCATGATGCATTTGAGCAGCGTGGTCTTGCCCATGCCGTTGCGGCCCATCAGGCACATGCGCGAGCCGGCGGGGATGGCGAGATCCACATCCCACAGGGTGTGGCTGCCGCCGTAGAACTGGTTGAGGGTTTTGATTGCCAGCACGCTCACACTCCCAAGATAAACTTCGATGACGCGAGGATCTTTTTGCACTTTGTCCATGTCGCCTTCGGCAATCACGTGGCCTTCGTGCAGCACGATGACGCGCTTGGCGATGGATCGAACGAAGGCCATGTCGTGTTCCACAACCACTACCGAATGCTCGCCGGCCAGCGACCGCAGCAGCTCGGAGGTGCGCTCGATTTCATGCGGCGTCATGCCGGCCACCGGCTCGTCCACCAGCAGCAGCTCCGGGTTCTGCATCAGCAGCATGCCGATTTCGAGCCACTGCTTCTGGCCGTGCGCGAGGATTCTTCCCAGCGACCCGCGATGCGCGGAAAGACCGATGATTTCCAGCACTTCGTCGATTCGTTCGAGCTGCGCGGCGCTGATCCGAGCCCGCAGCGTTTTCAGGAACGAGCGGTCGCCGGCCAGCGCCAGTTCCAGGTTCTCGAATACCGTCAACTGCTCGAACACGGTCGGCTTTTGAAACTTCCGCGCCGATGCCGGACGCCACGATTTCGGCTTCCGACATCTGCAGCAGATCGATGCCGCTGCCGAACCACGCCGTTCCGGAATCAGGGCGTGTTTTACCGGTGATGACGTCCATCATGGTGGTTTTGCCGGCGCCGTTGGGGCCGATGATGCACAGCATTTCGCCGGGATCGACGTACAGAGTGAGCTCGTTGAGCGCCTTGAAGCCGTCGAAGCTGACGGTCAGATCCTCCAGATAGAGCCTCTTGTCGCGGACTCATTATGTTTTTGTCCCGCGACTGCACCAGTCCGATAATCCCGCGCGGCAGAAACACCGTCACCAGCACGAACAACGCGCCCAGCGCATACAGCCACACTTCGGGAAACGCGCCGGTCAGATAAGTCTTGGCGTAGTTGACCAGCACGGCGCCGGCGATCGCGCCGTAGAGCGTGCCGCGGCCGCCCACGGCCACCCAGATGACGGCTTCGATCGAATTGATGGGCGAAAATTCGCTGGGGTTGATGATGCCGATTTGCGGCACATACAGCGCGCCGGCGACGCCGGCGACGATGGCCGAGAAGACGAACAGCCACAGCTTGATAGGATTCGACGGGATAACCCAGAAAACGCGTGCGGCTCTCGGCATCGCGGATGGCGCGGCATGACGCGTCCGGCTCGCGATTCGACGATGGCGCGGCAAGCCAGGTAGCTGGCGGCGAGCGCGATGGCGGTGATCACCAGCAGCACCACGTGGGTGCGGTCCGAATGCAGGTCGAACCCCAGGATGTCTTTGAAATCGGTGAAGCCGTTGTTGCCGCCGAAGCCCATGTCGTTGCGGAAGAACGCCAGCATCAAGGCGTAGGTGAGCGCCTGCGTGATGATGGAAAAGTACACGCCGGTCACGCGCGAGCGGAAGGCGAACCAGCCGAACACGAAGGCGAGCAGCGCGGGCACCAAGAACATCATGACGAGCGCAAAGGGGAAGTGATTGAATCCGTACCAGAACCAAGGGCAGCGATTTATAGTTCAAAAACACCATGAAATCGGGCAGGATGGGATCGCCGTAGACGCCACGCGAGCCGATCTGGCGCATCAGATACATGCCCATGGCGTAGCCGCCGAGCGAAAAGAAAGCCGCGTGGCCCAGGCTGAGAATGCCGCAGTAGCCCCAGATCAGGTCGATCGCCAGGGCCAGCATTCCGTAACACAGGTACTTGCCGATGAGCGTGACTCCGAAGACGGAGAGATGCAACGAGGACGATGCGGGCACAACCTGGTTGAAGAATGGCACGGCGACGGCCAGCGCTGCGAGCACGCTAAGAAACCATGTGCCGCCGCGATCGCCGCTGGTGCCTGGATTCCACAGACGCAACACCTCTACTTATCCTCCGCGGCACGGCCGGCGGGCGGGAACAATCCGCGCGGCCGGGTCTGAATGAAAAGAATTAACGCGATGAGCACGAAAATCTTGGCCAAGCACGGCGCCGGCGTAGGGCTCCAAGAGCTTATTGAAGATCCCCATCGACATGCCGCCGATGAGCGAGCCCCACAAGATTTCCGACGCCGCCGAACACCACCACCATGAAGGAATCGATGATGTAGGATTGGCCCAGGTCGGGACCCACGTTGGTCAACTGGCTCAATGCCACGCCGGCGACACCGGCGATGCCGGAGCCGAGTCCGAAGGTCATGGCATCCACCCACTCGGTGCGGATACCCATGGCTTTCGCCATGGCGCGGTTCTGCGAGACGGCGCGGATGTCGAGACCGAGGCGGGTACGCTTCAGCACCAGCAATATCAGGGAGAAAACGATCAACGTGAAGATGACGATGTAGAGGCGGTTGTAGGTGATCGACAGCGCGTCGTTCAGGCGCAGCGAGCCGCTCATCCAGTCTGGAGTCACGACAGATCGGTTGAGTGCGGTGAAGATTGAGCGTACGGATTGCTGCAGGATGAGGCTCACGCCGAAGGTGGCGAGCAGGGTTTCTAACGGGCGGCCGTAGAGGAAGCGAATGATGGTGCGCTCCATCAGCACGCCCGCCGACCGGCGACGATAAACGCGGCTGGAATCGCCACCAGGATGGAGATGCCGATGTGTCCGGGCATCAGCGTCTGGACGACGTAGGTGGTGTAGGCGCCGAGCATCATCAGCTCGCCGTGCGCCATGTTAATGACACCCATGACGCCGAAAGTGATGGCGAGTCCGATGGCGATCAGCACCAGCACGGAGCCCAGGCTCAGGCCGAAAAACAAAGTCTCTATGCCGGAATAAAAGGTGCGCCAACCGTCGATGGTTCCCACGGCGGCGGTGGCGGCCAGCCGAACCTTGTCGTCGCTTTCGACGAAGCTGCCGTCGGGATTTTTCGCAACCAAGAGCGCCAAACGGTTGCGCACATCCTGGCTGACGCTGCCGCGCAGCGTTCCGATGGCTTGCAGGCGCGCGTTGCTGTCGGTGCCATCAAGCGCGGCCAACGCCAAGCCGGTAGCGATGGCATTCTTGACTCCGGAGTTTGTTTCGGCAGGCAGGCGCTCGCGGAGCAACGCTACGGTGGGCTCGTCGAGCGACTTCACCATTTCCTGTACCGCGTCCAGCCGCACAGCTGCGTCGGGACTGGCTAACGCAAAGTGGGCGACGGTCATGCGCAGCGTGCGCCGCAAACCATTATTGGTACCGATTTTGGTCAGGCTATCGGCGGAGGCGGAGCCGGCGTCCTTGAGCGAAATGGGATCGATCAAATTGAGAGGATCGCCGTCGGCCGACTTGACGACAAAAACCATCTGATCGGCAGTCCGGTAATAGAGGCGGTCTTCGAGGAACGCCGTCAACACCGCGCGGACACTGGGATGTCCGCTCTGGCTGAGCCGTTCGATGATGCTTGCTTTAGCGGAGTAGTCCGCCTCCCGCAACTCGCCGAGCGTGGACAGAAAGCTGGCATCGTTCTGAGTTGGGGGCGGAGTTTGTGCGCCCAGGTGAACTACGCCGCAAAGGGCGAGCAGTGGCAGCAAAAGCCACGGCCCGCCCCGCCGGACGCGATTCATTATTTGTAGTTCTGTCCCGAGCACTTCTTGGTGACCTTATTATAATTTCCGCACTTCAGGGTCACCCAATCCGCTTCGATGTCCTTGCTGCCCGGCAGAAAGTCGGACCAAGCATCGCCCGCCACTAGCCCAGGCGACTTCGAAACCACGTTAAACTGCCCGTCGGCTTTGACCTCGCCGATGAACACCGGCTTGGTGATGTGATGGTTCGGCAACACCTTGGCCATGCCGCCGGTCAGGTTCGGAGTCTCCGTGCCGGGGAGCGCGGCTAGCACTTTCTCGACGTCGGTGCTGCCGGCCTTTTGCACAGCCTTCACCCACAGATTGAACCCAATGTAGGAAGCCTCCATGGGATCGTTGGTGGTCCGTTTGGGATTCTTGATGAAAGTGTGCCACTGGGCGATGAAGGCCTTGTTGGCCGGGGTGTTGATGCTTTCAAAATAG